>NZ_JACAKI010000001.1:237514-568444 GCF_030326445.1 Myroides sp. DF42-4-2
GGTATATAAACACAAAAAAACCACCAACATCCGTTGGTGGTTTTCCTAGCAGAGAGGAAGGGATTCGAACCCTCGATACGTTGCCGTATACACACTTTCCAGGCGTGCGCCTTCGACCACTCGGCCACCTCTCTTTGTATTAGTTTACGCTTCCATTTCGCCGCAAATAGGCGTCTCAAAAGCTGTTTTGAAATCTGCTATATTCGGTTGTGCTAATAAAAACATCAACTTGGTAATCGCCGCTTCTGTTGTAATGTCCTTTCCTGAAATAACGCCAATCTCTTTTAATTCCGTACTGGTTTCGTATTTCCCCATCATCACACTGCCACTGGAGCACTGAGTCACATTGACAACCTTCATTCCCTTCTGTGTTGCACAACGCAAGGTTTCTAAAAACCAAGGCTCTGTCGGTGCATTCCCAGAACCATACGTCTCCAAAATGATCCCTTCTAAATTTGGAATGGCTAAAATAGCTTCCAATACTTGTTGTTGAATCCCCGGAAATAAACGCAATATCATAACATTACGCGACATCTCCTTGTGAACAGAAAGGGGCAAAGATAATGGTTTTTGCAACAATAACGAATGGTTAATGCGCAAATTTACGCCTGATTCTGCTAAATGTGGAACGTTAGGTGAAGTAAAGGCATTGAATAACTCCGCACTAACCTTGGACGTTCGATTACCACGGTATAATTTATACTCAAAATACAAACATACCTCTTGAATTACTGGGATATTATCTTCTTGTAAAGCAGCAAGTTGAATGGCTGTGATTAAATTTTCTTTTGCATCGGTGCGCAAATCGCCAATCGGCAATTGAGATCCAGTTAATACCACTGGTTTATGCAGGTTCTCCAACATAAAACTCAACGCAGAGGCTGAATACGACATCGTATCCGATCCGTGTAGAATGACAAAACCATCGAATCGATCGTAGTTCTCCTCTACAATACTAGCCATCTGCACCCATAAATCGGGTTGCATATCCGAAGAATCAATCGGCACATCAAACGAATAGGTCTCGATGGCACAATCCAATAAATGTAGCTCTGGAATGCGCTCAACCAATTGGTTGAAATTAAACGCGCGCAAGGCACCCGTTTTAAAATCTTTCACCATCCCAATGGTTCCTCCCGTATAAATGAGTAAGATTGAAGGTTTGCTATTCATCTTGTAATTTCAATTTATTCGCTACTGGATTTGCATACATCGCCAAAAAGTTATCGACAACTTTTTGCTCCTGCTTGTTTACTCTCAATTCTAAACGACGCTCAAACAATTGTTTCTCCTTTTCACTATAGTGAGCAGCAAATTTGTCGGTATTGTTTAAAATATCATAGGCGATATAATTCGTCGGCCACAAGTGATAATTGGTAATAATAGAGTGATCAATAACCTGAGCCAACGCTTGTAGCTGTTTATTTGGCTTCTCTGTAATGGCTTTGATCTGATCGAGCTCGGTGTCAATTATATCACCAATGTGGATGTGGATGCCTTTCTTCTGTCCAATAATCCCACTGTATAGATTGACGAAATCTTCATTTTTCTCCTTGATGTAGGTCTCATTATTGGCAATAGCCAACAGCTGAGGCATCTTTAATGCATCCGTTGGATCGTATTCATAGGAAATCGAAACAGGAACAATCTTCAGTTGCTTGAAGTAATCCATCAAGTTCTCCTCTCCAGCATCCATGCCGATCATTTTTAAAACTCCCGTATTGGTTGCGTCATTTCCATCTTTCGTACGACCTTCGCGTTGTGCAATCCATACCGAACGATTTTCCGATACGATTAAGCTGTGAATGTATTCTGACATCAAACGAGAACTCTCTAACAACTCTCGCGGAGTTAATTTTCTACGCACCAAAAAGTTGCGATTTACTTTGGCTAATGCCAATAAAAACGATTTCTGTACCAAGTTATCCCCAATAGCAGAAGCCGTCATCGTCAACCCGTGATCTTTTAAAGTTACATTCAATAGTGAAGTATCCATAATGATGTCACGGTGATTGGATATATATAAATAAGCGGTATCTTTTTGTAATTTCTCAAAACCAGAGGTCGAAAGTCCGTTAGAGCTTTTCTCTAAGATTCGACGAATAGAGTGGTAGGCAAATTCCTCTTGAAATTGCTGAATTGAGGTTACTTTACTCAAATCCTCCATCCATTCCTGTTCAGTTTTTTTAGGGAAAGTAAACCCCATTAACGCTTTTATCATAGGGTGTTTGGAGATCTTTTGTAAAACCTCATTGACCTCATGATCGTGATAATGGCGTATTGAATCAAACTTAGACATTAGTGTTTTAAATATTTATGTAAACTGAAATGTTATGTTTCTTTTTCTTACAATTAAATGCCAAAAACAGCTTTTGAATTGGCTGTAGTTTGGTCAGCAATTGTTTGTAAAGGAAGTGCATACAATTCGGCTAGCTTTTCAGCAATGTTCAAAATATAAGCACTTTCATTCCTTTTGCCCCGAAAAGGGACTGGTGCAAGATACGGAGAATCAGTTTCTAATACGATATGCTCTAACGGTATTTTATGTAAAAACTGATCAATCTTTCCATTTTTAAAGGTTGCTACTCCTCCGATTCCCAATTTGAGGTTATAACTAATCGCTTGTTGGGCTTGCTCCGCTGTTCCAGTGAAGCAGTGAAAAATACCCCGGAGATCTTTTCCTTTTTCTAACGCTAATACCTCAAATACTTCATCAAAGGCATCTCTACAGTGAATATTGATCGGCAATTGATACTTTTTTGCAAGTTGTATCTGCTGCTGAAAAGCCTCCTGCTGAATGGACAGGGTGGTCTTATCCCAATATAAATCAATGCCAATTTCCCCAACTGCATAGTATTTGCGTCGAGCTAATTCTCGTTCCACAAAGGCAAGCTCTTGTTTATAGGTCTCTGGCTTGACATCCGTGGGATGCAACCCCATCATTAAAAAAATATGCCCAGGAAACGCCGCCTCCAACTCAAACATTGCCGGAGCATAGCTTGAATCAATTGCAGGTATAAAAAAACGCGTAACTCCATTCGTTATTGCGCGATTTATTGTTTCTTTGCGATCTTCCGCAAAAGCATCTGAGTAAAGATGAGTATGAGTGTCGGTAAAAATCATGCTTTGGTAATGTTCTACAAAGTAGTATCTTTCAAATTACAAAAGTACCTTATAAAAAGTATTAAAACTAAACTTAATTGATGGAAAACTATAAAGATTGGTTAAAAAAAGAACGCTATAAACAAATTCGCTTCAAGATAGCGCGAACCAATCACCTTTTTGTACGAGTAAAAGTAAATGGAATCTGGGGAGACTTCATTCTCGATACCGGTGCTTCAAACAGTTGCATCGACTTTCAACATACTGCTTATTTTGGGTTAACAACTTCAGATTCAGAAACAAGAGCCTCTGGGGCTGGTGCCAATGGAATGATGACCCAAGTGTCTTACAACAACGATATCCAAATGGGAAGATGGAAATTAGAGCATTTTAACTTCGTCTTGTTGGATTTAAGCCATGTGAATACAGCCTTGACGGAGTATAAAACAAAAAATGTACACGGTATTATAGGGTCTGATGTTTTTGGTTTAGGTCAAGCAATTCTCGACTATGGACAACAGACCCTCTATTTGAAATAAGCTTATTTCTTATAGTATTCTTTGGCTACGAGTTCTAACTCCTCATACCAAGCCGAACCGTATTTGCGCGTCAAAGGATCTTTTAAAAATTTGTAAACCGGTACTTCTAACTCTTTCCCCAAGGCACATGCATCGCTGCAAATATGCCATTTGTGGTAGTTTACCGCCGAGAAAGACGAGTATTCTTTTATGCGTATCGGATATAAATGACAAGAAATTGGTTTTTTCCAATCTATTTTC
This sequence comes from Myroides sp. DF42-4-2, assembly GCF_030326445.1. Classification (NCBI taxonomy): domain Bacteria; kingdom Pseudomonadati; phylum Bacteroidota; class Flavobacteriia; order Flavobacteriales; family Flavobacteriaceae; genus Myroides; species Myroides sp. DF42-4-2. The sequence goes on from NZ_JACAKI010000001.1 coordinate 241,396, forward strand.
TTCTCTATATACGCTTTTTCAATACCACACAAGGCCATGCCGTTGTCGTAAATTACATAGGCACACTCTCCGCCGTGAATCAAAGGCGTTTCGTATTCGCCATCTTCACCTATAATATAAGTGCCTTGTTGCTCTATCGCAGCAATGCCCTCTGGACGTAAGTAGGGTTTTACCGTTTCAAATATCTCATCTAAAATGGCCGTCTCTTCCTTCTCTACGGGCGCACCCGCATCTCCATCAATGCAACATTGCCCTTTACAAGCTGTAAGGTTGCAAACAAATTCTTTTTCTAAAATATCCTCCGAAACTAAGGCCTGACCGATCTGAAACATGTTGATTTATTTTTGAGCCTACAAAATTACAAATCTTTCTCGGATGTTGACTCCTTCACTTCGAGCAACTTCTATTTTATAATGATACTAAATTGCCCAAACGAAAGTACCTTAGCTATAAGGTATACCACCGTTTTTAAACTTCTAAATATATAGAGGAAACTTGCTTTAACGACCGCTTGCCGATGTCATAAGTCTCCCCTAAATTAAAGTTCTATTTACACGATCTCTCTGACAGAAATGCGCAATATGAGATTTTAGAACGGCTTTTACGCCTTGTTAAATTATGTATGGGTAATGTTAAAGCAGTCAGGGAGTGGTTTTTATTTTGTACTTTCGGACAATAGAATTAAAATCTTTTAAGAAATAATGAAAATATTCAGTTACATTATTATTGCATTTGTTGCTGCCTTAATTGTATTAAATATCACAATGCTTGATTTTAATAACTTATTTCAAGGGGACAGTTTAGTTGCTATAATTGGGATTGTAGCACTTTTATGTGCGGTTTGTATTCTGTTAATTTACAGAACTTCAAAGTTAATTGACGACAAAACAAAATAGATCAATATGTTGATTTATGATGTTTTAATTATTGGCGGAGGTGTTTCTGGAGTTTCTTGTGCTCAAGTTCTAGGTAGTGCAGCAAAGAAGGCTTTCATGGAAGGGAAGTCGATCGGAATTGTAATGCATCAAAAGGGGAGCATGCTGCAAGATGCGATATTCAACAATGCCTTTGGAATTGAACCAGGAACTTTAGGAAGTGATTTACTTGCCCAAGCAAAAGATAATCTGAGAATCTATTCAAACGTCACCCAAATTGAAGGGGAGAAGGTAAACAAGGTAAGCCGCGCGCAAGCAGGTGTGTTTAGCATAGAAACCAATAAAGCGGTGTACGAGGCTCGAATGGTTGTGGTCGCTGTGAATTCAAGCGCTACTTTTGCCATCGATGGACTCATGGAGTTCGTAGAACCCCATAAAAAGTCAATCCCAGCAAAGAATAGAATTCAATTGAAAAATATAGATCACCTTGTAGCCGAAGGGATTTATGTAGCAGGTACGTTAGCGGGGCACCGCAGTCAACTTGCTATTGCAGCTGGAAGTGGCGCTGCTGTCGCAACAGACATCTTAACCTTATGGAATGATGGGATTGAAACGCACAGCCATGACAGTATTAGAAAATAATAATATTAGATCATTTTAGTACCTAAAAAGGACATCCTGCTGGATGTCCTTTTTTATTGTACTTTACCATAATTAACTCACTATTTATAGTGAAGTTTAATCCAATTTTGTGCAGGTTTGATGAAAGTAGTCTACATTCGTCTCTTATAATTTAAACACACAAAAAAAAATGGAATTGAATTTTACTACATTAAAAGAAAACTTTATCAACATCTTAAAAAATCACTATACGGATTTTAATGGACGTGTAAGACGTAAAGAATATTGGTCTTTCACCTTAGTTAGTTTTATTATTTCAATCATTTTTGGAATTGTAGATAAGATTTTAGGACCGGTAGGTTTTGTCGGAATCATATATAGTTTAGCAGTATTAGTGCCTTCCCTTGGACTTTTAGCTCGTCGTTTACACGATACAGGAAAAAGCGGATGGTGGATCTTATTGTCACTAACAGGAATTGGAGGTTTAGTATTGCTTTACTTCGCTTGTTTGGATAGTACTGTTGGACCAAATGAATATGGCGCTGATCCAAAAGCTGGAGAACGTTTATAGTTAACGGGTTGTAATTGACGGTTTGCATTTTCTGTAAACCGTCAACTACTTACTCATATACTAGTCCGACGTTATCAATCCACAATCTACTGTTTTCATTTCCGATATAAGCCCCACCGTTGCTTGATGAGAATTGAATAATCAGGTGAGTTACGGGGTCAGTTGCACTTCCCCAACCTTCTTCTATAATTTCGGTCATTTGCCCTTTACTATTGCGGGTATAATCGGTAAACTCTCCTGTGCGAAGTGCCATTTCTTTTTGGTAAATAGGCTGATTTCGAATATCGCCATAGTTAATCTGGAGTTGGAAGTTGTTTTTCCACTCTTTTTGTGTTTGGGTTAAGTTGAGCCAAGCTGTTCCCACTCGTTTTGCGTGTACTTTTCCGTCTTTGTCTTCCCAGCGATTTTGCAATAAAACTCGAATCTCTGCTTTGTCGTTTTGATTGAGTTCCGTTCCTTTTCCCATACCGTTGATGCGACTTGATTTTCCGCCTGTAGTTACTTTATAGTCAAACTGTAGTGCTTTTGGTTTTTTGGTAAATGGAATTCCAGTAACCAATTTACTCTGCGGATTTTTTGTGTCGGTTATGGGTTCAATCATCTCACCTAAGAAGATCGTTCCACTTGCTAAAACGTTGATGTTGATTAGGCCTAAAACCTTAACGCGTTCAACTTTTGTTTCTAAACGCGCAGCAAAACCACTGCCTCTTTTCTCAGGAAACACCGTTACACTTCCCTTTGTAATCCCACTCACTACAGCTAAGACTGAGGATGTTGCCCAAGGGGAACGCGTGTTTTTGTATGGCGTATTGTCTTTTAATGTGTCTTTTGTGTCGTTGATGGAATACAAGTATCGAATATTTCCCCCAATAAGGAGAGATTCCTTGATTTCTCGAACTTGCCATTGGTTCATGTTGCCAAAAGGCAATAGCTCAAATCGCTCTTTTTGTGCCCATAGATTGGTGGACAAAAGCAGGCCAAGCACCAAGTAAAATAGTCGTAAATAAAGCTTCATATCGGTTAATTTTTTAAGTTCAACTGTTTAATTTTCTCAAAATCCTCTTCTTTCAAATTCATTTTTTGATAAGGAACCGCCAAGTCATGATCGTTTAAATACAATCGAGGCAAGATCTTAAACTCTGGGTTCACCAATGAAAATTCTGACTTGAGGTAAGGGGTTTCTATTGCTGCCGCATCGATAAGCGTGTGAAAAATCACATGGGTGCTGATGGGCTGTGATTGTCTTGCTTGTGCGAGCTTATACTGCTCAGGATGGGCGTCGATAAACGCATCCGAAAACCACATAAAAAACGGAATATGCAATTGATAGTAAGAGGGGGTTGGAGAGGAGTGTAAAAATAATCCACGATCATCATCAAAGAGATCTTCTCCGTGATCTGAAGAATACAACAACATACTCGCAGCGTCAATTTGCTTTAATGCCTCCAAGGTGGAAGAAAGAAAATAGTCCGTATAGCGAATGCTATTGTCATAGGTATTGACCAATTGCTCTTTTTGTCTGCGACTTACCGCTGTGAGATTATCCGGTGTAAACTGACGGTAATCCGAAGGATAGCGCTCCTTGTAATTGAAGTGAGAGCCATAGCTGTGTAAGATGATAAACAAATTGCCTGGGGTTTTTTCAATCAATTCAGTCATTAAGGGTATGAGTTCCTCATCAGGACGATTTACCGTTAAATGTGTTTTGCTATCCGTTGTGCGTATGGTTTTGTAGATGTCGGCTTCTTTAGTGAAATATTCAATAAACGAGTTGTTCTCCGATTGATTGGAAAGACAAATCGTCGTAAAACCACCTTCTTTAAAGGCTTGTGCAATCCCTTTTCTGTAGTAAATGTCTTGGTAATTAGCCGCATTTACGTCGGATAAAATCATCGATACACTTTTGTGTGTGGTGTTGGATTGTGTCAATACATCTTGATAGAGGAGCAAGTGTTCTTGTTGGGCTAAAAGCGGATTCGTCGGTCGATCATAACCGTAGAGCTGCCAGTTGTGTGCTCGCCCAGTTTCTCCTATTACCAACACTATAATTTCGCGTATACTATCGGTGGCAGTTCGCTTGGCTTCAAATGTAAAGTTTTCAGAGGTATGCGGATATGCCTTGACTTTTCCCCACTTTTTTATGGCAAAATTCAAATTGTAATACGCATTTACTGGATAGACATCCACCATGAAATCAAAAGCCTCTCTGTTTTTATTTTGTGATCCCAAAGACAACAAAAACGAAGCAACAAATAGGAGAACCCCGATATTGAAGGCGCGATGTCTACTTGTTTTAGGGAGGTATAATTTTCTTTTCCATTGAAGGCTGGCCCATATCACGGTAGGAATGTACAGCAAACAAACAAAACCAATGGAGGGAAGTAAACTGCCTAATAATTCTGTAATCTCTGTTGTGTTGGTCGTTGCAACGTTTAAATACATGTCCACTGCAATTACATCTTCGCCAAAAAGGTAGAATAACACAATTTGAAACGCGTGAATAAATAGAACAGGAAATAGAATTATCTGCGTTCGCCCTATGTTTTTAAAAAGGGAAAAGACAAGGAGGTACAAGCTCAATGGAAATAAGAATACCGTTGCTCTGCCCAACAGGTTAAGGGGTTGGAATAAAGTAAAATATACCGTAGGCACCATGTTTACTAACAAGTAAATATAGAACAAGGCAACAGGATTATGGCTAAGTCTTCTTAGGAGACTGGTTTTTTGCTTTTTTTCAGGCATATAGTTGTACTTAGAACGCTTCGTTAATATTAAAGTAAAAACCACTTTGACCTCTTGCAATTCCGTAGTCAAAACGAATATTTACACGATTTTTAAATTCCCATCGGTACCCAATTCCGTAAGTAGGTAAAGTTTCAGACCAAGTAAACGCCTTGAACTTATCAAAGACTGTTCCCATACCTCCCCAAAGAACAACACCATGTCGATTGTATATTTTTTGACGCCATTCGACTTGGGTATTCAGCTCTTTTCGATCGCGGTATTGTCCTGTGAGGTAGCCTCTCATTTGACGAGGACCTCCAATTTGGGCCATCATATTCCAAGGCACATCCCCATTGTTGAAAATTCCATTGAAGTCAAAGGCCAATATTGTTTTAGGAGAAACGCGTTTGTAGTATCGCGCGGCTGTTTCAATCTGACTAAAGTGGATATTACTCCCCAAAGTGCGTGAAAAAAACGTTTGTTGGTATTGAAGGAAAATACCTTTTTCGGGATTTGGAATAAAATCTCGCGTGTCATAGGAGAAAATAAGTCCACCTCCAACTAAGGTAGTGGTCAGGTTTTCTTGGGGTTGGAATTCTTCTTTTTCAAATTCACTACCTCGGAGATTTTTGGCAGCAAAAGTAACGCCCATGTATCCATTAGGAACTACTTCTGCGAGAAAGTCTGCTTTTAGGGATAAGCGATATTCGTTGTATTTAGAATAAATACCCGCATCTCCAGCATCATAACCTATGCCGTAGTACTTACTGGGCATATAGGTAAAAGACATATCTGCGTTGATTCTGAACTTATCATCAGGAAAGATGGTATTGTTTTCCACACCTATAGCAAAGAAACCACTAGTGGTAATATTGGTATAGATAGACACGTTAGAAGGCGATAAGTCGAGGTTCTCCCGATCTAGGCGATACAAACCCGAGGCAACGAGTCCCAAACCTAATTTAGTATCGACAGAGTAACTTGGTCCTCCAATAAAGGAAATGTCAAATTCACTTTGTGATTTATCTTTCTTGGCTTCTTCAAAGTAGTGAATAATCCGCTCAAAAAATTTTTTCTTTTCCAGTGTGTCGTTTACTTGATTGGGTTGTTCCTGTGCATAAGAAAACAACGGACCCAAAAAGGCAAACAGTAAAACCAGATCCCTTAAATATCTCATGATTGGTATGGTGTGTTTTTATGGTGTGTTTTAGTAATGACCCAAAGCTATTCTGATCTGCGCCACAATGATGAGTGCGGCTAGCAAGAAAATAAAAGCCATTAGGGAGCCTTGGCCCAAACTTATTCTTTTATTGTGATAGGCCATGGCCTTAATGTATAAGTACTGTGGGATGAACAAAGCTAGTATAACCCCAGCAATTGCAGCATAACCTAGAGCAAGAATGAACCCTTCAGGGTAAAATAAAGCAAATAGCAAGGGGGGAATAAAGGTTAATATTCCTGCTACACTCGTAATGAAGGCAGGGTTGTTTTTTACTTTGAATACGTCTTTATAGTAGTCAAAAAGACCAATGCTGACCCCTAAAAAAGAGGTTCCTAATCCCGTTGCAGCAAATAGGCTAAACAAGGTTTCCACGTGAGGCGAATGTGAGATCTCTCGTATACTCATAATAAGCCCTCTCAATCCTGAGTTTTCTTGTAAGATTTGCATGAAAAGCAATTGATCTAAGCTGCCTAAAACGACTATCTGCCAAATGAGGTAGACGACCAAAGGCAGTAAACTCCCAAGAATAAAAGCGCGTTTGAGTCGTTTTTTGTCGCCGTCAAGGTATTGCACAATACTGGGTATGCTACCGTGAAAACCAAAAGAAGTGAAGATGGCGGGAATCGCACTAATGGTCAAACCAACAGATAGTGGACTGTGCAGTAAATTGGCTTGTTTGACAAAGGGAAACAACAATACAACAAGTAGAACCAGAAAAATGAGTTTAGCGATAAAAATACCACGCGTCAACCAATCCACCCATTGTGTACCTATGATGACAATACCTCCAAACACAAGTGCAAAAAGTAAAATGGCGGTATAGGTATTAAAATTGGTATCAAAAAGTAGGTCGATATTTGTTTTGATGATGGTTCCTCCTCCAGAAATATAAGCAGCTGTTAGACCGTAAATCAAAAACATCAAACTAAAACCAGCTAGTTTATTGATAAACGAGCCCGCGTATTTCTTGGTCAAGGTATTAAACCCAGCAGAAGCATCGTTGTAATCGTATAAATCAACCATCAGTAAGGCTGTATAGCACATGGCAAACCAAATAACGCCTAAAAGTAAAGTGGTTCCAATAAAACCAACACCCGCAGATGTTATCGGCATGGCAAGCATTCCGCCTCCAATGGACGATCCTGCTATGATTAAAATACTACCTAGTAACTTACTCTTCATTAGTTTGAAATTTAGACGAAACACAAAGATAAAGAAGCTTTATGTCTTATTGTTTTAATGTTAAGATAATTTTGTTTTGTAAAAATGTATTAATTGTTAAAAACACACTATTTGAATAGAGTATATCTTCCCTTTTTGTAAAATAGTTTTTTTTCTTATGGTTGAATATCCTGTGTTTAGTTGATAATAATGTACGACTTTTTCTCTTTATTCGGAGATCCTTTATTTTTTTTGATTGTGCGAAGTGAATTTTTTGATAATACGGAAAGGTGAATTGCATTGAGCCTTGTTTTATCAGTGTTAGCATTAATTTAATAAATCGTTAGTAAATAGTAAGGCACGGAGAGAACTACAATAGAAAAGCGTATGTTTGATTAAAATTAGGTACAGAAAACGCAATTAGCAATCGTTGCGACCTGTTTTTGTGCAAGTATTGCTACAGAATTAGTAATAAAAAACACACAAAAAAATGTCAAACTAAATATTCTGTACTATATTTGTCCCAATATGAGTAGAAAAAAAATGATAGCAAGGATATTGTTAGTGGTAGCTTTTATGTTTACCACCGTATTCCAATTGGTTCATAGCTATCAACATATTTCTACAGCGGTTGCCTATGAAAACGAGCACCGCACACACGCGCATTACTCAGAAAGCCGTGTTGATCATGGAGGTCTTCAATTCACTGAAGATCACAGTCACACAGATCATTGTTTCGTTTGTGACAGTATTCCTACATCAGGATTAGCCCCTATTCAAATGGAGTGGCAATCTATCACTTACCAAACGAGTCAAGAAGTTCAAGCGGAAGTTGTTTTGCGCTTTGTTCCCCTTGCCCACGTTTACTATTCCCTTCGCGCACCTCCCGTATTGGTTTAATTATTCAATTTTGGTTCATTCACATTGCTGAATAGAACTGCTATTTCATTAATTAAAACCTCACGATACAATGAGAAATCTATGTACATGGATCATGCTGTTGTGCTCTTTAGGTATGTTTGCACAGTCCTATACTGTCAAAGGAAGAGTATCAGATTACCATGGAGAAGCCTTAATTGGCGCAACAATTACCTTAGGAGATCAAGCTTTTATGACGGACGTCAAAGGGCGATTTATTGCGAAACCCCTAGAAAAAGGAACATATCAATTGACAGTTTCTTACTTGGGATATGAAACATTGCGCTCCACGATTAACCTAGTTGAAAATCAAGAAGTAGACCTGCATTTAAAAGAAAGCACAACCTTACTAGAACAAGTAGTAGTATCTAGTGAAGCAAAACATACAGTGCAACATGTGGATAGAGTATCCAATCAACAACTTGTGGAAAAATTTGCGGGTTCACTAGCAAAAACCCTAGAATCCGTTGCAGGAGTAAACGCGATGGATATTGGTTCAGGATCGTCTAAACCAGTGATCCGCGGACTTGGGTTTAACCGTGTGGCCGTGGCAGAAAATGGCGCCAAACAGGAAGGACAACAATGGGGAGCGGATCACGGATTGGAAATTGACGCCCTTAGTACTGAAGAAGTAGAAGTGATCAAAGGAGTTGGTGCAATCGAATACGGAAGTGATGCCATTGGTGGGGTTATTAAAATCAATAACGAAAAAGTACCACAAGTGCATTCTTTTGACGGAAAAGCTATTGTATATGGCAAGTCTGTCAACGATGCTGTAGGAGCTTCTGTTCAAATTAAACAAAGAGGAGATCGCTTCTTTTATAAATTCAAAGCAACCGCACAAGACTATGCTGATTATCGCGTGCCGATCAAACAAATTGACTACCTCAATACGATTATTCCCATCGAAGGGGGACGTATGAAAAATACAGCCGGAAAAAGTGTAGCCTTATACGGGCAAGTGGGCTATGTAGAAGAGAACTTTAAAAATATATTGAGCATTAGCAATGTATACGATAAAAGTGGATTCTTTCCAGGTGCTCACGGCATTCCCAATATAGCTGCTGTACAAGACGACGGTAATCACCGCAATATTGAGTTGCCCAACCAATCAGTCAACCATTTTAAGCTGACTAATACCGCAACATGGAACCTCTCAGCAAGTCAAAAATTAAGCGTGTTAGTCGCTTTTCAAAACAATAAAAGACAGGAAAGCAGCTTGTTTCACAGCCATTTTTCAAACCAAACACCACCGACAAAAAATCCAAACCTAGAGTTGGAATTTGTGTTGAATACATTTGATGCCGCAGTAAAATACGAACATCTGTTTCATAACGAACACAAATTAACAATGGGAATTCAACAGAATTACCAGAATAATACCATCGGAGGATACGGCTTTTTGTTGCCTAAATTTAATAAAATAGGCGTAGGTGCTTTTGGGATGTACGAGTATTTTGTCAATGAACGCCTTACTTGGGAAGCAGGTATACGCGCAGACTACGCAAGTGTTCACGTGAAGCCTTTTTACGATGAAATTCTATATGATTATTTGATTGACCGCGGACAGTCGATCGAAACAGCAGCCAATTACGCACAGCGCAGTGAAAAACAAGATCGCGACTTCACGAGCTTTAATGCGATGATTGGTGCTAAATTTGATTGGACACCGCATTTTAATCTCGCGGCAACTGTTGGAACTAATTTTCGTTTTCCTACCGCCATTGAATTGGCATCCAATGGTGTACACCACGGGGCATTTCGCCATGAAAAAGGAAATCCAAACCTAGATCCGGAAAAAGGAATTGCCGTTGACTTGAGAGCTACCCTACAAACAGAAACATTTAGTACAACACTAAGCCCTTACGCCTATTTTTTTAGCAATTATATCTTTTTAAAACCTACTGGTACGTTCTCAATTTTACCAGATAGTGGGCAAATTTACGAATACACACAATCCAAAGCCTTGATTACGGGATTTGAATGGAAAGCTCAACAACGCTTTTGGGATCGCTTGACTGTTGAAGGAATTTTTGAATTTATCTATAACAAGCAGTTGGACAACGGCAAAAAAGGAAATTATCCGTTGCCCTTTTCAACGCCAGCTAACTTCTTTGGACAGGTGAGCTATACCTTTAACGATTGGAATGTATTCCGCGATTCAGAAGTTTTTGTCAACGGAAAATGGTATGCTGAGCAAGAGCGAATTGCACAAGGAGAAGATATTACGCCTAGCTCACAGAGCTACGGATTTGGAATTTCTTCCACGATTCACTTAGGGAAAGTACAAGCGAAAACAAGTCTAACAGCAACCAATATTTTTGATGCAAAAATATTGAATCACATGAGCTTTTATCGACCGCTGGGAATCCCAGAACTAGGACGATCGATTCAATTAATGATCCAAATACCGTTTTAATGAAACAAACTAACAGCAGTGTTAGTAAGTACCTTTTCTTAGTGGTTGTGTTTTTTATCCCACTAACGAGCAATTTACTACACTATGTTGTCATTGAACATGAATATGGACTGCGAAATCACGCTTTAGAATGGATCGACGGAAGTAAAGTTCACTATTGTGATCAATACTTATTCAAGATTCATCCAGCTGTTGAAGTACCGACTTTTGCTATTGCTATAGTCCCCCTTGTTATAAATGCCGTTGTTATTGATGTAATAAGCGTACGCATTAAACAGCCAAGTCATTTTTTTTATTTTAATCGCGGTCCGCCGTTTGTGTGATGTATATAGGAGGAAACAACAAAACAACAAAACAACAAACACACACAATAATTAAAAATTAAAACAATGAGAAGATTACAATATTTAGCAGTAACAGCACTAGTAAGTGCATTTGGTTTCACTTCATGTTCAAGTGACAACAACACAGATACAGAGAAACCCGTAGTTGATTTAATCGCACCAAAAGAAGGAGCAAAATTAGAGGCGGGAAAAGATATTCACTTTGATATGGTCGTATCCGATAACGACGGATTAGCTTCGTATAATGTGGATATTCACAATAATTTTGATGGGCACAACCACACAGGAGGAGACAATCATACCCATGCTGTAAAGACTACAGCTGCAGAGGGGAAACCGTTTGAATTTAATAAAACATGGAGTCTTGGTGGGGTGAAAAACGATAACATCCACCACCATGAGATTGTTATTGATGCCAATGCAAAACCAGGAAAATATCATTTTGTGGTAAAAGTATTGGACAATTCAGGAAATCAAACGATGGAATTTAGAAATATTGAGATTGTAGCTGCTGGTGAAGGAGATGGAGGACACGATCACGATCACGACCACGATCATGACCATGACCACGATCACGCACATTAATGATTAATTGGTTTATAATTGTATAAAAGCAAGGCTTTACGCCTTGCTTTTGCATTAATTATTAATATATTTACTTGCACAGAAATTTAAAAATAGAATTATTTATTATGAGAAAATCGTTAATGACACTTCTTGTAGCAACTTTGATTATTTCCTGTAAAAATGAAGGGGCAAAAGAACAGGTAGCGGATATCCAATATCCTGAAACAAAAAAAGGAGATGTAGTTGATACGTACTTCGAGGTTGAAGTAGCAGACCCTTACCGATGGCTAGAAGACGACCGTTCTGAAGAAACTGCAGCTTGGGTAAAAGCACAGAATGAAGTAACCTACGGATACTTAGCTCAAATTCCATTTAGAGATCAATTGAAAAAACAAATGGAAGAAGCATGGAACTACGAAAAAATTGGTGCTCCATTTAAAGAAGGAAAATACACGTATTTTTTCAAAAATGACGGTCTGCAAAATCAGTCGATTTTATATCGTAAAGATGAAGCAGGAAAAGAAGAGGTATTCTTAGATCCAAACAAATTCTCTACGGATGGAACAACTTCTTTAGGTAGTATTGATTTCTCTGAAGATGGAAGCAAAGCTGCTTATGCTATTTCAGAAGGTGGAAGTGATTGGAGAAAAGTGATCGTACTCGATACAGAAACAAAAGAAGTCATTGGCGATACCTTAGTTGACGTGAAGTTCAGTGGTGTATCTTGGTTTAAAAACGAAGGTTTCTACTATTCAAGCTACGATAAACCAGCAGGAAGTGAGTTATCTGCAAAAACAGATCAGCACAAATTGTTCTATCACAAATTAGGGACTGCTCAAAAAGACGATACACTTATCTTTGGTAAAGATCAAAAAAGAAGATATGTAGGTGGATATGTAACAGGAGACAACCAGTTTTTGGTTATTTCTGCAGCAAATTCAACTTATGGAAACGAATTGTACATTAAAGATTTAACAAAGGCAGCTAGTCCAATTGTTACTTTAGTCAACAACTTTGATAGCAGCAGTAGCGTATTAGACAGTAAAGATGGTAAATTGTATATAGAAACAGATTTCAATGCGCCAAATTCACGTATCGTAACAGTAGATGCAGCAAAACCACAACAAGCAAACTGGACAGATCTTATCCCTGAAACTGAAAATGTATTGTCGCCAACAAAAGGAGGAGGCTATATTTTTGCAAGCTATCTGAAAGATGCTGTTTCAATGGTAAAACAATACGACTATACGGGTAAAGAAATTAGAACAATCGAATTACCTGGAATCGGAACAGCAAGTGGATTTGGAGGGAAAAAAGAAGATACTACCTTGTATTACTCTTTTACAAACTACATTACGCCAGGAACAATCTATGCATTAGATGTGCAAAAGGGTACTTCAAGCGTATACGAACAACCTAAAGTGAAGTTTGACTCGTCGCAATATGAATCGAAACAAGTGTTCTACACTTCGAAAGACGGTACAAAAGTTCCGATGATCATTACCTATAAAAAAGGAACCGAACTAAACGGAAAAAACCCTACGATGTTATATGCTTATGGTGGATTCAATGTTAGTCTTACACCGTCATTTAGTATTGCTAATGCCATTTGGTTAGAAAATGGAGGAGTATATGCAGTACCAAATTTAAGAGGTGGTGGTGAGTATGGAAAAGCTTGGCACGTAGCTGGAACAAAAATGCAAAAACAAAATGTATTTGACGATTTCATCGCTGCAGCACAATACCTAATTGACAATAAGTATACATCATCTGATTTCTTAGCTATTAAAGGAGGATCAAACGGAGGATTATTAGTTGGAGCAACAATGACACAACGTCCTGATTTAATGAAAGTAGCTTTACCTGCAGTAGGTGTATTAGATATGTTGCGTTACCATACCTTTACCGCAGGTGCTGGATGGGCGTACGACTATGGAACTGCTGAGGATAGCAAAGAAATGTTTGAATACTTAAAAGGATATTCTCCTCTACACAACGTAAAAGAAGAATCTTATCCTGCAACAATGGTTACTACAGGTGATCACGACGACCGTGTGGTACCTGCACACAGTTTCAAATTCGCAGCTGAATTACAAGCCCACAACAAAGGAACTAATCCAATGTTAATTCGCATTGAAACAAATGCTGGACACGGAGCTGGAAAATCAATCGCTCAACAAATTCAAGAGCACGTTGATTTACAAGCGTTCACTTTATACAATATGGGTATCAAGAAATTGAAGTAAATTTTTACCAATTAGAATAATAAAAAAACCTCAATCGAAAGATTGAGGTTTTTTTTATGCTGTTTAGTATTTATAGTCTTTAATTCCTGCATTAATCTCCGCATTAATGTCATTTTGAGGCGGTGGAATAGGGCAAGAGAATTTAGGGTTATACACACAATATGGGTTATACGCTAAGTTGAAATTCAAGATAATGGTTTCTCCTTCGGGTATTTCTAGGTCAATATAACGACCACCACCATACGTACTCACACCTGAAGTTAAATCCGTAAATGGGAGAAACAGATGCTTTTCGTATTCTTTTTGATTGCGTAGATTAATATCTTGAAACAAGTCTAAGGTTTGTTCTTTGCCATTTAGTGAAAAACTAGCTTCACCGTATTTGACATATATCGGTTTGCGTTCTGTAGTGGTTGGCATTTCAAAAGGCACTTCATCTGGCGTACGCGTGAATTGTGCTTCGATAATAAAACGCTCATTTATTGGAAAGAAATCTAAACTCACGAATTTCTTTAAGGCATCAGGCACTAAGGGAGAAGTCTCTTTATTGGCAAACTCTTTATTTAAGCTTTTCTGAAATAAAAGTGCTTTCTGCGTTTCCGTTTGGGGCGAAGACGTACAAGCGTACTGTAGCAACAGTACAGCACTAAGCATAATCAATCGTTTCATTGTTTTTATTGTTCTGGGTTGACCGTAAAAGTAACAAAAAAGGTTTGCCTTTTAAAGACAAACCTCTATAATAAATAAGCAATAGGATATTACTTAATATGTGCGCGTAACATCCAAGCTGCTTCTTCGTGTTTTTCTAACAAACTCGTCAAGAAATCAGCAGTCCCTTTGTCATTCATTTCATCAATCGGGTCAATGTTTTCTCTTAGGAAAATAATAATAGCCTCGTGATCTTTGCATAAGTCTTTAATCCAAGACGCACTGTCATTTGCTTCGTTATCTCTGGATTCAGTTAATTGAGTTAATGCAAGGTATTCTTTTAAGCTACTTGGTGCATAATGACCTAGATGGCGAATTCGCTCTGCAATGTCATCCACATCTACAATCGTGGCTTCATATTGGGATTGAAAAAATAAGTGCATGGAATGAAAATCAATGCCCTCTACGTTATAATGCGCTTTTCTCGTTTTGGTGTACAGTACATATTCATCTGCCAACAATCGAGCGAGTACATCCGTTACTTTTTGTCTTACTTCGTCTTTTAGACCAATATTTGTTTTCATAGTATTTGATTTTTAGTTGTTTACAAATTACGAAAAAAATAAGAAAGAACCATGTATTTGAGTGGTAAATAAAAGATAAAATAGTTGTTTTTTGATAAAATACAGAAAAACCTTTGATGTCTACAAAAAGAAGGGGCTGTCCAATAAGCATAAGAAGATAGAGCTAAAGCGATAAAGCAATAGTGAATCATTCTACTTCCTACTGTATACGTTGTGTCTTCTTCTTGACTGCTTTTGGTCAATTGAAAGAATTTTTAATCAAAGGGAAAAGTCCCGCTTTATACAAAACAAAAGAGGGTGACCTTTTGGGACACCCTCACTATTATTTATTTTTTCAATTTATCAGCGGCATTTTCCAACCCTTTTTGAGTTTCTTTAGCCGCTTCTTTTACATTTTCTTTTGCTTGTTCTGCCTTTTCTTTGGCGTCTTCTTTTAATTCATTGGCTTTGTCTTTTGCCTCATCTAACGATTTTTCAGCGTCTTTTTTCAATTCATCCGCTTTGTTCTCTAGGTGATTGACTGCTTCATCCGTTTTTTGTTTGGTTGCCTCCCAAGCCTTTTGAGCCTCATCTAGTGTTTTCTTCGCTGCTTCTTCTGCCGCTTTGTCTCCACTCTTAACTGCTTCATCTAGGGCTTGTTTCGCTTGTTCAAATTTAAGCTCCGCTTCTGATTTCGCTTCCGTTAATTCGGTTGCTGGAATAGTATCTCCCTCGGTAGGCGCAGTTTTGTTGTCTTTACATGATGTAGCGAAAAGTAATCCACCTAACGCTAATGTTAATACAATTTTTTTCATAACAAATAAATTTAAGTTTGACTACAAGTTAGTAAAAATCTAGTTTAGATGAAAATAAATAAAGAAAAATGTATTATTTTATTTCTTTTTACTCTTTTCTTTCTTTAAATCAAGTGGACCATAGCCTTTGATGTATTTAGAGATTGTTTGTTTTCTCCTGCTGACATAAGGACCAGATTGTACGGGATTGTAGCGTCTTGGACTAGGGAGGATAACAGCTAATCCGGCAGCTTCCTGAACGGAGAGTTTAGCAGCACTTTTCTTATACCAGTGTTGAGCCGCAGCTTCTGCACCATAGACGCCATTCCCCATTTCAATGCTGTTGAGGTAGACTTCTAAAATGCGTTCTTTGGACCATAAAAGCTCAATAAGCACCGTAAAGTAAGCCTCAAATCCCTTGCGAATATAGCTGCGCCCTGGCCATAAAAATACGTTTTTAGCCGTTTGCTGAGAGATGGTACTTCCTCCCTTAATGCGCTTGCCCTTTTCGTTGTTTTTCATTGCCTTTTCAATCGCTTTAAAATCAAAACCATTATGCGATAAGAAGTGACCGTCTTCACTGACAATAACCGCCTTTTGCAAATTCGGACTGATTTGTTCGATCGGAACCCAATCGTGTTTTAAAGTAAAGGATTGACCATCCTTTTTTTGCTCATACAGCCGTATGAACATCAAGGGAGTATAGGGAATTGGAACAAATCGGAAGAAAATAACAGATAAAATGCTTAGTGCAAAGAACCACAACACAAGCTTTAAGATAAAGCGTAAAAGTTTGCGAACCATAGATTTATACGATATAAAAACGGGTACAAATGTACTAACATATTGGTAAATGCAATTCACAAGACGAAAAAAAAATAAGCAAAAAAAGCTACCGAAAAGAGGTAGCTTTTTTTGCTTATTTTATACTGGATTTGTTGTCCAAAGTGAAGCTGTCTTTAGCATCGCTCTACGCGGAAGTTTCAACGTTGCAACAAGTAGTTCCGCAAAATCTTCCGGTTGTAAAATGTGATCGGGATTGCCGTCTGTTAAGCCTAGTTCAATCGACATATCTGACGCAATGGTACTCGGTGTTAACGTACATACGCGAATGTTGTTTTTTCGCACTTCTTTCATCAGGGATTCAGATAACCCAATTACTGCAAATTTAGAAGCCGAATAAGCCGAAGTCGTCGGGTTTCCATTTAATCCAGCAGTTGAGGCAACATTGAAAATATCACCTTCATTTTTCTCAATTAAATGTGGAAGTACCTCTCGTGTAACATTGTACACCCCCATAACATTGGTTAATAAGATCTCTTCCCAACGTGAGGCAGGCATGTCAGTAAATTTTCCAAATTCAGAGATACCAGCGTTGTTTACTAAAATATCAATGCCACCTAAAAAAGCAATGATCTTAGCGATTTCGCGTTGAACAGCTTCTTTGTCTACCACATCAAATACGGCATAGGTCGCTCTAATACCTAATGCAGTCAATTCTTCGACTGTCTGTTTTAAGCGCTCCTCGTTTCTTCCCGTGATAGCCACGTTAATTCCTTCTTTGGCAAAAGCAAGTGCAGTCGCCTTTCCTAATCCGCGCCCACCGCCTGTGATAATTGCATTTTTTCCTTTTAATGTACTCATAGCCTTGTTTTTTATTTATAAAGTGAATTAATTTGATTCAATGTTGCGTTCAATGGCATTCCACAAACCATATCTTTTTTCAAGTGCGGCTTTGGAAACGCGAATAACGTCTTGCCATTTTTGTTCGTCTGTTCCACAGAGTTCTGTGATCATCTGCATAGCCATGGGCCCGTGTTCATCCCCGTCCAATTCAATGTGTCGCTCAAAGTAATAAATTAATTTTGACAAATCTGTTTCGGGAAAGTTAAGTTGGAACCCTTTTAATATTTCAGTAAACATATCGGGAATTAAATCTTCGCGACCGAAGGTAAAGGCAGCGGCGATTTCATGTGGTTTTCCTTGGGCAATTACGTCAAAGGAAAACGCGAGAAACGCTTTAATATCTGGATCAACTGCTAAGGAGGCAATCGCTTGTTCGATGGTGTGCCCGTTTTGCAATTCCACTAAGAAGTCCTTCATGGTTTGCGTATTCGCCTGAGCGTCTTCCATTGCGTCAAAATACATCTCAAAATGGCTCAAACGCTGTCCATCCAGAGTAAGATCCGACTCTTCAGCTAAGACAATTTCGTTGATTAAATACCTGGTTTGCGGATAGGGCGATGCAAACCAAGGCGTAGTAGTACAAGTGAGCTTTTGCTGTAGCGCTTTGAGTAAGGACATAAAATCCCACACGGCATATACATGGCCTTCCATGAATTTTTGCAAATGTGCAATGGACGTTATTTTTTGATATAAAGGATGCTGTAATAAAGCGTTGCGTTCGGGAGTAATCAATTGATTAACGGATAGTATATTCATGGTGTTATAAGAATTTATACAAAAGTAAAAAAGCTTCTCGGTTAGGAGAAGCTCTTTATATAAAGTTTATCTATTTTAGTATAAGCTAGATTACTTGAATGCAGGGAAACCTGTCACATCCATACCTGTAATTAACAAGTGGATATCGTGAGTTCCTTCATATGTTACAACTGACTCAAGGTTCATCATGTGACGCATAATAGAGTATTCACCTGTGATTCCCATTCCTCCTAACATTTGACGTGCATCACGAGCAATTTCTAATGCCATAGCCACGTTGTTGCGTTTGGCCATAGAAATTTGAGCTGAAGTTGCTCTTCCTTCATTTCTCAAAACACCTAAACGCCAAGTTAACATTTGCGCTTTCGTGATTTCTGTGATCATTTCAGCTAATTTCTTTTGCTGTAATTGTGTTGCTCCAATTGGCTTGTCAAACTGAATGCGCTCTTTTGAATAACGCAAAGCAGTATCATAACAGTCCATAGCTGCTCCAATAGCTCCCCAAGCAATTCCGTAACGCGCAGAATCTAAACATCCTAGAGGTGCTCCTAATCCTGATTTGTTTGGCAATAAGTTTTCTTTTGGAACTTTTACATTATCAAAAATAAGCTCTCCTGTTGCTGAAGCTCTTAAAGACCATTTGTTGTGTGTTTCTGGTGTAGTGAATCCTTCCATCCCTCTTTCCACGATTAATCCATGGATTCTACCTTCTTCGTTTTTCGCCCAAACTACTGCTATATCAGCAAATGGTGCATTCGAAATCCACATTTTCGCTCCATTCAATAGGTAGTGATCTCCCATATCTTTGAAGTTTGTGATCATCCCTCCAGGGTTAGAACCATGATCTGGCTCAGTTAAACCAAAACAACCAATCATTTCTCCTGTTGCTAATTTTGGTAAGTATTTATTGCGTTGTTCTTCGTTTCCGTATTTCCAAATTGGATACATCACTAAAGACGACTGAACAGATGATGTTGAACGTACGCCTGAATCTCCTCTTTCAATCTCTTGCATGATTAAACCATATGAAATTTGATCTAATCCTGCTCCTCCATATTCCGTTGGAATATAAGGACCAAATCCTCCAATTTCAGCTAATCCACTGATAATTTGTTTCGGGAATTCCGCTTTTTGAGCGTATTCTTCAATAATTGGAGATACCTCTCTTTTTACCCATGCTCTCGCAGCATCACGAATTAATTTGTGCTCTTCTGTAAGTAAATCATCTAAAAGATAGTAATCCGGTGCCTGAAATAAATCTGGTTTCATAATATTCTTAAGTTTATCAGTTGTGACGACAAAAATAAGTAATATTTATAGATGTGCAATTTTTGGGTGTGAAAGTATAGCTAAATTGCTGTTATTTTACTAGAGAATGGAAATTACCCTAGTTTAATTGTTTCGAAGTTAAAAAGCTGAAATTAGCGCTAAACTGTCGCGAACGCAACGACTTGATTCCAATGAAATGAGTATGTCCTTGGAAACTAAATCTTGTACTTCATAAACCCATAGAAACAATTAATCCTTAAAAAAAAATGAGCCGATAAATGTTATAATCGGCTCATTTTTTTGTAATCTACTGATTTATAGTGATTCGTTTGTCTTTCTTTTTTTGCGTTTGATTCTCCTTCTAATCAAGAAGAATACGCCTATACTAATTAGGATAAATGGCCAAATGTAAAATAGTCCCAAGGTGAAAGCAACCAAATTATCCCATCCTTCTTTAAAAGCGCTAGTAAATTCAGAACCTGAGGAGGTTGTTGAAGGCTGTGTTTCGTAAAATACGACAGTCAGTGTACTAAAGGCAATGCTACTTTTTAAATAATTCAATCGACCTTCATAAGATTCGATATCCGAACGCAGAGTTTCGATTTCTTTCTCAATCGCTAGGATTTCTTCAATCTTAGATGCTTTACTCAAGAGTGCTTTATAGCGACTTTCCAACTCTTTTTTTGTTTGTATACGCGATTCTACATCAATAAATTCTTCCGTAACATCGAGGGCTTTGATGTCTTGTTGTTCTATGTTTTTAGCTGTTGTAGCAATGTCGGCCAGTACGCTTTCAAAATGGGCTGCTGGAATGCGTAAGGTCAGGGTATAAACAGAGCGATTTCCGTAGGATTCTGCATTGTCTTGAGATACATAGCCTTGGTATTTCGCAACAGCAGTAGTAAGCTGTTGACGGGTATCTTTTGCATTCGCAGTTTCAAAGCGAATACTTCCCTCTTTAATGATTTTGCGCTGTGTCGTTTGTTGTTGACTTTCGAGGTTTTTAGCAGGAGTGGAGTTGACATCAGCAGACTCCAAACTCATTGCTGTATCAGCGGTCGATTGTTCATAGCTTTGGTTGCAAGCCGCCACCGTTATAAGGAGAACCCCTCCTAATACAATACTTAGTACTCTTTTTTTCATTGCTTTTTTTTTTGTGCTCTAAGAGCATTCCTAGTGGATGGCTACCTATAGCGTTTACAGAGATTAAAAGTATTAAAAAAGGGGGGAAATCTGCTCGTCTTTTTGTTGTACATCCGTTTTTTTGCCCGAAAAAAAATAAATGGCATATAGAAGAAAAAAGAGGATATTCCCAAAGGACAAAAAGAGAGTAGTTTGTGGCTACTCTCTTTTAACGAAATTTAGAATAAAACAACAACCAAGAAAAGAAGTGAACAAGCTTCTTTCCGCGGTTAACTATAATTGAACTATAGTATCAGTAGATGTTAGGGTTACTTATCGGCCAAACGCAGAATATCGCCGAATACCCCCCTGGCTGTGACAGCTGCACCTGCACCTGCACCTTGTATAATGATTGGGTTCTCACCATAGCTTTCCGTATAGATTTCAAAAAAGCTATCAGACCCTTGGAGTTGACCCAAAGGAGATTGATGAGGTATCGCAACTAATTTAGTTTCCAAAATGCCTTTGTCTTGCTGTAAATCACCCGATAGTTCACCCACATAACGCAAAACGGTATGCGGTTGCAGTTCTTTTTTAAGGGCTTCAAAAGGCGCATCCAAAGCAGTGAGTGAAGCAATAAAAGCTGCTGTATCTATGGTTTGTAAGGCTGGTGGTACAAGATTTTGAATCTGAATTTCTTCAAATTCATTGTGTAAATCTAGCTCACGAGCGAGTATTAAAAGCTTTCGACCTACGTCGTTGCCCGAGAGGTCTTCCCTTGGATCAGGTTCTGTAAATCCTTTGCTAATAGCCTCTTCCAATACTGTACTAAAAGGCTTGTCCTGTACAGAATATGTGTTGAAGATATAACTTAAGCTACCCGAAAATACCCCCTTTATTTTGGTGATATTCTCACCAGATAAATGCAGCAACTTAATGGTGTCAATTAAGGGTAATCCTGCGCCGACATTCGTTTCATATAAATATTCTTTATGGTTGTTCTGAAGCGCTTTACGGAGTTCCTGATAGTAAGCATACGAAATGGTATTGGCAATTTTGTTTGAGGATATTAAATCAAACCCACCCTCCACAAGGGGAATATAATTGTCAACAAAATGTTTTGATGCGGTGTTGTCTATTGCAATGAGATTCTCCAAGTGATGCTGTTGTGCAAAGGCAATTACGTCTTGAATATTATAAGGTATACCTTGTGTTTCTACTGCTTCACGCCAATTTGAAGGGAGTTTATTCTCTGTTAAATATATTTTTTTGGAATTTCCGATGGCAAATAGGTGAAGTTCGATATTTTTCTTCTCGCCAATAGCTGTTGCTGACGCCAGTATTTGGTCAATTAACGTACCGCCTACTAATCCATGACCGAATATCGCCAAGTTGATTTTTTTGGCCATCCCAAAGATCTGCCCGTGAATGACGTTCACTGCTTTTTTTGCTTCTTCTTTGCGCACAACGACACTGACGTTTTTTCCCGTGAGTGTATTGTGAAAGAGAATAGGCGTTATTTTATTTTTTACTAGAGAAGCATATGGCTTGTCGAAGGTACTGAGGTCTTGTCCGATGATGGATATAATCGCAATATCGGGTATGTGTGTAATCTGATCGACATCTTTGGTATAAAAATCAGGCTGAAATTCTTTTTTTAAGACCTCCACAGCTTGTTGCGCATTTTTTGCTTCCACGGTAAAGCCCAATCCGCGTTCAGAAGAGCCTTGAGCGATGACTCCAATGCTGATGCCAACAGCAGCCAATGCAGTAAATATGCGAGCGTCAACCCCGACAATACCTAATAATCCACGCCCTTCGAGCTGAATGAGCGCCACATCAGATTGTACGGATAGGGATTTAATCCCTTTTGTACTTGGAGTGGATGAAATCAACGTTCCTTTACTCTTGGGATTTAGTGTATTTAAGATTCGCAAGGGGATATCGCTTTCAACTAAGGGCAAAATGGTTTTTGCATGCAAGATAGAAGCACCAAAATGCGCGAGTTCATTAGCTTCCTCATAATGGAGTTCATCTATTTTTTGCGCGTTTTTTACCCAGTCAGGATTGGCAGTATAAATACCGTCAACGTGAGTGTAGTTCTGCAATTCTGACGCTCCAGTATAATTGGCGAGTAAAGCAGCAGAATAATTACTGCCATTTCTACCTAAAGTGGTTGTTTCCCCTCTTTCATTTGCCCCAATAAAACCCGTCACCACAGCAAGAACAGTTGGATCTAAACTTTTAAAGAACAAGGTTGTTTTGGCTTTGGAAATTTCTTCTTTTACTTGAGCCTGACCGAAAGAAGAATCGGTAACAAAAAAATGACGGCTGTCAATGGCAACTGCAGGAAGGCCTTGCTGTGTTAAGTGATGGGTGAGTACTTTACTCGATATGAGTTCACCTTGTGCTAGCACGCTATCTTTGATCTTTAAACTGTAGTCTTCCAAAAGAGAAACCCCCTCATACACCTTCTGTAGCAAGGTAAATTCCTCCTCTAAATCAACGCCTGCGTGATATGGTCTCTCCTGAAATGCTAGGAAAGGAGCGAGGTAATCTTCTTGATTTTTGGCTAGGTCTAAGAGGGATTCAAGGGTGTCTGTCGTATCGCCAATGGCAGAAACCATCACGGCAATTTTTCCTTGAGTTGCTTTGTCTTTTACAATGGATATGACCTTGTCGAATCCTTGCCCTGATGCAAGTGATTTTCCTCCAAACTTTACTATTTTCATGGTTGTGTTGATTTATAATAGATTTTTTATTAGACGGTTTAGTTGCTCATACTCCAGAAGAAAGGCATCGTGACCGTGAATAGATTGTATTTCTTTATAGGTGATATCTACACCGTATTTCGTTAATTTTTCAACCGTTTGCTGTTGCTCTTGTTGGGTAAACATATAATCTGAATCAATGGCAATTACCGTGATTTGAGCTGATGTTTGAGCGGCAAATATGCGGAGTTTATCTTCTGTCAACTCTTTTCCAATGGTTTTCAATAAATGGTTCATCAGTTGATAGGCCAATAGTTGAAAGCGATTTTTGAGGGTTTCACCATGATAGTTAAGCCAGCATTCGACGGCGTACTGTTCTTGTTCCATATGCCTGTTGAATTTTTGAATCATTGACGCCGGGGTGCGATACAACAGCATCGCGTGTTTTCGCGCATCTTCTAAAGGATGACTCGAGTGGGCGAGAATGCTTTCTTGTACGTGTACTTGACCAATTAACCAATCCGAAGCTTGTATATTAGTGGCAATTGGAATTAAGTGGGTGATGGCCTTTGGACGTTGTATGGCCATTTCCCAAGCAATGCTTCCACCCAAACTTCCGCCAATAACAGCATACAATTGTTTGATTTGCAGTGCATCCAATCCTTTCCAAAACAAGTCAGCGATGACTGCTGTAGTGAATACGCGATAATTTGACAGTAAATGAGCTGTAGATCCTTCGTATCCATTGCCAGGGATATTAAAGGCTATAACCGTATAGCGGTGTAAATCAATTACTTTTCCTGGGCCAATGAGCTGTTTCCACCATCCGCTTTTCCCCGTTACCGTACTATTTCCTGTCAAGGCGTGATTTACTACTACGACAGGTGCTCGATGCAAGGGTTGACCGAACACTTCATAACTCAGCCGTAAGGTTTGTCGTGTTTGGTCGGGTAATCTGCAATCGTATAAGGTGATATAGTTCAAGTGGTTCATAAGGCAAGCTCTTTCGGTTGTACACCGATCAAAAGGAGATTAGGTTAATAATTCAAATACGCGGGCTAAATCTTGTTTTAAATCTTCAAGGGATTCAATTCCTACAGATAGTCGCACCAAATCAGGTGTAACACCCGTAGCTTTCTGCTCTTCTACTGTCAGTTGTTGATGTGTTGTTGAAGCAGGGTGGATCACCAGGGATTTCGTATCGCCAATATTGGCAACTAAGGAAAACAGTTTCGTTTCATTGGCTACCTTCTTAGCCGCTTCAAACCCTTGCTTTAAGCCAAAAGTAATGACACCACTCTGCCCTTGGGGCAGGTATTTTTTAGCTAAGGTGTGATACGGGCTAGAGGCTAATCCAGGGTAGTTTACCCAAGCCACTGCTTCTTGGTTTTCTAGCCATTGCGCTAACCCCAACGCATTTTCACTGTGTTTCTGTAGTCGAATCGGCAACGTTTCTAGCCCTTGTATGATTTGAAAAGCGTTGAATGGGCTTAAAGCAGCCCCTAAGTCGCGCAATCCTTCCAGGCGTATTTTACCAATAAAGGCTGCCTTACCCAAGGCTTCATGGTATATTAACCCGTGATAACCCGGGGCAGGTTCTGTAAATTCTGGGAATTTTCCACTGCTCCAGTCAAACGTTCCCGCGTCTATAATCGCACCTCCCAATGCGGTACCATTACCTGAAATGTATTTGGTCAAGGAGTGAATAACAATATCAGCACCGTGCTCAATGGGGCGTAGAAGAGCAGGCGATGGAACAGTATTGTCCACGATAAAAGGAATCTGATGTGTTTTCGCAAGCTGGGAAACGCCGGCTAAATCAATAATATCTAGTTTGGGATTTCCTAAGCTCTCTACAAAAATGGCTTTGGTGTTTTGCTGAATGTTCTTGCTGAAGTTCTCGAGGGATGAGGGATCTACAAAAGTGGTATGAATGCCTAAACGAGGCAGTGTCACATTGAGGAGATTGTAAGTGCCTCCATACAAACTGTTGGAAGCCACAAGGTGATCTCCCGCTTTTAATAGGGTTAATAGCGCAGTACTTATAGCAGATGCTCCCGAAGCGGTTACTACAGCGCCAATACCGCCTTCTAAGGTTGCAAGGCGTTGTTCTAAGATATCGTTGGTCGGATTGTTTAATCGCGTATAGATATAGGCAGGAATGGACAGATTGAATGCACCTGCTGCGTGTTCGGCATTGTCAAAAACATAAGAGGTTGTTTGGTAAATGGGAACCGCTCTCGAACCTGAGGTTTGTGTCACTTGATGCCCCGCGTGTACCGCTTGGGTTGAAAATTTTAAATTGCTCATAACATTGGTTTTAGAAGTTTAGAAAAAGACAAAAAAAAAAGCCCCACCGAATGACCGGTGAGACTACAACTAATTTATCTACTTATATCAGATCAATTCATTGACTTCCGGCCATAACAAGGAGTGAACATCATTGTGTTCATTGTCATGTACATCATCATTGAATTAAAATTGGAAATCATGGTTCTATTTATTTATCCGTAGCAGGCAAGAAGATAGAGGAATAGATTAGCTATCTTTTTGACTGCTTTGTTGTAGAGCAAATTTCTATAAAATAATTTGATTTACAGGTATAAAAACTTGTAATACTATAATTTTAGATAAAAATTCTGTACTAGGGTGGTGAATTCAGGGGTGTAACAGTGTCTTTTTTCTTCTAATACCAACTCATTTAGAGGAATTTTCTCTATGCGCTTTCTTGAAAATGCAAGTAAACTGCGTTTTATCTCACTGCTAGGTGTTCCTTTTACACGAGTGACCTGCATAGGGTAGATGTCAAACTCCGCAGCAAGGTACATGATGCGTTCTTCTTCTTTAGAAGGAATGATTAAACTAAATATGCCCTCTTCGGATAAAAAGTACTCCACTGCTTCGATGAGTAACTCAAAGGGAAGTGCTTCTTGAAAACGCGCTTGATCTCTTTTTTCATCTGGTGTATGGTAATCTTCGCTATAAAAAGGAGGATTGGAAACAATTAGATCGTAGGTTTCATCCATACCATTGGCAAAATCCTCTAATCCTGCGTGATAGCAGAATAAACGATCCCCCCACGGGCTATTCTCAAAGTTGTCAGTGGCTTGTTCATGGGCATCTGCATCAATTTCTACGCCGTCAATTTGTTCCGCATTAGTGCGTTGTGCGAGCATTAAGGCAATTAACCCTGTACCCGTACCAATATCTAAAATTTTAGTTGGGTTGTGATCTATGGGAGTCCAAGCACCTAATAGTACACCATCCGTACCTACTTTCATGGCGCATTTGTCTTGGTGTATCGTGAATTGTTTGAATTGAAACATAAGGATAAGTATAATTTCGATCCCTCAAAAGTACAAAAAATGCAGGTGTCGTGGCTTGACTTTTCCTTTACTCCTCCGCATTTGTTGTTGATTTAGTACGATTGAGGTATTTTTAAATGTAAAGAATGCAAGTCTAAATGTAAAGTATTTCATACATAATGAAAAGTTTTTATTACATTTGAGTTCACTTTATAATTAGAAAACGATGGAGACAAAATTTTTATTACCTCACGCTTGTAAGAAGTTTGGTTGGATCTTACTAATCCTGAGTGGGCTTGTTTGGTTGTATTTACAATTGACAGGTCAAGAGGAACTTCCTTTTTTAGAAACTTCGGTGTTTAGTATAGCGGGGAGTTATTTTTTTGGGGATAAGACGGCTTTTTTCACCGTAATCAAGGCGAATATTACGACTACATTGATTGGTAGCTTATTTTTACTTGGCGGGTTGGGCGTTGCTTTTTCAAAGGAAAAAATAGAAGATGAATTTATTGCTAAATTGCGATTGGAATCGTTTCAATGGTCTTTTTTGATCAACTATATTTTGTTGTTTTTGGCCTTTGTCTTGATTTACGGTTTTGATTTTTTTTATGTCATGATCTACAATATGTTCACCATGTTGATTTTGTTCATTTTCCGTTTTCACTATTTAGTAGTGCGCCATAAAAAATAATGCAATGAAGAATACGTTAAAGGTACACCGTGCCATTAAAAATATAACCCAAGAGGAATTAGCCACTATTATTTCAGTTACTAGACAAACGATCAATGCCATGGAGAAGAATAAATACGTTCCTTCTACGGTGTTAGCGTTAAAGTTGGCGCGTTATTTTGAGGTAGCTGTTGAAGAGTTGTTTCAATTGGAAGAGACGGATTAATCATAGGTAAAAACATCCAATGTTTTAGGTAAACACAATAGCCATTACAAGCCCCATTGCTTGTAATAGTTGCGTAAACTGGCAAAAGATGTCATTCGAATGCAAGGAACACCACTGTTATCAATGAGTTGTTGATACTTGGTTTTATTCTTGGGAATGTGAAATAGAATGTGTCGGATCATTTTAAAACTAAACTGCGTGGTGGCACCTTCGAGGTTGCCTGCGCGGTTTTTGTTGTTTTCTAAGCTGCGTTTGGTATAGCGGTAAACTGAATCCCAACGAGAAAAATCCAACCAAAGAATCACGGTCGCTCGGGCAAAGCGCTCCGGCATCAAATAGCTGTAGTTTCCTTCGATAACCCAGCAGTCATGGTGATCGAGAAAATTTTGATGATCGATGCGCATCAGTTCTTTGTCTCGAGGTTGCCAATCCGTATGAGGGAGATGGGCAATTTGATCCAAATGACAAATCGAAAGACCAAGTTTACGCCCTAGTGCCTGTGCTAAGGTCGATTTTCCTGCTGCACTGTTGCCTATAATACAGATGCGACTTCCTAAATTTTCTAGATTATTCATGTTTTTTCGTTTGGTTTTCTGTTTGCTTTGTGCGCGGTTTGTTATTCGTTCGAAAAGCGTCCAAAGCCCAAATCGAGCAAGGAGTCAACCACACACAAAACTAGCCTTTCTTTTTGATTTCCTTCATCAAATCTTCCAAATAGTCTACTTGAACTTCCTGTATTTCCAGTAGTTTTTTGTTTTGGTGAACCAACAAATGGTCAATTTTTTCGCTGAGTAATTTGATTTCTAATTCTGCTTTTAGGTTGATTTTATAATCCTGTTCCCCTCGTTGTCGGTCTTTCTGTTCTTGTCTGTTCTGACTCATCATAATAATAGGCGCTTGGATGGCAGCCAGACAAGAAAGTATGAGATTTAGCAGGATAAATGGATAAGGGTCAAAGGGTTTAACAGTGAAGACCCAAATATTGATGACCATCCAAATAAGTAGGAAGGTAAAAAATGTGAGGATAAAGGTCCAACTACCACCAAAAGCAGCAACTTTATCTGCTATTTTTTGCCCCAGTGTTAACTTCGTTTCCATGTCTTCCTGTATATTTTCAGAGAGAATGGAGTTATTCTTTATGGCCTGCATGACATCTTGATCGAGGTGAGCTAGTTCCCCTTTTTCTTGTAGGATGAGTTCCGTTAGATACAAACGTCGGTATCGGTTTAACTCACCTAAGGTGATGTACTCTTCTTTTGTAAAAGAAGGATAATCGCGTTGAATCAGCTCAAAAATACTTTTTCGAATATCCTTAGCTCGAATCTCTTCGCCAGGATTAATAGTGAGTTTACTGAGTGCACTTATTTTCATGATCTTTTATTTTGTTGGTTGTGCTGGTGAATCTCTACTTGACAAGGGGGACATTGAACTAAATGTACAAAAAAACAAAATACAATTATCTTCCCAATGAGCAAACCGTATAATGAGCAAACCGTTTATTGACCAATCTGCGCAAAAAAAAACACCTATAAAGAAAAGCTTCCTTTATAGGTGTTTGATACTATCAACGGTAAAAATTAATTACCTAAATACAAGTCCACTAAACCAGCGGGTATATTTAGTATTAATTTTTTGTTTTCTCGATCTACTTCTTCGATTAATTGATCAATCATGGGTACTAATATTTCGGTACCTTGGTGATCAATTTCGAATAGGGCTTGGTAATTGCTATCGTTAATACGGACTAAAGTTCCAACAGAACCTAAAGTGATATCCACTACTTCAAAACCTTCCACTTCGTGATAATAGAACTTATTTCCTTCTAGTTTGGGCAATAAGTTCAGGGGCAAATACAATTCCGATCCTATGAGGCGATCTGCTTCTTCTTCCGAATTACAGTCTTCAAACTTGACTCTTAGGAAATCGTTTTTGTGCAAAAAAGCATCTTCAATAAAAAAAGGAACCAGTTGTCCGTTAAAGTCAACGAACACTGATTCCAAATTTTCGTATAACTCAGGTTCATCTGTGTCTAAATAGACCAAAAGTTCCCCCTTGAAGCTAAATTTTTTTGCGACTTTGCCTAAATAGAAACAATCTTTTTTACGCATATCGCCAAGAAATTATGCTTGAGTTTCTTCGTTGTTTTCTTCAGTTGCTTCTTCAGTTTCTACAGCAGGTGCAGACTCAGCAGCAGCTTTAGCTACGTTAGCAGCAGCGCGTTTAGCGTTAGCTTCTTTTTCAGCAGCGATTTTTTGTGCTTTATCAGCCGCTTTAGAAGATGTTAAACCATCTTTTTTCGCGTTGATTTTGTTTGCTTTCTCTTCTAACCAAGCTGCAAATTTAGCATCTGCTTGTTCTTGAGTTAAAGCACCTTTGTTCACTCCACCTTGTAAGTGGTGTTTCAATAAAGCACCTTTGTAAGAAAGTAATGTTCTAGCAGTATCCGTTGGTTGCGCACCATTAAATAACCATTTAACAGCTGAATCTACGTTTAACTCAACAGTTGCAGGGTTAGTGTTTGGATTGTAAGTACCGATTTTCTCTAAGTATTTACCATCTCTTTTAGCGCGTGAATCAGCAGCTACTACCCAGTAAAAAGGTTTCCCTTTTTTACCGTGTCTTTGTAATCTAATTTTTACAGACATAATAATTTGTTTTGTTTGAGGTACCCGACCTCGGTTAAAAATTTGCGCAAATATACTAACTTTTTTAATGCAATGCGGTAATTCAATGCAAAAAAATCTCTTTTTAGGCGATTGGTTTTTAGGTGATTATCTATATTTCTACAAAATATCTAGTGCATGCGTTTTTAAATTAGGAGTCATATTGGTTAAAATTTTAGACCTAATCTTTTGTATTTTTGCTATAGCGCGTGAAGAATCTCACTTTCTTTGGGTAACATACCCCTAGTCTAAGAGGAGGAAATAGGACAAGAATGCACGACTATTTTTGTGGGATTGAAGCAAACGAAAAAGGGAGGAAGGAACCGTATTATATTGTCTTTTTCTCAATAAAAGTTAATTCTCAGTGGCACAAGCAATAACATTGATTTTGTATTTTAAGGAAACGCAAAAAATAGTTTGACTTCAAAGTTAAAGTTTTATTAAAAAAATTTTTTTATGAACAATAAAAAATATATTTTTGCGATGTATATATATCACTAATAGGTTAGTATAGTATGAGAAAGATAATAGGAATATTTGCTTTGGCTCTTGGATTTATGGCGTGTGAAAATGATGTTAAATTTTCTGACCCAGGCATGCACGCAACAATGACGTTAGAAGCAATAACGGATACAGCTAGAATACACGGAAATCCTTATAATCATTTTGCGGAATATAAGCCCCAAAGTTTTAAAGCGTATGTAGTGAATGATAAGACGTTGATTATTGATGCTAAGACAGATTCTACTCAATTGAGAATTTATTTGCCAGATTATGAATTTGGTGCAAAATACGAGTTTAACGCTACAGATAACATCAAAGCAGATTATTTAGTGTTCAATGACTTTGAGAAAATCAAAGCGTTTTATTCTACGGATGCATTATCATTAATAGATAATAAACCAGTGAATCGCCCAGGATATGTAATCCTTGATTCGGCAGATAAACAAGTGCCAGGAACAATCTCAGGAACATTTGTTATTAATATGAATGCGGCACAATTGCCAGAAAATGAACTTGGAGTAGATGGTACACTTGTAAAGCGTTATGTGGATAGAAAAGCATTTGACGCCGGTGTTTTCTACAGAATTCCATTAGAAAAAGGAAAATAGAGATTTGTAAATTTATTTATATTGAGAAAAGTCGCTTACCAAGTAAGCGGCTTTTTTTGTACCTTTGAAATTGTTACAAATCTTCCCTTTTTTGGGTTAATAAGCTATAAATCAAGTATGTATTTAATTTTTGATACGGAAACCACTGGGCTTCCGAAGAGTTGGTCTGCTCCTTTAACGGATACTGATAACTGGCCACGTTGTGTGCAAATCGCATGGCAGTTACACGATGATATGGGACGACTTGTTGAACATCAAGATTATCTGATTAAACCAAAAGGATTTAATATTCCTTATGATTCGGAACGTATCCACGGAATCTCTACAGAATTAGCAGAAGAACAAGGAATCGACTTGGAAGAAGCATTGGCTAAATTCAATATTGCCTTGTCCAAAGCGCGTTTTATTGTCGGACAAAATATTGGTTTTGACGTCAACATCATGGGCTGTGAATTCTATCGCATGGGGGTGGGTAGTACCCTCACAGAAATGCCTGTGTTAGATACTTGTACGGAAGTTACAGCCGAAATGCTGAAACTACCTGGAGGACGTGGTGGTCGCTATAAACTGCCAACCCTTACTGAATTACACACCTATCTGTTTGGTGATGCGTTTGCGGAAGCACATAATGCAACCGCTGACGTGGAGGCAACTACCCGTTGTTTTCTTGAATTGATTAAACGCCATACCTTCACCAAAGAAGAATTGCAATGCGACGATACATATATCGATCGCTATACGGCTTTTAATCCCCAACCTTTTCAACCGGTAGGACTAAAGCATATCAACCTAAAAAAAGCCTCTGACGAAATTAGAGCGCGCCTAGCTAAATCGCAAGGGAGTGCTACAGAAAAGATTTCCTCAGAAGAGCGTTTGAAATTTCAAGAGGCAAAATTTGCTCATCTACACGTACATACTCAATTCTCTGTACTGCAATCAACCATTGGAATTCCGAATTTGGTCAAAAAAGCAGGAGAGATGAATCTCTCGGCTATTGCCATGACGGATCACGGTAATATGATGGGGGCCTTTCACTTTGTAATGGCGGTAAATAACCACAACAAGGGTATTGAAGCGCAGAACAAAGAGCGTTTAGAACAGGGTGAACAACCCTTGCCTTTATTAACACCTATTGTTGGGTGTGAGTTTTTTATTAACGAAAATCACCTTGATCGAACTAAAAAAGACAATGGGTATCAAGTGGTACTCTTGGCTAAAAATAAAAATGGCTACCACAATTTAGCAAAGATGGCTTCTATCGCCTATACTAACGGATTCTATTATGTACCGCGCATTGATAAAAGTGTGGTGGAACAATATAAAGAAGATGTGATGGTGCTTACTGGAAACTTATTTGGAGAGATTCCAGGAAAGATTTTGAATGTGGGAGAGCGCCAAGCCGAAGAGGCATTATTGTGGTGGAAAGAGCAGTTTGGTGCAGATCTGTATATCGAACTCATGCGCCACGGTCAAGAAGATGAGAATCGGGTAAATCAAGTATTGATTGAATTTGCTCGCAAGCACAACATCAAAATGGTAGCGACAAATAACGCTTACTACTTAGATAAAAAAGACGCCAATGCCCACGATATTTTATTGTGTGTTAAAGATGGTGAAAAACAAAGTACACCGATTGGTAGAGGGAGAGGATATCGCTACGGATTGCCTAATCAAGAGTACTACTTCAAATCGGAAGAAGAAATGAAAAAATTGTTTGCGGATCTACCCGAAGCAATTTACAATATACAAGAAGTTGTCGATAAAGTAGAGCCTTTTGTGTTGCATCGCGATGTACTACTTCCTAAATTCGACATTCCTGAAGAATTCCAAGATGCGCGTGACCTAGAAGGAGATGGTGAGGGAAAACGAGGGGAAAATAACTATTTAAAATACCTGACTTACGAGGGGGCAAAACGCCGTTATCCAGAAGTGACGGAGGCTATACGCGAGCGTTTAGACTTTGAGTTGGCAACTATTGAGCGTACGGGATATCCAGGGTATTTCTTAATTGTACAAGACTTTATCGCTGCCGCTCGTCAAATGGGGGTTTCTGTGGGACCTGGTCGTGGATCTGCTGCAGGATCTGCTGTAGCCTATTGTTTGGGAATTACCAATTTAGATCCGATTGAGTACGATTTGCTTTTTGAGCGTTTCTTAAACCCTGACCGTGTTTCCATGCCCGATATTGATATCGACTTCGATGACGAAGGACGTAGTAAGGTAATGGATTACGTTATTGATAAATATGGGGCTAATCAAGTGGCGCAAATTATTACCTATGGAAAGATGGCAACTAAGTCTGCCATCCGAGATACGGCACGCGTGTTGGATCTACCTCTTTTTGAGGCTGATCGTATTGCGAAGTTAATCCCTGGGATGATGCCCTCCAAATGGAATCTCGCGCGTTTTTTATCGGAGAGTGAGGATGTAATTAAAGGCGTATTGCGAAGTGAGGAGTTTGACAAAGTAAAAGAATTGATCGCCTTAGCTAAAGAAGATTCACTAGCCGCAGAAACGATTCAACAAGCGAAGATATTAGAAGGATCTATGCGAAATACTGGTATACACGCCTGTGGAGTGATCATTACCCCCGACGATATTACTAAATTCGTACCTGTAACCGTAGCTAAAGACTCCGACTTATATGTTACCCAATTTGACAACTCCGTAGCAGAGAGCGCAGGATTGCTCAAGATGGACTTCTTAGGGTTGAAAACCCTGACGTTGATTAAAGACACCATTAAGTTGGTTAAATATAGAACGGGAATTGATATTGATCCAGATTTAATTCCAATTGATGACGAAAAGACGTATGAACTCTTCCAGCGAGGGGAAACTATTGGAGTGTTCCAATACGAATCGGCGGGGATGCAAAAATACATGCGTGAACTGAAACCTACGGTTTTTGCGGATTTGATTGCAATGAACGCCTTGTATCGTCCAGGGCCTTTGGAGTATATCCCTTCCTTTATTCGTCGAAAAAATGGAGAAGAACCTATTGTGTACGATTTGGATGCCTGCGAGGAGTACTTACAGGAGACCTATGGAATTACCGTATACCAAGAGCAGGTGATGTTGCTATCGCAAAAATTAGCGGGATTCACTAAAGGTGAGGCCGACGTTTTGCGTAAGGCAATGGGTAAAAAACAAAAGGATGTCTTAGATAAAATGAAACCTAAGTTTGTGGATCAAGCGGCACAAAAAGGACATGATCCTGTTGTGTTAGAAAAGATTTGGAAAGACTGGGAAGCTTTTGCATCTTATGCATTTAACAAGTCACACTCAACCTGCTATGCTTGGATTGCCTATCAGACGGCTTATCTGAAAGCACATTATCCCGCAGAATACATGGCAGCTGTGCTGTCTAATAATATGAATGATATCAAGCAAGTTACCTTCTTTATGGAGGAGTGTAAACGCATGGGATTGCACGTATTAGGACCCGATGTTAATGAGTCGTTTTATAAGTTTACGGTAAACAACGAATATGCGATTCGATTTGGGATGGGAGCTATAAAAGGCGTTGGACAAGGAGCGGTAAAAACAATTGTCGATAATCGTACAAACGGCCGTTATCGCTCTATTTTTGACTTAGCGAAGAAAATTGATTTGAGAGCAGCCAATAAAAAAGCATTTGAAAACTTAGCGCTTGCTGGAGGATTCGACTGTTTTGAAAATACACATCGCGCTCAATATTTCTATACTGATCCAACGGATCCCAATACATTCCTGGAGAAAGCAATCAAGTATGGTGCTAAAACCCAAGAAAGCGAAAATTCAGCACAAGTGAGTTTATTTGGGGATAGCAGTGAGGTGCAAATCCCTGAACCCCTATTACCAGCTTGTGGAGAATGGAGTACGATGGAAAAATTAGCCAAAGAGAAAGAGGTGGTGGGAATCTATATTTCAGGACACCCACTAGATGACTTCCGCTTTGAATTGAAAAGCTTTTGCAATGTACGTGTGGAAGAATTGGCGCGTTTAGAGAATTTTACAGGACGCGTGGTGAGTTTTGGAGGAATGATTAGCGATGTTCAATTTAGAACTTCGGCAAAAGGGAAGGACTGGGCTGCCTTTACGATTGAAGGATATGATGAGTCTTTTGAATTTCGCTTGTTTAACGAAGAATTTTTAAAGTTCAGGCATTTTCTGTTGATCAATACTTTCGTGTTTGTACGCGTACAAGTAAACGAAGGTTGGATTCGAAAAGATACTGGTGAACGCGGTGAACCTCGTTTACAATTTATGGAAATGAAATTACTACACGAAGTTATTCCGTCTTTTGCTAAACAGTTAATCGTGCAAATGAATGTGAAGGAATTGAGTGAGCGTAAGTTGAATGAAATTAAGGCAACACTGGATAAATACAATGGGGATAAACAAGTGTTCTTTGATATATACGAATTGGAAAAAGTAGCCATAGAGGAAGACAGTAAGCCAATACCGATACCAACTCTTCCTATATCAATGAATGAGGATGGCGAAGTTAGCGAGGATATGATGGTTGAAGAGGAGATGGCTTTCGAATTTGAAGAGAAAAAAGAAGAATTTAGAGTCGTTAACCGCATTGAGATGTCGAGTAGAAACAGTCGCATTACCATTAGTGCAGATCTTCTCGAAGAGTTAGAACGCCAGCAAATTATGTTTAAATTGAATTAACTCATCTTATATAGTAAAAACGCCTTGTTGTAGCAACAACAAGGCGTTTTTTTATTTTGTGTCAGCTAAGCGTAAAATAGATTGAGCAAGAGCCTGTGTTTGATTATTCCATGCTGTGAGCGATATAAAATACTGCTGTTGCCATTGTTGTGTTTTTAAGGCTTGTTTACTTGTCGGTGTATCCCAAGAAGGATAGACGCGAAATCCTCGTTTTCCTTCCTTTGCATCCGTAGTTATGATACCGTGTTGTTCCAATACAGCCTTGGGGAAAATAAAACATCCGCTTTGATGCTGATCCTCCGTTAAAATGATGAAAAAATCAATAGTATCCGCTGTACTAAAAGGCGCTGTAATCCCTGCTTCATTGCGTTTCCATACCGTTACAAACTGACCAATTTTCTTAGGTGTAATTTTTGCTTTGCGATAAATAATGCGATGAGAGGCGATGGTACAGCTACAACCAGAATACTCTTGACATTCGGGATCTATGGCATAAGTAGTACATACTATATTCAGTCGTTGGAGTAAAAGTTTGTCCAGTGTTTGTAATTCGTCCGGCATTTTTTTTGTAAAAGTAGTAAAAAATAGGTTTTACTATATAAGGTATAAAAATGTATAAGCAATGGAGTGTAGTGGAGTCCAATAAAGCAAAAACAGAGGAAGTGGCAATTTGAGAGTTTAAATAAACAAAGAAAAAGAATCGGCTTTGTAAATTCACAAATAGATAAAATTGATTAAAAAGGATGAGGTAAGTATAATAATTTTAGTAGTTTTGTCTTATAACGTAAAAAAAAGTATTACCATGGCATTAGAAATAACAGACGCTACATTTGAAGAAGTAGTATTAAAATCAGACAAACCCGTTTTAGTAGATTTTTGGGCGGTATGGTGTGGACCATGTAAGATGTTAGCTCCAGTTGTATCTGAGTTAAGTGCAGATTTCGAAGGAAAAGCAGTAGTAGGAAAAGTTGACGTAGACAACAACCAAGAATTTGCTTCTAAATATGGAATCCGCAACATCCCTACAGTATTAGTATTCAAAAATGGAGAAGTTGTAGGCCGTCAAGTAGGAGTTGCTCCTAAAAAAGCATACGAAGATTTAATCAACGAAGCGTTATAAGTCGACTTTGAACGATTAAAAAAATAAAAAAAACAGTGATAAATCATTTTATCACTGTTTTTTTTTGTGTCTCTACTCCATTTTTTGTTGGATCTACGTACAAAAAAAGAAGAAAAAAGGTGAGGAGATGCATAAAAAAAATGAAATATAGGGTGGATTAGGAACGAATGGGAGCGAGTGGAGAAGGTGAAAAGCAGGTTTAGAATCAAAAACGCGTCAATAATTAAAAAAAAAGTTCATTTTTTTTCGTCTTTTAGTTTGTTGAAACTCAGGTGTATTCTGGATTTGATGAAAAAAAGATGATTTTTTTTCACTGCTAGATTTGGAAGTGTAGAAAATGGTCGTATATTTGCACCGCATTACAGCAATAAAGACAAGGTTTGGTAGTTCAGTTGGTTAGAATACATGCCTGTCACGCATGGGGTCGCGGGTTCGAGTCCCGTCCAGACCGCAAAGCTCAAGATAAATTTGAGTAAGCGAAAAAGATAAAGAAAAAAATATTTTTCTTTGTGGTTTTTAAAAAAAGTCTATCTTTGTCGCTGTAATGATTTTATGGTTAATACTGGTTTGGTAGTTCAGTTGGTTAGAATACATGCCTGTCACGCATGGGGTCGCGGGTTCGAGTCCCGTCCAGACCGCCAGTAAAAAAGAAGCCTCTCATTTCGTGGGAGGCTTTTTTTGCCCTCTAATAATCACTGATTATTAGGTTGTAAAATTTAGTTGTGTTGTTAAGTGCGCAAGCACTAGGTTTAGTAGTTAGACCAATGAAAAGCTTTCCTGAAATTCACGGAGAGCTTTTTTGTTTTATAGGAAACCCATGTCCGCCTACCGTTTGCTTTTTTAGCTATATTTGCACCAAGAATAAAATGGTTTATCTGAAGAGATAATCAAAAGGGAATGGAGTGAAAATCTCCAACAGGCCCGCTGCTGTAAGCTCAATGGTTTAGCAAGCCTAGTTGTCCACTGTTGTTTAATGGGAAGGACGCTTGTTAAGAGTAAGTCAGAATACCTGCCATTTTAGGATTTGTTTTATGTTTTCGATGCCAAGACAATAAACGCAGTAGAACAGTTTTACTTGTAATACAAGTAAAGCCTTTGCATGCGTCTGTGTAAGCTTGTAAAAGTATTAGAAGTATGCGTATATCACCTGTTTCTGTTCTATTAGGATGTTTGGGAAGTCTCTATGTTCATTTGGGGTTTGCTCAACAGCCTGCTGATAGTATAACGGCATTGAAAGAAATTGTCGTCCACAAAGAAATCCCCATCGACCTTATCCCTCCACAAACCTTAACAGCAACTTCTTTGGAACGGTTAAGCCAAGCAAGTGTTGCCGATGCCTTGCGGTATTTCGCAGGGGTAAAGGTCAAAGACTACGGCGGTATGGGAGGTATGAAAACCGTAGATGTTCGAAACATGGGGACCCATCATGTTGGGGTGTATTACAATGGTATTCAAGTAGGGAATGCGCAGAATGGAATTGTTGATTTGGGCAAATTTACCTTGGAAAATGTAGAACAAATCGACTTGTATAATGGACAACGCACAACAGTACTGCAATCAGCACGGGAATTTGCTTCAGCCTCAGCAGTTTACATCCAAACCAAACGACCTGTTTTTGAAGAAAACGAAAATGCACACGCCTATGTGAAGTATACCCTAGGCTCCATTCAATGGGTTAATCCCTCCGCAGGACTAGAACTAAAGATTAACGATAAAGTGAGTACGAGTATTCACGCCTCTTATCTCCATTCAAACGGAGTGTATAAATTCAGGCAAAAGCGATTAAATCTCGATGGATCAATTGCCTATGACCTCAGTAGTTATCGAAAGAATAGTGGTATTGAATCCTACCGCATTGAAAACAATTGGTTTGGCAAAGACCACCGCAATACGTGGCAGGCATTAGTCTATTACTACCAATCCCAACGCGAACTCCCTAGTGCAATTATCAAGAAAAGTGATATTACCCTTCAAACAGAACGCGCAAATGAACAACAAGGAGATAAGAATCTACTCATGCAAGCGGAATGGACCAGCAGCGTATCACCTGCGTATCAGTTTATCGTCAAAGGAAAATTTGCCTATGATCAACTGCATTATACCTCGAGAAAAACCGTTGATTTTGAAGGGGAAGAAGTAACGTACAACCCCCAATTTGACAATACGTATCACCAGCAAGAGTGGTATTTGTCCGCTGCTCATGCCGTTGCACTAACACCTTCTTGGAAGGTGGCTTTGGCAACAGATGCACAGTATAATATAGTAAGAGCTACACGACTAGGGCAAGGCTCTCCTTTTTCAGATCCTGAACGCTATTCTTTTTATTCCGCTTTATCGACTACCTATACCCATGGAGCCTTTAAGGCCCAAGCAGCTGTACTCGGTAGTTTTATAAAAGAGAACGCACAATATCATGCCCCTGCGACTGATCGGTCGTTTATAACTCCTTCGGTTTTTGTCAACTATCAACCTTGGCACGATCGAGAATTTACTCTACATGCTTTTTATAAGCACACGTATCGACTGCCCTCTTTTACCGATTTATATTATACCCAAGTGGGAACGGCAAACGTAAAACCAGAATATGTTCGTCAGGTCAATGTAGGTTTTTCTCACCAGCAACCTTTGTCTTTAGGATCCTGGAAAGCCGTGAGTGTTTCACTTGATGCATACTATGCCCGTGTTACTGATAAGATTATCGCTTCTCCTACTTCAAGTATGATGAGGTGGATGATGTCGAATTTGGGCAAAGTAGAAAATTATGGACTAGAGGGACAGATTCAATCGCTTTGGGAGCCCTTGGCAGGTGTCAAAGCGCAGGTTGGGTTAACCTATGAATATACGGTTGCTAGAGATCTCAGTGTACTTCCCGCAGGAAAACCCTCCTATTACGGCGATCAGATTCCCTATGCGCCTTGGCACTCAGCTTCCTCTATTGTTGGTGTAGATTATCGCAATTGGAGCTTGAATTACAGCTTTATCTATGTAGGAAAACGCTATAATGGCAACAAAAATAACAACAAACGAAATGAATTACAACCGTGGTATACCCATGATGTGGCACTACAAAAGCAACTGAAATGGAAGGATTGCCAACTAACTTTTCGCTTAGAAGCAAATAATCTAGCCAATCAGCACTATGAAGTTGTAACTAATTTTCCCATGCCAGGAAGAAATTTTCGCTTATCCATGCGCTTAGCTATTTAATGAAATGAGAGTATTTGTTTTTTTATTACTAGGACTTAGCTTGCTTTGTAGCAGTTGTCGAAAGGAAGAATTAATCTTCGTTTCGGATAGCTCTGTCGTATCCATTCCTGTTCTAGTAGAAGAGTATCAGGGATTTTATTTGTTGAATGAGGGAAATATGGGGATGAACCGTGCAACTATTGACTGGTTTGACTATGAGCAAGGGGTGTATACCCGCGATATTTTCTCAGAACGCAACCCAACACTGCCCCGTGAATTAGGAGATGTAGGAAATGATCTTAAAATCTATGGCAAAAAAGCCTATGCTACTATCAATGCCTCCAATTTTGTAGAAGTTTTTGATGTAGCAACAGCTAAACATATCAAGCAAATTCACGTTCCCAATTGCCGATACCTAACTTTTGATCAGGGCAAGGTGTATGTGAGTTCTTTTTCTGGGAAAATAGAAGTTGATCCCAATGCCGAAATTGGCTTTGTAGCAGAGATTGATACTGTTTCTCTAACGATTACCCGAAAAGTGAATGTGGGTTATCAACCAGAGGAAATGGCGGTATACCGCAATAAATTATATGTGGCAAACTCAGGAGGCTATCGTGAACCCAATTATGATACGACAGTTTCTGTGGTGGACTTAACCACTTTTACGGAGATAAAAAAAATAGAAGTAGCACCAAATTTACACCGTATGCAGGTAGATAAAAACGGCGATGTATATGTTAGCGCACGTGGAAATTACAACGATATCTCTCCTAGCTTGTATGTGATTGACTCAGCAGTGGATCAAGTCAAACAAAAATTAGACATACCCGTAGCAAACATGACTATTGATGATGCTATTTTATATTATTATACAGCTAATTATCAGACAGGTGGGGGGAAGACAACGTCTTATGGGATGTTAGATATCCATACAAAACAACTAATCCGAACTTCAATAAGTACGGATGGAACAGATCAACAGCTGTTTATGCCTTATGGTATTGCAGTTAATCCTGAATCAAAAGATATTTTCATAACAGATGCACAAGACTATATAGGTAATGGCTATGTGTATTGTTATTCTGCGGAAGGATTGTTGAAGTGGAAAGCAATGTCAGGCAATGTACCAGCACATATAGCATTTGTTAAGAAAGATAGTTGGAGGAACAAACAAGAAATTAGGAAAGATAAAAAGGATAAATAAAATGAAAAATATAAAAAGAAATAGTGGAATAGCAATGTTAGCCAGTATTGCGATCGTTGCTTTCAACAGCTGTTCGAGTGATACTACTTCACAGCCAGATGATCCAAAGGTATACAAAGCAAATGTTACTAAAGTATTGGAATATGCGCCTGCGTTTGGCCAATTTGTTAATACACTACCGCCATATGAAGAAGGTGATACGGTTGAAAGCATGAGAATCAAGGCAGAAAAAGCTTTACAAAATAATGCTGTTATTACGCTAGGAGGGTTTGGCGGTTATGTTGTTTTTGGTTTTGATCATACCATAGCCAATATTCCTGGAAAACGCGATGTTAGAATTCTAGGCAATGCATTTGCCAATAATGCTGAGCCTGGTGTAATTTTAGTGGCCTATGACGCAAATAAAAATGGGATTCCCGATGAGGAAGAATGGTTTGAAATTGCAGGTAGTGAACATGAGAAAGGAAGCGTTCAATCAGGATATGAAATTGTGTATTACAGACCTGCTAAAGCACTTGATGATAGCCAAGAAGAAATAGAACAATACATCCAATGGGAAGATAACCTCGGGAATAAAGGATGGAAAAAGAAAAATAGTTTCCACCATCAAAGCTATTATCCTCAATGGGTAACCTCGGATGTTTTGCGATTCAAAGGTACCCTATTGCCCGCTAATGCAACAAAGGTGAATGAAACCGAATCGGGATGGAAGTTACAACCTTTTGCTTGGGGCTATGCTGATAATTATCCAAATAAACATGAGGGATCAACAATAGATATTGACTGGGCAGTTGACAAAAACGGAAACAAAGCCAACCTCCCAGGTATAGATTTTATCAAAGTCTACACAGGACTTAATCAAGAAGCAGGTTGGTTGGGTGAAACATCAACCGAAGTCGGTGGCGCTATCGACTTACATCTTGACGAATAATACGAATAACACTTATACATATAAATATGAAAAAACAATTAGTTAGAATTAGTACCTTATTGGTTTTAGGGTTGAGCTTTTCAGCCATTACACTCACAAGCTGCTCAAATGACGACAGTAGTGTATATAATATTAACGTTGATAAAGGTCGATTAACGGCAGTTACCTTTGAAGAAACTGTAATCGATCCTGGAATTACTATTGAAGGAGCCTCTTATTCTTGGTTTGATCATACAACCAATACCAGACTATCTAATGAGGCTGTCTTACGCCATGCGTTTACTACGCCAGGGGAGCACCAAGTTTCAATAAAAATAGAAAAAGGCAGCCAAATTGAGTTTTACACCTATTATGTAGATGTTGCAAAATCTGCTAATTATGATCATATCCGTTTAGATCTTTCTGCTTTTGATTTAAGTGAAGGGATCGAAACAACAGGAGGGAAAATTTGGAAAGAAACTTTTACAGAGGATGCTCCATTAGCCTCTTCGATTTTCTCGTTCAGTCATAATGCTATGACAGATTGGGATGTATGGTACTGATTTACAGTATCAAATAGTTCGGATAACACCAACCATGCGGATAGTGAAGGAGGATGGATTAAAAACCAATGGGGATCTATGGCTCAAGGTGGAGTAGCAGGAAAGGGAAAACCGTTTTTAGTAGCCTATGCCGATCATAAACCTGATCCGAGCGTATTACAACCAGGAGCAGAAATCGATGTGGAGAATTTCAGTGCAGTGGTTGCGTTAGATAATGAAAACAGATATCAAGCGGTTAGTACTGCAATTGCCCTAAGTCCATGGAGCTATTATGGTATTGCGGAAGGAGATGATTTTGCGACAAAATTTGAAGCAGGAGATTCTTTTGCACTTAAAGTATATGGAGTAGGAGCGGATATGAAGTTAACCTCGGCAGAACCAGTAACTCATTATTTGGTCGATTTTAGAAATGGAGTTCAAGCAATTGATAAGGGCTGGAAAACAGTAGATTTATCTTCATTAGGTGAAGTGAAATACTTATTGTTTTTCTTGGAAACAACAGATGTAAATGCACAGGGATATGCCAATACGGCCCTGTATTTTACTATGGATCAATTAACAGTTAATCCTATTTTAAATTAAGGAATACTTATTCAATACTAAAAAAGCCTTACAAGATTTCTTGTAAGGCTTTTTTGTTTGGGATTTACAGCTAAAGTAACAAGTGATTCTAAAAAATATGCAGCGTGATAAGATTGTATTTTTAATGCTTTAAGCGGTAAACGATGCATCAAGCCTTTGAAGGAGGAATGAACAATAGAAAAAAGAAATAAGAAAGAATAAAAGCGTGGATTTAACCCAAAAATCGGCGTATTTTGCAGCGCAAATTTAAAGTGTATAGTCTGATGGGATCAAAGCCTAGAATAGCCTTATTTATTGGGATTTTGTGTATTTCTATTTTTCCGGTGTTGGTCAAGATGGCTCTTGTTCCGGGATTAATTTCTGCCTTTTATCGCATGGCAATTGCTGCTTTATTCATCGTTCCCTATGCCTTATTGACCAAAAAACTCAAAGTGTACGATCGCAAAACAATGACGTTGATTGTTTTGTGTGGGATGTGCTTTGGATTGGATATTGGTGTGTGGAATATCGCTATCCAAGGATCTACCGCTACACAAGCAACTCTATTGGGTAATTTAGCTCCTGTGTGGGTGGGAATAGGTAGCTACTTCTTCCTCCAGATCAAACCTTCTGTTAATTTTTGGATTGGAACGGTACTCGCCTTAATCGGCATGGTAACGCTTGTTGGTGTTGAGGTATTTGTCAATCTATCGTTTGATATCCCCTTTCTCTTTAGTATTCTATCTGGATTGCTTTATGCTACGTATATTTTGATGAGTAAGAAAGTCTTGGAGCAAGTAGAAGTGGTTCCTTTTATGTCGTATAGCATTCTAGTATCGACGATTTTCCTTGCTCTTCTAAACTTCGTGATGGGATCAGCTTTTACTGGTTTTTCTACAGAAGGATGGATGACCTTAGTTGTACAAGGGATTGTCTGTCAACTATTGGCGTGGTTACTTATTAGTTATGCGACGCAAAATATGCGTGCAACTCGCGTGTCACTCAGCTTGTTAAGTCAAGCATTAGTTGCCGCCTTGTTGGCATGGTATTTCTTAGAC
The DNA here is from genome assembly GCF_030326445.1 of Myroides sp. DF42-4-2. Lineage (NCBI taxonomy): Bacteria > Pseudomonadati > Bacteroidota > Flavobacteriia > Flavobacteriales > Flavobacteriaceae > Myroides > Myroides sp. DF42-4-2. The sequence goes on from NZ_JACAKI010000001.1 coordinate 285,850, forward strand.
GAGGGTATTTCCCTACAAATGATTGCAGGAGGATGTATTATTTTATTGGGAATTGCACTTACTTTTGTCAATAAACCATTAATTGGCCGATCAAAGTAAAACGGCTGCGGAGAACTTTTGAACAAGTAACACAATCCCCCATACAAGCAACACAAGGCCAAAAACCACTTTTAAAAAGGTGGAGGCTAAGAAACCAATAAACGAACCAATAGCAGCTTTTAAGGCACGTGAAATATCTCGACTGTCATAGAGAAGTTCGCCAATCAAAGCCCCTAGAAATGGACCTATAATAAAGCCTAAAGGGATAGGTGTAATCAAGCCGAGAACTAAGCCAATATTCGTGCCCCATACCCCATAGGTACTGCCGCCAAATCGCTTAGTTCCCTGAGCGGGAATGACGTAATCCAAGACGGAAATCACAACGGTAACCACTAAACTGCCCCACAAGGCTAGACTGCTGATTTCCATGCCCTCAACAAAAGACAAACACAAAATACCCAACCAACTCACCGGTGGCCCTGGTAAGGCAGGAAGTACACTGCCAATTATTCCGCCAATTAATAGTAAAAAACCTAAGATTAATAAGAAATAGTCCATCTCTTTTTTTTTTGTATTTTTGATTAACTAAAATTACAACAATATTGTTTCATGAAACCGAGTTGGATAGTTTTCTTTTTTCCCGTTTTATTCACTTCTTGTCAGTGGATGTCCTCCCGACTTCCCGATGAGCAACAATTGCTTGAAGAAGAATTGAATAAAATTGATTGGACCAAAGTCGACCTCTATCCCAGCGTAGCAAGTTGTGATTCTATTTTTGACGAAGAAACCCGCAAAGAATGTTTCTTTACCTATGTTACTCAAGAGCTCGAGGCCAACCTTCACCTAGATACCCTTCGCGGTACCTTTGCCCATATGGATACCCTAAACGTACTCGTTACTATACAACCCGATGCCCGTGTTTCTTTGGCTTTATACCAAGTGAATGACAGCCTTAAACAACAGGTGAACAGCGTAGATAGCCTCTTGCAAGAAAAGAGTAAAATCTTTCAAAACCTTTCTCCAGCAATGAAAAGAGGTGTTCCCGTTACCAGCCAATTCGTATTGCCTTTGGTCTTACACAAACAATAAGCAGATGAAGCTATTTTGTCTGTGATTCTGCTATTTGTGCCAAAGCTAAAACCTTATTGCGCAAATAAATTCCTACCATACGACATGAGTCAATCTATTTTTTTACGCTAAACGTCAGCACGAAAAAACTACCTATGGAAATTGGTAGAACTATGTTCAACAACCAAATCAAGGTAGCAACTAAAGCAACAACCCATTGGTTGACATCCAATGCTGTAAAAATAAATAGGGCAATACTGCCTTTTACTGCAAATTCTAAAAACTGAAAATTGGGCAAAGAAGAGGCTAATAGATAAATAGCAGCTACTGCACATAGTAGATCAAAGTAGGGGATATCAACGTCAAAGAGATAGTATAAAATGACGTATTGATGGGTAAAAGAAGCATAGCGCAACAGTGCGAGAAAAAGGTTTTTTCGATGTATCCCTTTCGGAATCTCTCGAAGCATCTGAACAACAGTCTGAATGGAATATCCCTTGATGCTCAAATGACGCAGGGAGAAGATCAGCAAAAGAAGAGCCAATGCAATGCCATAAAGAATCCACAAGTAGTAGGGCGGGATAAAATGATGGGTATAGTTGAGTATCGTTAAGCCTAGTAAACCAAATAAAATCGCGTAAATTACTTGTACACCGTTACATAGCATATTGAGAAAAATAACTCTGCCAGTATCTTTTTTGGGAAAGTAAAGCGCCTTACCTGCATATTCTCCAATACCATTGGGAGTGAAAATTCCTAGTGTCAACGCACTCAGTACCTGTTTCGTCGCTTGTCCAACACTGATAGGGTGAATCAACGAAGCCAGATTTTGCCACTTTAGGATTTCGACAAAGCGATTGGAAAAAGTTAAAAAAAGTAAAGCAAGTATAGCCCAAGTATGCTGAGGATTAACAAAAACTTCTTTGAGCAAAGCCAAATCTAACGTATTGTCACTTGACAGTTTGTTATAGATATAATAAAAAGCGCTACTTACGACAATTATCTTAAGTAGAAGTACAAGGAATTGCTTAGTTTTGTTGGATATAATTTTCATCAACACAAAGTAAATCATATTTTTTGGGTTGGTGAGCACAAAAGAAAAAAAAGAGAATTTGACAATAGATAGAATTATATTAGGTATTGATCCAGGAACAACTATTATGGGGTTTGGACTTATTCGCGTTGTAAATAAGCAAATGGAATTTATTCAACTAAATGAATTGCAATTGAATAAGTACGACGATCACTATACTAAATTACGTCGAATTTTTGAGCGTACTATAGAGTTAATCGAAACACATTGTCCAGATGAGATTGCCATTGAGGCTCCCTTTTTTGGAAAAAATGTACAGTCGATGCTCAAATTGGGACGCGCCCAAGGCGTTGCAATGGCTGCTGGACTTTCTCGCGGGATCCCCATTACAGAATATGAGCCAAAGAAAATTAAAATGGCAATTACAGGTAATGGAAATGCAAGTAAAGAGCAGGTAGCAAAAATGCTACAACAATTGTTGGGGTTAAAAGAATTGCCCAAAAACTTGGACAGTACTGATGGATTAGCCGCCGCCGTTTGTCATTTCTTCAATTCAGGAAAAGCGGTAGTAGGTAAATCCTATAGCGGTTGGGATGCTTTTATTAAACAAAATCAAGATCGAGTAAAAAAATAATGGCAGGTATCTATATTCACATTCCCTTCTGTAAGCAAGCCTGTCATTACTGTGATTTTCATTTTTCGACCTCTTTAAAGAAGAAGGAAGATATGCTAAAAGCGCTAAAAACAGAACTCGTCTTGCGTAAGGAAGAGCTAAACAACGAAACCATTGAAACCATTTACTTCGGAGGAGGGACGCCGAGTATTCTTGCTGTCGAAGAAATAAATGCATTGATCGAAAAGGTCTATGAATTGTTTGTGGTGGTGGATCAACCCGAGATTACGTTAGAAGCCAATCCCGATGATCTAGATCCCTTGACAATACAACGCCTAGCTCAGTCCAAAGTCAATCGACTGAGTATTGGCATCCAATCTTTTGGAGAAGATGAACTCAAAATGATGAATCGCGCCCATAACGCACAAGAAGCCGTAGCATGTTTACAAGAAGCCACGCAATATTTTGACAATATTTCTATCGATTTGATTTACGGTATTCCCGATTTGTCCAACACGCGTTGGTTAGCAAATATTCAGCGTATTTTAGATTTGGGAATCCCACATATTTCGTGCTATGCTTTAACGGTAGAGGAACGTACTGCTTTGAATAAACTCATTCAAAAAGGAGTTGTGCCTAGTCCTAAGGAAGAAGTGGCTCATGCGCATTTTATGCTATTGATTGACAAGTTAAAACAAGAGGGATATATTCATTATGAGTTGTCCAATTTTGCTAAACCTGGTTATTTCTCTAAAAATAACTCCGCCTATTGGTTGGGAAAAAAGTACTTGGGTATCGGGCCTTCAGCCCATAGTTTTGACGGCAAGTACCGCAGCTGGAATATCGCTAATAATCCCTTGTATATCAAAGCTATTGAAGCAGGAGAATTGCCTTCTGAAATTGAAGAACTCTCTCTCTCAGATCGATACAATGAATACATTATGACGGGCTTACGCACAATTTGGGGGGTAGACCTAGATCGCATTTTACGCGAATTTGGATCGGATTATCACAACTATGTGCTAGCTGAATCAGCTTCTTTTATTGCAGATGGATTGATGAAACAACAAGAGGGAATCTTAACGATCACTGACAAAGGAAAATTTTTAAGCGATGGTATTGCATCTGATTTATTTTGGTTAGATTTGAAATAAAACCTTGAAAGCAACCCTATCTATTCATGATCAAAACTATACGGTGGATTTTTCACAACCGATTGATCTCTCTATTCCACTCACGAATACGGATGATAATCCCATTGCGTGGTATTTAGATAAGCCGTCGATTGAACCAGTTCGAATGGGAGATTGGGTCGGCAAAGTCAGTGAAGGACAATCGTCTACCAATTTTAATACCATTGCGTTTAACCCTCATGGACACGGGACTCATACAGAGTGTTTAGGACATATTACCCGCGAATTTTACAGTATTAATGATACGTTGAAGACGTTTGTTTTTTACGCTCAAGTTCTTACGATTGAACCTCAAAGACAAGCCAATGGTGATGCAATCATAACGGTAGAACAGCTGCGTGCTATGTGGATTAACCAACAGCAAACAGCCGTAATCATCCGCACCTTACCCAATGCAACAGCGAAGAAGCACAGCAAGTATTCCCATACTAATCCACCTTATTTGGATGCTGCCGCGGCCTTGTTTTTACGCGAACAAGGCATCAAACATTTGTTGATCGACTTGCCTAGTGTGGACAAAGAAAAAGACGAAGGCAAGCTACTGGCGCACAAAGCGTTTTGGAATGTGAAAGACATCAATAATGTCAATGAAGACGCACAATTCGATGCGACAATAACCGAGATGATCTATGTGCCAGACTGGGTACACGATGGTTTTTATCTCCTGAATATGCAGATCGCCTCTTTTGTCAATGATGCTTCGCCTAGTAAACCTATTCTATATCAAATACTTTAATGGCTATCTCATGGATGTACATATTATTTACGATTACTGCCTAAACAAATTAGGCACCACAGAGGATTTTCCCTTTGACGAGGAAACCCTGACGTTTAAAGTAGGAGGAAAAATTTATCTGCTACTCAATTTGACGAAATGGGAGCAAGGCAATTGCTTCGTCAATTTAAAGTGTGATCCAGAAAAGGCAGAAGAACTACGCGCAGATTACAGTGAAATTGTTCCAGGGTATCACATGAGCAAAAAGCATTGGAATAGCGTACATCTCGGTGGATCAGTTCAATGGAATTTGTTACAGCAATTGATCGATCATTCCTATGAATTAGTTTATGCTAGTTTGACCAAAAAGGTAAAAGAAAGCTTGGGTTAACTATAATTTCCTACTTGAAAAGATGTTACTCCTAGAATAAAAAAAGACAAAAGAGCGAATACTCGCTCTTTTGTCTTTTTTTTAGCTCGATCTTAAAACGAAAGGCAAAATATCTTTCTTGCGTTCGTATTCATCTTTTAGTAGTTGCTGTAGATCGGTTGAATCCAACATCTGGATAAATAATGCTCCTTGGGCACGAAGCAATTGATCTTGGTCATTCGTTCCTAAGTTTAACTTGTAAATCTTTTGTATCGCTTTAATATAATAGTCGTAAAAGGGATAGGATTCACTGCGTAAGTTGTTGATAATAGCATCAAAAGCAAAAGCTTCTAAATAGGGTGAACGCGTTCTCTCTGTATTTTTTAAAGGGTTGATCCCTACACAAACTCTTGCACTATAAGCTCCTTCAGCTGTGACTCCAGTAAGGTTAAAGAACTTAACTGCTACGTTGAGTATTTTATCCATATGAACCGTGTCTTTGGCTTGCGTATGATCAACTACCTTGGCGCGGTAGTTCTGTACTAAAGTAGCAAAAGTAGCATCTGATTCCAGGTGCTGAATTACTTTTTGGCTCACTACAATGCTATCGTTGATCTGAGCTAAAGCATCATAGTCCAAACGAGCAGAGTGATTGATAATCAAAAAATCCCAAAAGCTCGGTTGTCTGTTGACAGCAGTCGCTCCAGGTAGTGCTAAATCAACCTCTTTGATCACTACATATGGTGAGGAATCATAGAACTTTACGTCTAAAAACTGGTTGTACTCTTGGAATACTGACGAAGCTTGTTGCGCCACTACCTTTGTTTGACCACTCACTAGTAGAAATAGTAAAATAAAAAGCGAAGAATAAATCTTTCTCATATTTCTTTAGTTTTGGTGGTTAACTGTTTTCCTTTTCTGTTGGGGGATAAGCTAGCGTAATAGGTAAGGTAAATTGACTGCGAACCACTTTTTCATGATATTGTGCAGGAATCCATTTTTTTGTTTTTGACAAAGCTTCTATGGCCGCCTCTCCAATACCATAACCTGGATCTTTCACGATTTTAACTTCGTTTAAGCTTCCGTCTTTTTCAACGACGAACATCAGAATCACTCGCGCTGTTGTTAGCTCTGTTTCAGGTAGTTTAAAGTTTGCAATAAAATCTTTATTAAACTCTTCCATACCACCAGGATAAGTCGCTGGTTTGGTCACTGCAATATATACTTCGTCAGAATTTGATGATTGATTTTCTTTTCCAACACGGGTTGTTTCTGTGTTTTCCTTTTTGCGCTCTTGTGCAAATACTGTCGTTGCGCCTAGAATACAAATGAAGGCGAATGTACCCAATACCGCTAGGGTATTGTGCAGAGGTTTGTTTACTTTTGTTAGCATAATGAACCGTTTTTTAGTTAAGTTAAAGTTGAATGAACTACTCATAGGTTGTTCATTGTTTTGATAGGTTTGGGTTAATAGTAATTGTAAATAGGCTTGGGTTTCTTCTTTAGAAGTATTTAGGGTATCATCTGCCAAAAACTCGTGATTTAAGGCAATATGCTGTTGATACCAATATAATAATGGCTGAAACCAAAAGACTATTTTTAATATCTCAATGAATAAAATATCGCGGGAATGATGTTGCTTTACATGGTTGTATTCATGTAAGATAATTTTGTTGGTCCAATCAATGGGAATGTAAAGCGGAAGGTAAATGGTATCTCGAAAGGTAAAAGCTGTATCGATATGGTCTACCAAAACAAATCGCTGTCCGCGGTCGTAAACAAGACTTCCTCGTTGTTCTAGTTTTTTGTACTGCTGTATTGACTTAAAAAAGCGAATCAACATGATGAGAACTCCAAGGCTATAGAGTAGAAGTAAAACAGTGGATGGAGTGATGTATGAATAAACGGCATCCGCTGTGGATGAAGTTGTAGGCGAAATAATTATTTCATTTAGTTCCTGTAACTTGCTATTGGCTATAGTTAATGGACTAGTAGATGGAATTTTTACCAAAGGCAAGATCAGCGCAAGTACCAAGGCCGCAAGAAGATAATAGCGTTTAAATTCATGTATCTTGGTCTGCTCTAGAAAAAGCTTGTATATCCCAAGTGTCATAAACAATAAAACTGTGGTTTGGATGAGGTATAATAGCATGTGATTAATCTTTTAGTTGATCTTCTACAATTTTTTTGAGTGCTTCCAATTCCTTTTTACTCATCTTGCTTTTTTGGGTAAAAAATGAAGCAAAAGAAAAAGCAGAGTTATTAAAGTGTTGCTCTACTAAAGTATTTAAGTGGGTTTCAAAGTAATCTTCCTTTTTAACTAAGGGAGTATAGGCTCTTGAATTACCAAATGTTTCATAGGTAATAAACTCTTTCTCTGTTAACCGTTTTAACAAGGTAGCCAAAGTGGTCTGTGCTGGTTTAGGATTAGGATATTTCTCCAATAAGTCCTTGGAAAAAGCCTGCTTTAAATCCCAAATGTATTCCATTAACTGTTCTTCTGTTTGCGGTAATTTTATCATTGTTCTCGTTTTTTGTTAGGCGTGGTTCTTGTTAAATGCATGCCTGCTATTCGCTCTTTTCCTCTGACCTTACTTTGTTTTGCAAACAAAGTAAGAATAATAGGTTAAATGCGTAGGTATCTATCTGTGTAGATCTTGTTCTACAAATATAGAATAAGAAATGGAAAAAACAATTATTATTTTTAATAAATAGAAAAAAAACGGAGTATATTTACCAATACAATGCTTTTATATTGAGCAGTATAAGCGATTTATGCTATGATTTATAAGATTTTATCCAAAGGAAATACAAGCTTAGCAAGCAGAAAAAAAATACGAGAAGACATCGAAAAACAACCGAATGTACTGTCAACTTTAGTCGAATTTACGTTTGATCCCACGAGTAAAGTAAATGTATTAGCGAGTATTGTTTTAGACGATTTGGTTCAAGTGAATCCTCACTTATTAGATGATTATATTGTCTTTTTTATTGAAAATTTACCGCGTGTAACAGATGAGAGTGTCAAGCGCTTGACAAGTAAAATGGCAGTTCTATTGTTGGAAAAGCGAGGGCATTTATTGACAGATCAACAAGAAGAACAGTTGTTGAATCAGAGTTTAGTTTGGTTAACTACAGAGACCAAAGTAGCAACAGAAGCTAATGCGATGTGCATCATTTTGTTGTTGTGTAAGAAATTTCCCACCCAAGCCAAATTGATTGCTGAATTAATCGAAGTTAACTATACAGCAAAAACTCCGGCCTATCAGAGTATGGCCCGAAAATTATTGAAATGCGTTCAAAAGTTGGAATAAAAAATGCGAGTAAAGACTCGCATATTATAGTTTATCCGTGGATATGTTCCTTTGTACCATAGCTCTGAATTAAGTTACCTTCAAATTCAAGCCATTCTTTCCAGCGCTTATCTACGTCAACACGTTCGCTGTATTTGCGTGCAAATTTTAAGAATGTCGTATAGTGATTGGCTTCAGAAACCATTAAATCATAGTAGAACTTAGCGAGTTCTTCATCTTTTATATTTTGAGATAAAACGCGAAAACGCTCACAACTTCTAGCTTCAATCATGGCAGCGAATAATAAACGGTCAATAAAAGCATCGTTTCGGCTTCCATCTTTTTTGCAAAACTTAACGAGTTGATTAACATAATCATCCTTGCGTTCACGTCCTAAGGTGTATCCTCTTTCCTTAATGATTTCGTGAACCATTTTGAAATGCTCCATTTCTTCAATGGCAATATCCGTTAATTCGGTTACAAGGTCCTCGTATTCCGAGTTGTATGTGATTAGTGTAATGGCGTTAGTTGCTGCTTTTTGTTCGCACCAACAGTGATCAGTCAAGATTTCCTCAAGATTTGATTCCGCAATATTGGCCCATCTTGGATCGGTTAAAAGTTTTAGTCCTAACATAATTCCTTTTCGTTTTCAGCAAAAATACTAAATATAATAGAGATTAAAAATTAAGGAGTGATACTGCTTTAGAAGCTGTACTTTTGTAAGATGGAGCATTCGTTAAAAGGAAAAAAGATAGTAGTGATTGGTCAGGTATGGCCTGAATCACGTTCATCTGCAGCAGGCAAGCGCATGTTGCAATTATTAGCTGTTTTTCAATCGTGGGAGATGGAGATTTATTTCGGATCTACCGCACAGCAAACGCCTTATAGCGATGACTTATCTCCTTTTGGGGTAAAGGAAGTTGCAATTTACCTCAATGATGAACGCACGGATCAGATTTTAGCTGATATACAACCTGATTGGGTAATGTACGACCGGTTTATGATCGAAGAACAGTTTGGTTGGCGTATCACTGCCCAATGCCCTGATGCACGAACGATTCTCGATACGGAGGATTTACACTTTTTGCGTTATGCGCGTCAAGAGTTAGTTAAAAAAGGAGGGGGTACAATAGCGGACTATTGGTATAGTGATCGCACCAAACGCGAGTTAGCCAGTATCATGCGCTGTGATTTAACCTTGTTGATTTCTCCGGTTGAATACAATTTGTTGGTAGAGCATTTTCACTTGCCAGCAGAAGTACTTTGGGTCCTTCCATTCTTAGAGCCCGAGATTTCACAAGAAGAGCAAAACAACTGGTTGACTTTTGATCAAAGAGAGGGATTTGTCTTTATTGGAAACTTCATTCACGAGCCCAATTGGGATACGGTTCTGCGTTTAAAAACCGAGATTTGGCCGCTGATTCGAAAACAACTCCCCCAAGTAAAACTGCATATATACGGGGCGTATCCCTCAGCTAAAGTGATGCAATTACACAAACCAACGGAAAACTTTTGGGTACATGGCAGAGCAGCAGATGCTTTAGCGGTCATAGGACAAGCTAGAGTACTATTAGCACCTATCGCCTTTGGAGCAGGAATAAAAGGAAAGTTTATCGACGGCATGCGCGTGGGAACACCCAATGTTACTACGCCAGTGGGTATTGAAGCCATGGCAGAAGTAGAAGAATGGCCAGGCTTTGTTGCTGAAGAGGTAGATCAACTGGTTGAAAAAGCAATCGAACTGTATCAAACAGAAGCAGTTTGGCAGGAAAAACAACTAAAAGGAATTGAATTAATTCGAAAGAAATATAATAAAACAGCTTGTATTCAGGCGTTTAAATCTAAATTGATTGGCATTGATACCACAATAGATGCGTATAGAAAAAGCCATTTTTTACATGAAGTATTCAAATATCACAGTGCACAAAGCACAAAATATATGGCACTGTGGATCGAAGAAAAAAACAAACATAAAAAAAGCGAGTAACCTCAGGTTCTCGCTTTTTTATGTTGCTATTATTTACTTAATTCCATGTAGTATTTGTAGAACAATGGAATGGTTTCAATTCCCTTTAAGTAGTTAAAAATACCAAAGTGTTCATTTGGTGAGTGGATCGCATCTGAATCCAATCCGAATCCCATCATAATTGATTTAGAACCTAATTCCTCCTCAAATAAAGCCACAATAGGAATACTTCCTCCTGAGCGTACTGGAATTGGTGTAACACCAAACGTATCTTCATACGCTTTCGCAGCCGCTTGATAGCCAATTGAATCGATAGGCGTTACATAACCTTGACCACCATGATGAGGTTTTACTTCTACTTTTACACCTGCAGGCGCAATGCTTTCAAAGTGTTTTTTGAATAGTTCCGTTATTTCTTCCCAATCTTGGTTTGGTACTAAACGCATAGATATTTTTGCGAATGCTTTACTAGCGATAACAGTCTTAGCTCCTTCACCAGTATAACCTCCCCAAATTCCATTGACGTCTAAGGTAGGACGAATTGAGTTGCGCTCGTTAGTTGTGTACCCAGCTTCTCCGTATACCTCGTCAATATCCAATGCTTTTTTGTACTCGTCTAAAGAGAAAGGACGTTTTGCCATTTCATCTCGCTCCTCACGTGAAAGCTCTTCTACTTTGTCGTAGAATCCTGGAACCGTGATATGATTGTTTTCATCGTGTAAGGAAGCAATCATCTTCGTTAATACGTTGATAGGGTTGGCAACCGCTCCACCGTATAATCCAGAGTGTAAATCTCTGTTTGGTCCAGTCACTTCAACTTCAACATAGCTCAATCCTCTCAATCCCGTCGTGATCGAAGGCTGTTGATTAGAAATCATGCCCGTGTCAGAAATTAAAATAACATCGTTTTTCAATTTGTCGTGGTTTCTTTTGACAAACCATCCTAAACTCACAGATCCAACTTCTTCCTCTCCTTCAATCATGAATTTCACGTTACATGGTAAGGTATTTGTTGCAATCATATATTCAACCGCTTTCACATGCATGAACATTTGACCTTTGTCGTCACATGCTCCACGAGCAAAGATTGCTCCTTCAGGGTGAATCGGTGTAGTTTTAATCACTGGTTCAAACGGGGGAGAAGTCCAAAGTTCGATTGGATCTGCTGGTTGTACATCGTAATGTCCGTAAACCAATACCGTTGGTAGCGCAGGATCGATGATTTTTTCTCCATATACAATAGGATATCCTGGAGTTTCGCACAATTCTACATTGTCGCAACCTGCTTTTATTAAATTTTCTTTTACCGCCTCAGCCGTGTTAATTACGTCCTGTGAGTACGCACTATCCGCACTGATAGAAGGCTTTTTAAGTAGTTCAATTAACTCATCTATAAGACGTTGCTTGTTTTCTTGAACAAATTGTTTTGAATCTTTCATAGTATGTATAGATACAGTTATATTATTCCTTACAAACATAAGAATAAAAAAAAATTATTTTTTTCTTGCAGATTAAAAAACAGGTTGTATATTTGCAACGTCTTAAAAGAACAACAGTACACAAGTGTACAGCGGTTCTAAGCCACCTGCGGGTGTGGTGAAATTGGTAGACACGCCAGACTTAGGATCTGGTGCCGCAAGGTGTGTAGGTTCGAGTCCTATCACCCGCACTAAAGCCTCTTCAAACGAAGAGGCTTTTTTTATACTAGTTAACGATCTACAATTTATGGTTAATAGTGTACAAGTTTCATTCCTAACGCATCACATATAACCCATCACTAAAAAAACTACCTTTTTCGCATGAATCAAGCAGATATCCTTAAAAAATTGGAGATTGCAGCACTCAATGAGATGCAGCTTCAAACCCTTCAAACCGCGCAGGCGAAAAACAGTATGGTTTTATTATCCCCTACAGGATCGGGTAAAACATTGGCTTTTCTGTTGCCTATCGTTCAACGATTAAATCCTGCAGTAAAAGGTGTACAAGCCGTTATTCTTGTACCTACACGTGAGTTGGCTTTACAGATTGAAGCGGTGTTTAAGAAGATGGGGACTGCTTTTAAAATCAATGCATGTTATGGTGGACATTCCACGCGTACTGAATTAAATAATCTTTCGTCTCCACCAGCTGTTCTCGTAGGAACGCCAGGGCGTGTGGCTTTTCATATTGAAGAGAATTCCTTTGATACAGCAAATGTACACAGCTATGTGATTGATGAATTCGACAAAGCATTAGAAATGGGGTTTCAAGATGATATGGATTACATCATCCAATCTTTCGATCGACTTGAGTTTCGCTTGCTGACTTCTGCTACGGCATTGAAGAAAATTCCCGAATTTACCGGTATTGAAAATCCCACTATCTTAAAGTTTTTGAAATCGGAAGCCATCCAACCCCAATTGACATTTAGCAAAGTGGTTTGTCCTGCGGAGGAGAAATTAGAGGCTGTTATTCAATTGATTGGAAAAATTGGCAAGGATACGATTTTAGTTTTCTGTAACCATCGAGATGCAGTAGCGCGAATCAGTGAAACATTGACAAAAAAAGGAGTTGCTAATGGCGCTTTTCACGGAGGATTGTTACAAGAGGACCGAGAGCGCGCATTGATGAAGTTTCGCAATAGAAGTTGTCATATTCTAATCTCAACGGATTTAGCCGCTAGAGGATTGGATATCCCTGAAATTGGGCATGTGATTCACTACCAGATTCCAGAAAAAGAAGCTGCCTTTATTCACCGCAATGGACGAACGGCGCGTATGAAGGCGAAAGGAAAAGTCTATATCATGGTCACTGATGAGGAACAGTATAGCTTTATTGATCCTGAAATGCCCATCGAACAACTCAAAGGAACTTATACCATTGACAATACTACAGATTTTAAAACGATTTATATCAGTGCTGGAAAAAAGGACAAAGTCAATAAAGTAGATATCGTTGGTTATTTAATTAAAACAGGAGGTCTTCAGAAGGAGGATATCGGACTAATTGATGTACGCGATACCCAGGCTTTTGTCGCCGTTCAAACAGCGAAGGTTAAGCCTTTGTTGCAAAAGCTGAGGGACACAAGATTGAAAAATAAAAAGGTCAAAATTGCAATTGCCAAGGATTAATCTACTTTCTCCTGCGTGTCAAGTTGTCTTTTCTTGTTTACCTACAGAGTAAACAAGAAAAGGCGAAACTACTATCTTTCATTGCGATAGATCGCATTAGCTGTGTCAAATTTTACTTGTACCACCCTTGAAGCTGGTGGTCCATAGGTAGAAACGAGATAAATGCTCAAGGCACTCAAGATAAACCCAGGAATCATCTCGTATAGGGGTTCATGGTAGCCAAAAATTACACCGTGTAAAACTTTTTCTTGAAAGATTGGCCAAAAAATAACGGTTAACCCACCAATGAGGATGCCCGTCAACGCCCCTTTACCTGTTGTTTTCTTCCAAAATAAAGCAAAGAGAATGAGCGGACCAAAAGCCGCACCAAAACCTGCCCATGCATGTGCAACCAAAGCTAGTATGCTGTTGTTTTCTTCTGAGGCAATCCCCATAGCAATTAGTGAAATAAGCAATACAGCTAAGCGACTAACCCAAACGAGTTCTGACTGCCGGGCATCCCGTCTAAAAAAAGAGTGATAAAAATCTTGTGTTAGCGTGCTAGAAGCCATTAATAGTTGGGCGCTCAACGTACTCATAACTGCCGCTAATATAGCAGATAGCAACAGGCCAATAATCCAAGGATTAAATAGATTGTGTAGTAAAGCGATAAAGATGAGCTCGCTGTTTTTCTGTACGCTAGCCGCTTGCTCTGGATGCAATTGAAAATACCCAATGCCTAAATATCCAATAACAACGGCACCTCCTAAACAAAGAAACATCCACGTCATACCAATACGACGTGCTTTTTTCATGGTTTTTACGCTTTCAGCAGCCATAAAACGAGCCAAAATATGCGGTTGACCAAAGTAGCCCAATCCCCAGGCTAGTGCACTGATAATCGATACAAAACTGATATCGTGAATGAGGTTGGAATAGGAGATGTGGTTGAGCGTACTCGCAACTTGGATTTGGACTAGGGCAAGGTCCCAAGACCCTAAGTGTACAACAAGCATAATGGGCGTGAGGAGCAAGGCAAATAACATCAACGTCGCTTGTAAAGTATCACACCAACTAATGGCTAAAAAACCACCTATAAACGTATAGATAATTGTGGCTAAAGCGCTCAGTATTAAAGCTTGATTATACGGGAGCTCAAAAATAACTGCAAATAGTTGTGCACCAGCAACCATGCCAGAGGCACAATACAAAGTAAAGAAAACGAGTATGGCAAGCGCAGCAATCGTTTTAACTCCTCTGCCGTCTTTTCCAAATCGATGCAGGAAAAAATCAGGTAAGGTCAAGGCATTGTTACTTAGCTCTGTATGTGTGCGCAATCGATCTGCTACGAGTTTCCAATTCAAGTAAGCACCAACTAACAAGCCGATCGCAATCCAACTCTGGGATAATCCCAAGGCGAAAATACTGCCCGGCAATCCCATTAACAACCAACCCGACATATCTGAGGCACCAGCGGACAAAGCTGTTACAACGGCACCCAAACGCCTACCGCCTAAAATGTAATCTGAGAAATTTTTTGTCTTTACATAAGCAATAAACCCGATGCCGAAAATTAATATCAGGTAAATAGAAAAGGTCAAAAGGGTAGGATTTAACTGCATTTTTCTTTTAAAAATAGCCAAAAAATATTCCGAGAGAATCAGAGGTGTTTGATTTGTATAAGCAATTATAGGTTTGTGTTTTAATTCTATACGTAAAAACTGAAAAAGCACTTGAGCTAATGCATTATCTCGACAAAACAGTTAAAAAAAGTCAGGTTCTCTTTTTGGAGAACCTGACTACATAAAAACTAATTAGAGGGGCTATGCATGTAACAATGCTATTTTGATGTGAGCTAATTCATTGAGAATAGCTTCTTTAGTTGCTGTGAAATACGTTTGATCTCTTTCGAATAAAGCGCTGTAGTAATCGATACCTGTGATCAAATTAGCCTTTGTCTTATCTAATTTTTTGAGCTGTATTGCCGTGGCATCTCCTTTGATTTGACGTTTTTCTTCTTTAAAGTGATCCAAATACATACGAAGTTCCTTGATGAAAAAATGAGGACGATGCGTAGCATCGATCACATTGTCTCGACCATAAATGTGCTGTACCATCTGTTTGAGTGAAACTTCTTTGGTAAAATAGGCTATGTTTGGTCCTGGACAGATTACAACGCCTTGGGCTTCTCCTTTTATTTGTAGGTTGTTTTCGATAAAAGAGGCATTAGCCAAACCAATACACAAACACGCTTTCTCGGTTATGGCGTGAAATTGCTGCTGGTATTCTTCTGCGCTCATCTCCTTTTTTCTTTGGGCTAAAGCAGCGATTTCAATAGTTTGATACTTGCGTGAAGCGGTACATATTCCCTCGTTATCGTGCATTTTGTTTAATGCTAAATACTTGCGAGGACATGAACTACCAGCTTTGTTCTTGGCAATGCGAGCCGCTTTGTACTCCTCATTCGTGCTTCCTTTGATGTTGTTGAAGGGAATGCCCAAAGGGGAAATATGACTCAAGTATAAGTCTTCTTCCTTGGCATTAGCTAAGAGTTCTCGCGTTGCAGTATCAACCGATGTTGCCTCAGGTACAAGCAAGAAAGGCGATCCCCATCCCACAGAATCAACCTGATAGTGATCCAATAAAAATTGATGTTCAGCTGCCGTTCCTACACCGCCTTGTGCTGTTACTTTTAGTGGTAGGGGTTGTTCTGGAACGTATTTACCTTTTTGTGTGAGTGCTTTAACCATTAATTCATGGGTCGTTGCTATTAGCTCCTCGCGTTTGTCTTTAAATTCTTCTAAGATTACCCCCAATAAATAACCATCCGTAGCAAAGGCATGTCCACCACAGTTTAATCCTGATTCAATGCGGTATTCCGAAACCCAAAGCCCTTTTTTAGCTAAAAAACTCCCTTGTATTAAAGCGGATCTATAGTCACTGACTTTTAAAATGATTTTTTTCGCTAAAGGTTGATCGGGTTGGGGATAGAAAGCATCAAATTCTTCAAAATAGCTAAAGAGCTTGGGGTTCATCCCCGCAGATAAAACCACAGATGATTGCAAGGTGCTGTTGTGAAATCCGCGTAAGGCAGCATGTGCATCATTAAAGATGGCCGGCAAGGGTTCTTTTTTGTCAAACTGTTCTCGATCTACTTTAGTCATAATGTTGACGTCAATATCTCCGGGTATTAGGTATGTATCGAGGATGTGCTTGAAGTTTTCTACCGAAATTTTATCGTCTAAATAGGTCTGTAATTGCTTGCGAATATCTGATACCGTAGGCAACATTTCGATATAGTCTTCTACGCTTTGCTTGCTTTTTAGCAAGTCTTGTTTTAGGGATTCGAATTTTGTTTTTACAATGGTATCCAAGGTGTTGAGGTAGGCGGTAATGCGCTTGGCTCTGAAATCTTCAATCTTTTTCGTAATCTCTTGGTAAGGTAATTCGAATTTCTCACAGTAGAATTTATTCATGCGTTCAATTAGCTCATCGTCCATAACAGATAAGGTGGAAGCTAATCCATATTGTGCCACACGTATAGGACTGTCAATAGTATAAGCGAGTCCCATCACAGGAATGTGAAAGGAATGCAAAGGTGTTACTTTCATTTGGTTTTGGTTTAGTTGTAAAGGCGAAAAATAATGCTTTTATTCAGTCCAAGGGGTGATAATTATCATGCTTTAACCTCGTGATTCACAGAAGTTAACCGCTTTAGTACTCCGCATTAGATCCACGGTTAAAACGATGAGTGAAAAAACGGGTTTTCTAAAATTTGGTTAAGTAGAGAAAGATTGGTGAAATTGACAAGACATATAGGTGATTAGTTGTCATTTCTCTTTTAATATTTGTTATATTTCTTTAAATTTATCAATTGAATTGTTCGTAAAAAGTGACTTTTTCACCATTAACGAGTCCAAATGCTATAGACCCACTTAATAACAGAGATTATTTTGAATTTAAAACTACTCCTTTCCAAGTTTTTAGAATATGAGCTTTACGCCAGTAAATCATTGAGTATAACCATAGGTACGATTTTATTTATTGTGTTTACCTTGATGATTACGCGCTATGGATTGACGTTTTTGCGGAAAGCATTTATTAAAAACTCGCCCCCAGATGTTGCGTTGCGCTTGCGCAGCGTTTTTAATTTTGTCAATTACTTTATCTATGTGATCATGTTCTTCTTTATACTGAACGTGGTTGGATTAAACATTAGCATGTTTTTGACTACATCTGCGGCTTTGTTCGTGGGGTTGGGGTTTGCCTTACAAGATATTTTTCGCGATATCATCGCGGGGATTTATATTTTATTCGACAAAACACTGAATATGGGGGATGTAATTGAGATTAATGGACAAGTGGCTCGTGTAAAGGCCATCCACTTGCGTTGTACGATTGTGGAAACGCGAAACCTCAAAGATATTGTGATTCCCAACCGCAAATTAATTGATGATATTGTGTACAACTGGACGCATGAAGATCCTGTTATTCGTGCGCGAATTGACGTTGGAGTTTATATAGGTACCGATGTTGAGTTGGTCAAAGCTGTTTTACTTTCCGCTGTAGAAGATAATACAGACGTATTGAAACACCCACATCCTATTGTATTTATCGATCAGTTTGGCGATTCTTCTATTCGCTTTATTTTGTACTACTTTATTGAAAATGCCTTTGATAATGATCGCATATCGAGTGATATTCGCTTTGCCATCGACAAGAAGTTTAAGCTGAATAATATTGCCTTGCCTGTACCTGTATTAAAAGTGGATCAAACTCCAGTAGTGTAATTAGTTGAAGGAGTTCATGTAAATTGCGTATTTTTGCTTTTTTACTATAAGTATGGCTTCTACGAAATACGGAACTGGGAAAAATTCTCCAATTGCAGTGGTGAATAATAGGCAATCTGCGAAGAGAAAACCTACTCCTCGACGTCCAAAAAAGAAAAAAGGATCAACAACATTCACGCGGTTGAAGTGGATTTGTATTGTAGTCGTTCTGCTAGGAGCAGGAGTTTGGTTTGGTATTACCTTTCAAGAGGGAATCAAGTATTTCTTTAGCGCTCAGCGCAAAGAAGCAGATGAAAAATCTTTTTTTGACTTTCGTACGGTAGAGGTATTACAACGTCATTCCGATCGTATGATTGGGTTTGATGTATCCCATTATCAAGGAGTAATTGATTGGAAAGTGGTGGATTCTGTTGCGCAACATGCTCCGCTAGAATTTGTTTTTGTGCGCGCTACCATGGGCGATGATGGTAAAGATAAAGCCTTTGCACTAAATTGGAAAGGAGCACGTGCCAATCACTTTATTCGCGGCGCCTATCACTATTATCGTCCGGATGAAAATTCAAGTAAACAGGCCGAGAATTTTATTGCTACCGTAAAGCTCTCTGAAGGCGATTTTCCTCCTGTATTAGATATCGAAGATTTACCCAAACAACAATCCATGGAAAACTTGATCCTAGGACTCAAACGATGGATGGAAATTGTCGAGAAACACTATGGCGTTCGGCCAATTCTATATTCTGGAGAACACTACTATACAACGCATTTAAAGAAGTGGTTTCCCGATCATATTGTATGGATTGCGAATTACAACTTTTTTGTTGAGGAAATTAAACCGGAATGGCATTTTTGGCAATTCACAGAAAAAGGTGTGGTAAAGGGGATCGATGGCAAGGTAGACCTAAATATTTACAACGGAACCAAATCGGATATCCGTCATATTCTCATCAAATAACTCGATTATTTTCTCACGTCAAAAGCGTCTCGAATGGCATTGCCCAGTTGTGTAAAACACATGACGATACAGAACATTGCTAATCCTGGTAACAGGGCTAGGTAAGCTTTACCTACTAAAATATAGTTGTAGTTTTCTTTGATCATGGCCCCCCAACTCGGTGTGGGCACTTGAGTTCCAATTCCCAAAAAGCTCAATCCACTTTCTACTAAGATAGCTGATGCAAAATTTGCTGCTGAGATTACAATGACAGGAGCCATACAATTGGGTAATATATGATGGGTGACAATTCTGTAATCGGAATACCCCAATGCTCTTGCGGCTGTTATGTATTGTTGCTGTTTGACGCTAATTACTTGGCCACGAACAACACGGGCAACTTCTACCCACATCGTCAGTCCAACAGCGAGGAAAACTTGCCAAAATCCTTTTCCTAAAGCCAAGGTGATAGCAATCACCAGGAGCAGCGTAGGGATAGACCAGAAAATGTTGATCACCCACAAGATAAAAGCGTCTATTTTACCCCCGTAATAGCCTGCAATAGCGCCTAAGCTTATCCCAATAAGCAAAGAGATGGAAACGGCTATAAATCCGATGGAAATTGATACGCGAGACCCTAAAACCAAGCGACTCAAATAATCTCTTCCCTGGCTGTCTGTACCTAGCCAATGCGTTTTTTGCTGGATCAACTGAGTTTGTTCTTGCGAACTAAATGCATGGAGTGCTAGCTTCTTTTCTTGTGCAGCGTCTTTTAATTCGGTATACGGAGTGTAAAACAAGGTGTCAGACGTAAATCGATAAGCGCTCAACGGAATCTGTTCAGCGGTTTGTTTTCGACCAAACCAGTATTCCGAAAATGTCGTTTTAGCTGTGTTTGGAAAAACTAATACAGGCGTACTGAAACCGGGTTGTTTTGACCGAATAGCTAAGTCACCCGCATTGGCGTGTTGCGATTGATCCGGAATGATAAAATAAGCAAATACACTGAGTAGTATAAAGAAGATGATCATCCAAAAACACAAAACGCCCCGAAAATCTTTTTTGAATTTTCGGAGCGCAATATGGGTGTTGCTATTCTTATTTCTAGCCATTAAACTAGCTGATTATAGTTTTTTATCAGAAAATTTTTTCGTATTCGTCGGCACTTTAGTTAGCTGTTGAATGTCTTTTAGAATGCGTATTCCTTCCTCAACATAAACATCACTGTTTAAAGATTCATGCCATCTGTCTCTTTTTTGCTCTAAAATTGTATCGGTTTTTATGCGCTCAATTTCACTAGGTAAAGAGGTAAAGGTCAACTTGTTGTTGTATTTCGAAATGGCTTTAAATTTCTTTACTTTGGCGTCAACCTCTTTTTGTTTTTCTTCGTATTGTTTTAAGTTCAACGAAATTGATTTTTCATCTTTTCTCTCGTTGATCCACTGTGCATTTTCATCAATTAATTTGAATTGCTCATTTGCTGCAATTCTAGACTTACTTTTGTTGATTACAGAAGTGAAATCATTGTTGTATGGCGTGTAATTAGCGCGATCAATCTTATCCCACGGCATAGCGTTGTCCATGTCGCGTTCTCCCATGTCAATGTAGGAATAGCGATCTGGTAAGATGATATCACTTAATACTCCTTCGCGCTGCGTTGATCCTCCATTGATTCTGTAGAACTTCTGTAGGGTAATTTTCAACGCACCTAAATCGCCATACGGTTGTTTTTTCAACAATTCATTTAGGTCAACTAAGTTTTGAACCGTTCCTTTTCCGTAAGTGTGTTTACTACCTATAATCAATCCGCGCTTGTAATCTTGAATTGCCGCAGCGAAAATCTCAGATGCAGAAGCAGAGAAGTTGTTGACTAAGACAACAAGAGGTCCATCCCATACAATCGGCGTTCCTTTGTCATCCAAAACTTGTTGCTTTCCTCTCGATGATTTTACTTGGACAACAGGACCTTCTTTAGAGAATAACCCTAGCATATCCACTACCGTTTGAAGGGATCCACCACCGTTATTTCTCAAGTCCATGATAATGCCGCTCACATTTTGTTTCTTGAGTTCAATAATTTCCTTTTGAACATCCGTAAAGGCGTTGCGGTTGTCTTTATTTTCAAAGTTGATGTAGAATTTTGGCAATTGGATAATTCCAAAGCGGTTTTCTCCATCTTCAATAACACTCGATTTGGCAAAAGTTTCTTCAAATTCAATCACCTCACGGGTGATAGCAACTGTTTTAATAGTTCCCTCAATCTTCTTGATGGTCAAATAAACCGTTGTTCCCTTTTTACCTTTGATTAGTTTAACTACATTGTCAAGGCGTACACCCACGACATCAACAGGTTCTTCCTCTTTGCTTTGGGCAACTTTTAAGATCACATCACCTACTTCGATTTCTCTTCCTCTTGAAGCTGGTCCACCTGGTACTAATTCTGCAATTTCAACTCCTTCCGTTTTCTTTCTCAAGACAGCACCAATCCCTTCGATGCTTCCACTCATACTAGCGTCAAATTTCTCTTTGTTCTCTGGAGCATAGTAAAAAGAGTGTGGGTCAAAGCGTTCTACAATAGAATTTAAGTACACAGTAAACCAATCTTTGCGCTCTAAGTCCGTTACAACATCATAGTATTCGTCATAGGATTTTTTCGTTGTCTCACGAGCTTCTTTTTCTAATTGCTCGAACGATTTGATTTCTTTGGGTTTCTCCTCTTTTTTAGCTGGCTTTGCTTTTGCAATGGTATTTCCATACTCATCTGTTTCTTCTTCCTCTTCTTCTACCACATCTTTGCCCTCTTGGATCTTAATATTGTCCATAAGCGTTGATAAAGTATTCAATTTCATTTGCTTTCTCCAGCGATCTTTTAATTCTTCAGGCGTTTTAGCAAAGGGCATATTGTCGTAATCCGCATCAAAAGTTTCCATTTGCGTATAGTCAAAAGGAGCCTCTAAAACCTCGCTATAAATTGATTTTGTTTCATTCATTCGCTGGGTGATACGCTCATAGGTTAGATCAAAAAAAGATAGATCTTTTAATTGAATCATATCGTCAATTAAAAGTTCGTATTTGCTAAATTCATCGATGTCCGACTGAAGAAAATAACGCTTCATCGGATCGAGAGCTTTGATATATTCGCTATATACCTGCTGAGAAAATTTATCGTCTAACTTGGGTGGATCATAATGGGTACGCTCCATTAGATAGGTGACTAATTCTAGCAAGAGTTGGTCTTTCTCTGGATCCTGCGTTTCCTTTTTAGATCTAAAACTCCATAAAGCTGCAGAAACTGCAAGTAGAAGTATAATGACCTTATAATTTCTTTTCATAAATGCCCCAATAGTATTCATTAAATAGTTTTGAACTAAAGTAGTTAAAAAAGTAGAGTAATTAAGATGTAAGTCGATAATTATTTGTTAAATCACAAAATAAGATAGCTAGTCGCTGTAATTGACTGTTTATAAAGTCTGAAATAACAAAAGGGATTACATAATAATTCTTACTTTTACGAAAGTAATTAAAAATTTGAGATGATGCAAAAACCATTAATACTTGTTACGAATGACGATGGTATTACGGCTCCAGGAATCCGTGCTTTAATTGAAGTAATGAAAGAAATAGGCGATGTGGTTGTGGTCGCTCCTGACAGTGCGCAATCTGGAATGGGGCACGCAGTTACGATTAACAGTACACTCACACTCGAACGCGTCCATATTGATCCTGAGTTAGAACACGAATACGCTTGTTCAGGTACACCGGTTGACTGTGTAAAAATTGCATTGGGTCAAATACTTGAACGCAAACCTGACCTTTGTGTATCGGGAATTAATCACGGATCGAATTCATCTATTAATGTGATCTATTCCGGAACAATGAGTGCAGCTTTAGAAGCGGGTATGAGTGGTATTCCGGCCATTGGATTTTCTCTACAAGACTTTAGCTGGAATGCAGACTTTGATCAAATTCGCTCCTTTGTAAAAAAAATTACCTTGCAAGCTCTTGAAAAGGGGATTCCAAAAGAAGTGGTGTTGAATGTCAATTTTCCTAAACTTCCAAGCGAAGACATACAAGGCGTTAAAGTGTGTAGACAAGCTAAGGCTGTTTGGATCGAGGATTTCGATAAGAGAACAAGCCCTAATGGAAAGGAATACTATTGGTTGAAAGGAGAATTTGTCAATCAAGATAAAGGAGAAGACACCGATGAGTGGGCGTTGAGAAATGGTTTTATTTCGATTGTCCCGGTTCATTTTGACTTAACCGCACACCATGCTATCAATAGAATTAACAATTGGGAATTAGTATAGATGAGAAAGAGGATTATAGATATGTTACTGGGGTTCTTAATCGGTTCGATTTTAACCGTTATAGGAGCGGAGCTTTATTTGCGTTTTTTTACCAATTATGATTTATTTGTCAACTTCGATTTAATCCGCAAAGCAGGACTGTTAGGCAGAATTGTTGCTATCGGGAGTTTATTGAATTTGGGAATATTCACTTTTTTCATCAACCGCAGAGAAGATTATAAAGCTAGAGGCTGTATTTTCGCCGTTATTATTATTACATTAATTACCCAGTTGTTGTAGATGAAGTACTATATTATAGCAGGAGAAGCGTCAGGTGATTTACACGGCGCCAATTTAATGAAATCCATTTTTGCCAAAGATCCTCAAGCAGAAGTTCGCTTTTGGGGCGGTGATTTGATGCAAAAAGTAGGAGGAACCTTGGTTAAACACTACAAAGATCTTGCCTTTATGGGGTTTGTTGAAGTGGTTCAAAATCTTCGCACCATATTGAAAAATATTGCCTTGTGTAAAAAAGATATTACTGCTTTTGCTCCAGATGTTTTGATCTTTATTGATTATCCTGGTTTTAATATGCGCATTGCACAATGGGCCAAACAACATCAAATTCCCACACATTATTATATCTCTCCTCAAATCTGGGCGTGGAAAGAAAACCGCATCAAAGCCATTAAGCGAGATGTGGATTTTATGTATGTGATTCTGCCTTTTGAAAAAGATTTTTACGAGAAAAAACACAAGTATCCCGTGACCTTTGTTGGGCATCCCTTAATTGATGAAATTGAGGAATTCCGCAGTAGGGAAAAAGTAGATTTTCGACAAAAATATCACTTGGATGACCGGCCTATTATTGCCTTACTACCAGGTAGTAGAAAACAAGAAATTAAACGCCTGTTAGGTGAAATGCTTTCGGTAGTACAGAATCACCCCGAATATCAATTTGTTATCGCAGGAGCTCCAGGACAAGAACCGGAGTTTTATGAACAATTCCTGAAAGGACAAAATATTTCCTTTATTACTAATGATACCTATGCGCTATTAGATGTTGCATATGCTGCACTTGTAACTTCGGGAACAGCTACATTGGAAACGGCTTTGTTTAAAGTTCCTCAGGTAGTACTGTATAAAGGAAATACTATCTCATACGAAATTGCCAAGCGAATTATTACCTTAAAATACATCTCTTTGGTTAATTTAATCATGGATGAAGAAGTCGTAGTCGAATTGATTCAACACGACTGTAATGCGAAAAGAATCGCATTAGAGTTCGAAAAAATTGTCAAAAGTGAAAAAAGAGATAAAATTTTATTGGATTATGAGAAATTAATTCATAATTTAGGCGGGCGAGGGGCTAGTGATTTAGCCGCCGAAGCGATTATTAAAAATTCTAATTGAAAATCTACTATGTAAAAACCCATTTGCTATGAAAAATAAAACAGTATTTTCCTCAATTTTATTAGGTCTGAGCGTTGTCTGCTCAAGTTATACGCATGCCGCAACAACGAATAAAGAAAACCCCGGTAAAAAGAAAGAAACACTAGTTTTAAAAGAGAGCAAAAAGGAAGATGAAGAGATTCGAAATCAATTAGAATCCCTTTTAGAAGAAATGAGTACAACAAAAAGTGTTGATTCAAATTTGTCCGATATGGTGTTGAGCACAGCTTTTGACTTTGAAGGGGTGCGTTATCGCTTTGGAGGAACAACCCGAAGTGGGCTAGATTGTTCTGGACTTGTTGTCAATGCTTTTAACGATACGTCAGTGAACTTGCCACGAAACTCTAGTGCTATGGCTAAAGTAGGGGATAAAGTTTCAAAAAACGAAGCCCAAAAAGGAGATTTGATCTTCTTTAGAACGGGACGAGGACCTAGAATAAGCCATGTTGGAATTATCACTGAAGTCATAGATGACGAGATTAAATTTATACATTCTTCAACAAGCAAAGGCGTAATCGTTTCTTCAACAAATGAAGATTACTACAAAAGAAGATTTGTTCAAATAAACCGAGTTTTGATGGATCAAGATATCTAAATCAAAGCTTTTAACTTATAGTGGAGAGAATTTTGATGTACTCAGTTTATGAGGCCATTAAAATTCTCTTTTTTGTTTTATGCTACTGCGGTTATGCTCGGTATTGGGTGTAAACCGCACCTGAGTTTACAGCTGATTCTACCTGTTTTTTGTCTGCTGTTTCTACTGCTAGTTCTTAGTGTATACTGTAAGCGCGATTGGATGTATCAATCACGTGTATTTTATCTTTCAGTTTTGCTGTTGTATAGCTTGTGTTTTTGCGCTGGTTTTTTGGCCACTCAATTTTCTGATTGGCGCACCCAATACAAGAACTACGCGACGAGGGTGGTGGACCAAAAAAACTATGTCATCCAGTTTCGCATAGTGGAAAAGCAAAAAACACAAGAGAGTCAACAAGGAGGTAAAACGCGTTTTCTCGTTGAAGTTGAAGCTGTAGATTCGATTCGTACACGCGGATTCGCACATGTTTTACTAGTGGAGGATGCTGTTGAAATTGGAAGTACCTGGGCGACCGTTGGTTTTTTTCGATCATTTCGTTCCCCTGCCAATCGCGGACAAGTGGACTATGCTGCTGTGATGCAGCGAAAGGGAATTGGTAAACAGTTGTCTTGTAGTCAGATATATAAGGTGAGAGAGCAAAGCAGATTTGATTTTATCCTACCCCATATACGGAGTAGTTTACTAAAACGCATCCAGACTCCGACTCAGTTGTCTCCGCAAACTAAGGCGATTCTTCGAGCTATTATACTAGGTGATCGCACCCAATTAGCCGGATCTCTTGTTTCTTCATTTCAGTATTTGGGCGTCATGCATGTCCTCGCTATTTCAGGCTTGCATATTGGTATTCTCTATGTTTTCCTCAACCAACTAACCTCTTTTGTAAAGCCAACCTATCGTTACCTCATAATTATTGGTTTGCTCTGGCTGTTTGTCTTTCTCTCGGGTTTTGCACTGTCCGTTTTTCGCGCTGTTTTTATGTTTTCACTTTTGTCTGTCGCTGTGGCTTGGCGACGCAAACAAAAGACTATAGAAATAGTGGGAATTACCTTATTTTTAAGCTTGCTCTTTGAACCCGATTGGCTATATGATGTCGGGTTTCAACTGAGTTATACTGCCGTGTTGGGAATCGTTTGGCTCATGCCTTTGTTTACTAAATGCTATACGCAAAACAAAGTTATCAATTATTTTTTGGGCTTGATCTACGTCTCTTTTGTAGCACAATGTAGTGTCCTTCCCCTTCAGCTATATTATTTTCACTCCTTTTCACTTACGTTCTTGTTGAGCAATCTCGTGGTTGTACCTCTACTTACTGTGTTGCTCCTTTTAGGTTTGTTATTTTTGTGTTTGGGTTGGATATTGCCCTGGATTGAGGAGAACATGGGTCTAGTCATTGAGTATTGGACGCGTTTTGTTTTTTGGGTGTTGGACTTGCTGTCGAAAGCAAATGTTTCCCTGTCTGACTTATATCTAACAACCGAAAAGGTTGCCTTGCTCTTTGTAGGGCTTTTTGCCTTGGGTGTTTTGTTGAAGCGTCCGCGTATTAAGGGAATAGGAGCGACATGGCTAGTTTCTGTAATGCTTGTGTTCTCCTGGGTGTATCCTACAATATTCGAAAAGAAAATACCGGAGCTTATTCTTGCGTCCACAACCAAAAAGGAAGCACTTGTGTTGCATTATTCCAACGAAAGACTATTTGTTTTTAGTGATAGTGTAGTTGGTCATTCTATTGTGGCAGGGTATCAGCGGTACTTTCAAGCGAAAGAAGTAGTGTACAATACGCCTCAACTAATGTATCAAATCGACGACAATCACCGGCTATTGGTCTTATCTTCCTCTATGCCACATTATGCCCTATCGCAGCGTTTTGAGGTAGTGTATTTCCAAGAGCACTGCCAGGTAAACATCAATCGCGTTTTGGAGTGGCACCATCCCCAATACGTCATTTTAGGTAAGGGGTTGCGTATGGGGTTTAAGGAACGCATAATTTCAAGTTGCCGCAAAAAAAATATCCCTTTTCACGATATAAGTGAAAAGGGATATTGGTCCTCTCAATTCCTTTGAGATTATATTTTGCTCAACAACTGTGTAGCTGTATGATAACCAACAATCGATTGATCTATGTTTCCTTTTTTATCCAAGATAACCATCGTTGGGTAACCAGGTACGCGTAAGAATAACGTTAATTCATGCGTTGCATTTCTTCCTTTACGATTCG
The DNA here is from genome assembly GCF_030326445.1 of Myroides sp. DF42-4-2. Taxonomy (NCBI): domain Bacteria; kingdom Pseudomonadati; phylum Bacteroidota; class Flavobacteriia; order Flavobacteriales; family Flavobacteriaceae; genus Myroides; species Myroides sp. DF42-4-2. The sequence goes on from NZ_JACAKI010000001.1 coordinate 313,498, forward strand.
CATCATAGCTTGGATTGCTGTATTTCTTACCGTTATAGGTAACCGTTTCATTTCCTTCAGCATTGAATTTTACAGCATAGTAGTTCTTTGTAATATAGTCTGCAAATTTTGCATCACTGAATGTATTGCTATCTAGCATTTTACATGGACCACACCAATCGGTATAAACATCCATAAAAATAGGTTTTGGATCTTTTTTTTGGGCAGCTAATGCATCATTTAGCGTCATCCATTTAATTTCTTGTGCTTGTGCACTAATGCCTATAAATAATAGGGCAAATAAGAATGCGATTTTTTTCATGAGTATTTAAGTTTGTTTTTATTTAACACCGTGCATTAGACGTTTCATAACGGGATTTAATGCAATGACTAAAATACCGGCAACAATTGGAACTATAGTAAAAATGAGGAAGAACCCAGATAAGGAGTATTTTTCCGTAATATTTTCAATTTGACCTCCAAGTTTAGCTGCTAAGTTATTACCAATTGCGATGGCTAAATACCACATACCAAACATAAATGCAATCATTCTCGCAGGAACAAGCTTAGATACATAAGAAAGTCCCACAGGTGATGAGAATAACTCCCCTAAGGTATGAAATAAATAGGCAAAAACAAGCCACATCATCGAAACTCTGTTTCCTTCCGTAATTCCGTTTGCACCATAAGCGAGTACGCCAAACCCTAAAGCCATAATGATTAACCCTAATCCGTATTTAATTGAAGCTGGAGGGTTGTATTTTGAATCCCATAGTTTAGATACTAAGGAAGCAAAGGCGATAATAAAGAAAGAGTTTAGGATCGAAAACCAAGAGGCAGTAATTTCTACCTGATTGTCTTTAATTTCTTTTACTTCTGCTTGAACAATTGGAGCTGCTTCATTTTTCGTTCCATAGGCTGCAATTAATTTGGCTTCCATTTCTTCATCTAAAATATGATACGTACCTAATTCTTCATAAATCTTAACTGAGGTACCAACTTCATATTCTGCGCGATTGGAAATGATCGTGTGTTGTTCAACGATTTTGTCTCCTTCGTTGGCTTGGAAAGCTGATGAAAGAGGTTGGTATTTAAATGTCGCGTTGTTGTTTTCGTCGTATTTTGCTGTTCCATCTTCATTTAGAGCAGGTGTTTCTACTGTTTGGAAGTGTACTTGGTAGGCGTGAGACGACCAATCACGGTCTAACATCCAAACAACGGCTCCCCAAACGCCTAAGAACGTAAGACCTAGAATAATGTTGGAAATCAATGCTTTTTTATAGGTACGCTTAGCTAAGATGATTAGCACCCATGAGATTAGAGCTAACGGAATAATGGTAAGTAGCGTATTGAATATCTTAAACAGTAAAGCGGTATCTCCTGATAGGACGCGTTGTGTATTATCACGGGCAAAAATAACCAAAGAAGTTGCACCTTGTTCGAAACTCATCCAGAAGAAAATCGTAAAGAATGCGAAGATAATTACGGCAATCATTCGATCGCGCACCACTTTAGCGTAACGGGCGATACGCCAAATAACGAGTATTAAGAATACAATTAGACCAAAGGCGATACCCACTGTAGCTCCATCTTGGCCTAAGATTGTTTCTGGGAATAGGTTTATACCACCCACAATGCGAAATACATCGTCAAAGGCATACATTAATCCGATTACAGTTGTAATAGCGATTAAGATATAGTCAATCGTTGTAAAAGGGTTGCGTTTTAAAGAATCTTTTTCCTCTGGAGTCAAGTTCGTCGTATCGACCACTTCTTCTTTATCGCTTCTCGCTTCTTTTGAAGGTATATCACCAATATTTCCAAAGATAGGCTTAGCTAACCAGAATTGAAGTGTGCCCAATAGCATGAAGATTCCGGCTAATCCAAATCCCCAATGCCATCCAACGCGTTCTCCTAAGTACCCACAAAGCATCATACCAAAGAAAGCACCTGCATTCACTCCCATGTAGAAGATGGTATAAGCACCGTCTTTTTTCTCAGGGAAGGATTTGTACATTTCCGATAGGATTGAAGTCATATTCGGTTTGAAAAAACCAGTTCCGATAACCAAACATCCCAAACCTATGTACATAAAAGTTTCTCCTTCTAGTGCCATCGCAGCGTGTCCTAAGGTCATAATCAATGAACCGACCACAACTGCCCAGCGATATCCCATGTATTTATCCGCTAGAATACCCCCAAAAATAGGCGTAATATAAAGTAACATAGCATATGTAGCAAACAAAGCTCCCGCATCTGCAACGTTCCAACCCCAACCTGTGTTGATTCCAATCACGGACATGGTTAAGAATTGAATTAATAACACTCTCATCCCATAGAATGAGAATCGTTCCCACATTTCTGTGAAGAATAACACAAATAAACCAGCCGGATGTCCAAGCACTTTCGTGTCAAAAAAGTTCGGCTGCGTAGTCGAGCTTGTCTGCATAAATTGTTGTTTTTTAAATTGGTTGAGAAAGATAACCATTTTTATTTATTATAAAAGGCTATTTTTTTTACTCTCAATAATTTTAACCTAAAAACAGTTGATTATTTTTTGTTTTCGATCGGTTTAATCACCAATTTGTCATAGATCATTAAGGTGATAACGGAAAAAATTCCAATTCCAACGATTACATACCAAATTTTGTTTGGGTTGTACGTATTCCAAAGCATATCCACCATATCCCAATGCGACATCCCTAGTTTTTGCTCTGCTAAGGCAAAATATTCATTTTTAGAGAATGGGAAGTGTACTTGGCTAATGTCAATACTCTTAGATAAGGCAAAGTCTTTAAAAGATTGTATTACAGTCGGCCAATCTACAGATTCAGCTTTGAGATTAAACTGTTTTTCAAAAGCATTTATCGACATGTTTAGCGTTTTCGCTCCTTGTTCTATAAATTGTTCGTGGCTAACTACTTCTGGCATTGGAAGGTTACGTGTTGCCATCTCTGTTTTTAATAGGGATAACTTATCAGACCACGATTGGTATAAGTTTCCTGAGATGTAATCCGTAACAAAGTAACTTGCTGCTACAGGTAAGAAGTATGTCCCTTGGTACAAGCCATCTTTTCCTTTAGGCGTGATTAATGAAATAAACGAAGATACGGTTGGACTTGACATCATTTCTCCAATAGAGAAGATCATGGTTCCTAAAATAGTGAAAAGGGGATTGTTTGTATAGAAAGTTAGTCCAACTCCAATACTTGCAATAACGGCTCCGCGGATTACGGCATTGATATGACGCATTTTCGTTACAAAATAGGAAATAGTTACCTGACAGATAATAATCATAAACGAGTCAATATTGGTAAACCATTCGGGTTTCACTTGTCCATCTTGTGTCAATAAAGTTCCTAAGAAAGGTAGATTTTCATTGATCCATTCACTGATTACTGCAGAGTTGACCCAGTCCTCAATAAAGTTTGGTAGTGTATTGAACAATTGATTAAACATGGTCCAAAACCCGATCATTAACAACAATAAAATACCTAAACGGACGTCTTTTAAAGCTTCAAAGATACCTCGTATAGAGTCTTCAATGGCTTTTGCGATAGAGTCTTTCGGTTTTTCTACTTTTACTTCTTTATAGAAAAACAAAACGACAATTAAGTTAATGGCTATTACCACAGCGGCTTGGATGAAGATGATGTTCCAGCCATAGGTCGTGCGCAATCCTGATGACATTGCTGGACCAATAAATCCACCGATGTTTACCATCATGTAAAAGATACCAAAACCTAAGGTACCGGTAGATTCATCAGTGTTACTTGCAATAATGGCTGATGCTACAGGTTTAAAGAAAGCTGCTCCTACTGCAACTAATAAAAAGGCAGCATAGACATTAGAGAACGCAGTTACTTCCCCTAAAAGGTAGTAACCAACAATCATGATAACAAAAGATATAATCAATGAAATTTTATAACCGATACGGTCAGCGATAACGCCAAAAAACAGAGGTAAGAAGTACAAGATACCAACGATACCCCCCATAATACTTCCTTTTTGCACATGGTCAAAACCAAGACCGCCGGTGTCGGTTGATCCAACAAGATAAAGACCTAATAAGGTATAGATTCCATACCAAGCCCAACGTTCCATGAGTTCCATGAAGCTGGCAATCCAGAAGTTTTTATTGAACGATCGCAAAGTCTGTCCAAAGGTTTTATTATTTTGTGACATGAAGATAAAAGATTGTTAAAATTAAGGAGTGTAATTTAGTCTGTATATTTTATATAGCCATGCGTTTGATGTTAAAAAATATAGGTAAAAACGAAAAAGCGACCCAGGGGTCGCTTTTATCTTGTTTGATATATAAAAGTTAGTATTATTACTTCACTTCTTGCATTAATTTTTTCATTAGTGGTGAAAGGGCAATCAAGATTACTCCTGCAATAACTGCATAAAGCCCTAAGTCTTTATATCCGTCAGTATAAGAGAGGAGAGCATCGTAGTTGGGGTGATTTCCTGTTACAGCTTCTGTATGTCCTTTAGACATTGCTGCACCGATAATACCTGCTACATATTGTCCGTATGCACTAGCCAAGAACCACATTCCCATCATCATTCCCTGTAGGTTCGCCGTAGATAACTTGGTCATAATCGACAATCCAATTGGCGATAAACACAGCTCTCCAAGCGTAATGATTAACAAGGCGAAGGTAAAGAAGTCTAAGGACGTCATACCTGCTGCATCAGCGAAGAATCTAGTTCCAAATAAGGCGTAGTAACCCGCTCCTAGCAAGATAAAACCTAAACCAAATTTCATTACAGTATTTGGTTCAATTTTTTTCTTTGCCATCCAAATCCAAAGCAATCCTAATAAGGGTGCAATGAAGATAATAAAGAAAGCTCCTCCCGAGTTATTTACTCCATTTGGATCTAAGTGAATACCCAATAGTTCCGAATTTAAGTTTTTCGCTGCGAAGATACTTAGTGATCCACCTGCTTGTTCATAAATACCGAAGAATAGAATCGAGAAGAAGATAAATACTAACGCAGCAATAATCTTTTTGCGTTCTGCACTTGTCAATTTCGTCATTTCATAGAACAAATAAGCTAAAGCTAAAGGACCAACGGTGTACATGAAGTAAGCAGTATAGTCCGTATTGTCAATCATGAATACGATTACAGGAACCATAGCAAAAGTCAAAACATAAGTACCTACTTCTTTCCAAAGTGGCATTCTTACTTGTTCGCCGTTTGCATTAGTTTGCATCGGTTGAAGTCCAATTGGGCCTAAATGTCTTTTCGTAAAGATAAAGTTAACTAAACTCACTAACATCACAAAAGCAGCTAATCCAAAAGCAACACTCCAACGGTTTTCTACTGCAATAGAATCTTCGAATAAGTGTCCTTTTCCGATAGCGATACACAAGTATCCTCCGATAAGAGCTCCTAAGTTAATTCCTGCGTAGAATAAAGAGAAACCAGCATCTGTACGCTCATCTCCTTTTTTGTACAATTTACCAACCATCGTTGAGATGTTTGGTTTAAAGAATCCTGTTCCAATTACAGTAAAGGCAATTCCAATGAAAAAGTAGGCATGTGGATCAATCGCTAGGATTAAACTACCTAAAATCATCATAGCTCCACCCCAAAACAGAGACTTGCGGAAACCTAAAATTTTATCTGCAAAAATACCCCCTAAGAAGGTAAAGGCGTATACGAAAGCTTGTGTAGCTCCGTATTGTAAGTTGGCTTGTGCTTCTTCAAATTTAAGTTGGTCAATCATAAAGAAAACCAACATTCCTCTCATCCCATAGAAGCTGAAACGCTCCCACATCTCTGAGAAGAATAAGCTCCAAATTTGCTTCGGGTATTTACCAGAGAAATTTTGAATCTCTTCTAATGTCTGTGTTTGACTCATTGTATATAGTTTTTATTTATTGTGCAATGCACGGTGGGTTAACGAACACCGTGCATTAGTTTTTTCAATAATGGGTTTACTAACATCACCAATACGGCAGCTGCAGCAGGGATTAAAGTAAATAAGAAGAAGAAGTGACTCAAGGAATATTCTTCTTTAATGTTTTCAATTTGACCTCCTAGAATAGCCGCAAATTTTTGTGCAATTGCTAAAGCTAAATACCACATACCGAACATAAATGCAAGCATCTTTCCTGGTACTAATTTAGATACATACGATAATCCAACAGGTGAAATAAATAATTCCCCTAAAGTATGGAATAAGTATGTTAAAACTAGAAATATCATCGACATTTTTACACCATCTCCTAAGCCCATTGAGCCTAAGCCTAAGATTAAGAAACCAATGGCAACTAACAATAGACCAATTCCGTACTTGAATGCTGCTGGCGGATTGTATTTCGAATCCCATAGTTTGGATACCGATGACGCCAAAGCAATAATGAAGAACGAGTTTAAGATGGAGAACCACGATACTGTAATCTGAGAAACTTCTCTTGAAAATTCAGCATTTAACATATAAATCGCCATGGCCCAAATTCCCGCAAAACAGATGAATAAGATCACATTAGATAAAGCAATTTTTTTCCATGTTGCTTTGGCTAATAAAATCAATACCCATGAAATAATCAGTAAAGGAATAATGGTTAAACACGTATTGACGATGTTGAAAATAGTTAGGGTTGTTCCTTCTAAGGTTCGATCTACATAATCTCTTGCTACGAGCACCAATGAAGTTGCTCCTTGCTCAAAACTCATAAAGAAGAACATCAAGAAAAATGCCAATAAGATCACGGCGAACATTCTATCTCTAATAATTTTTCCATAGCGTAAAATACGCGATATCACAAGGTATAAAAAGGCTACTAAAGCCAAGATTGCCATGATGTTTTGTCCGCGTAAGAAAGGCGTATCTATGCTTTCGAAGATATCTAACACCCCATTTTTAGATAGGGGATCGTTGAAGGCATACAATAAACCAATGACAGAAACTAAACCAATTAGGATGTAATCTACAAGGGTGTACGGATTCTTTGTTTCTTCTTCCTCTTTGATTTGCTCTTCTGTTTTTACTACAGTAGTATCTTCTTTTTTCAATTCTCCTAAATTGCCAAGTAAAGGCTTAGCTAACCAGAACTGAATCGTACCCAAAAGCATGAAAATACCTGCTAATCCGAATCCATAGTGCCATCCTTGTGTTTCAGCTAAGTATCCACAAAGCATCATCCCGAAGAATGCCCCTGAGTTTACTCCCATATAGAAAATAGTATAAGCACCGTCCTTTTTCTCCGGAAGTGTTTTATACATTTCTCCTAATATCGAAGGCATATTGGGTTTAAAGAACCCCGTTCCGATTACCAAACAAGCTAATCCAACGAAGAACCATATTTTAGAGATTCCCTCTGCAGCCATGGAAGCGTGACCTAAGGTCATGATTATCGCTCCTACAATTACTGCCCAGCGAGATCCGATATATTTATCGGCGATTACTCCTCCTAAAATTGGAGTAAGATAAAGAAGCATGGCATACGTACCGTATAAGGCGCCGGCTTGTTCTGCTGACCAACCCCAACCAGAAAACTCACTGCCAAAAAGCACTTGAGCGGTTAAGAATTGAATCAATAAGACTCTCATCCCATAGAATGAGAAACGTTCCCACATTTCCGTAAAGAAAAGAACGAAAAGACCTGCTGGATGTCCTAAGACATTCGACTTAAACAGGTCTGAATTAGTAGCTGTTTCTGCTGCCATTTAAGTTATGTTTATTATAGTTTGTTTTATTTGTATAAACTACGGTTTCGTAGCCGATCGTAAGTCGTATTATAGGTTGTTTAAGATGAAGTTAGTCATCTTGGTGTACAGTTGTAAGCGCGTGTTTCCGCCGTAAATACCGTGATTTTTGTCTGGGTAGATCAACCAATCAAAATCCTTGTTGTGTTGGACAAGTGTTTCGATCATCGCCATGGCATTCTGAACGTGTACGTTGTCGTCGGCACTCCCGTGTACTAACAAATAACGTCCTTTGAGTTGATTGGCGTAGAAATACGGTGAGTTGTCATCATAGCCCGAAGGGTTTTCTTGTGGGGTTTTCATGTAGCGCTCGGTATAGATCGAATCGTAAAACCTCCAGTTGATTACTGGTGCCACTGCGATAGCCATTTTGAACACATCATTGCCTTTTAACAAGCAGTTCGTCGACATAAATCCACCGTAACTCCATCCCCAAATACCAATGCGATCTGCGTCTACATAGCTTTGTTTACCTAAGTATTTCGCTGCTTCGATTTGATCTTCAACCTCGTATTTACCCAATTCGTATTGGGTTGTCTTTTTGAATGCTGCCCCGCGGAATCCTGTTCCTCTACCATCTACCGTCACTACGATATACCCTTTTTGGGTCAACATCGCATGCCAGTAATCGTTCGAGTCAAACCATTTGTCCGCCACTTGTTGTGATCCTGGTCCGCTGTATTGATACATGAACACTGGATACGTCTTAGTCGCATCAAAATTCGCTGGCTTCATCACCCAAGCATTGAGCATCGTACCGTCCACTGTTGGAATTTGAGTAAATTCCTTTTGCGGGAGTTGGTATGCCTTTAGCTTGTCTGTCAATGCAGTGTTATTCAATATCTCTTTGACAACTTTACCTGTTTTACTTTGTTGTAAGGTGTAAATTGGAGCCGTTGTCGTAGAAGAATAAACGTTGATGAATAAATCGAATTTAGGACTGAAAATAGCTGTATTCGTTCCTAATTGTTGGGAAAGTAATTTTTTATTCTTGCCATTTAAGTCGATGGAGTAGATGTCGCGGTAGATTGAACCGCGTTCTACTGATTGGAAGAATAATCTTTTGTTTTTCAGATCTATCCCATAGTAATCAGTAACTTCCCAATTCCCTTTGGTGATCTGGTTTAGTAGCTTGCCGTCTTTGTTGTAGTGATATAAATGGTTGTAACCATCGCGTTCACTCATCCAAATAAAGTCATTATTATCCAAAAAAGAAAGGGTGTGTACATCGACATAGGCCTCGTCTTTTTCGTTTAAAATTAGTTTTTTCGCTTGGGTGTTTGCCTCGACAAAAAATACGTTCAAATCATTTTGATGTCTGTTGATCACTTGAACACTCAGCTGATTTGGATCCTGGGTCCACTTAATTCGCGGAATGTAGAAATCCGAGAATTCTGATAGATCTACGCTGCTGTTTTTCGCTTGAGCTACATCGTAAATATACAAGGAGACAATTGCGTTTTTTTCTCCAGCTTTCGGATATTTGAATTTATCCTGCGTTGGATATAATCCCGTTCCGTACACATCCATTGAATATTCGGGAACCTCTGTTTCGTCAAACTTGACATAAGCCAATTGATTGCTCGCCTTGTTCCAGTCAAACATGCGCACAACGCTAAACTCCTCTTCATATACCCAATCTGAAATACCATTAATAATGTGATTTTTCTGACCGTCTTGGGTTAGTTGCGTAGTTTGTTTGGTGGCAATATCGTAAATAAATAAATTGTTTGCGTAAGCGTAGGCTATTTTGGTTCCGTCTGGTGAAAATAGCGGCTCCATTATGGGGTGATTCGCAATTTTACTGGTGCTATTGGTCTTAGGATTAAATAGGTAGTAATCCGCTAAAAATGAACGACGGAAAATGGGTGTTGTATTCGTTCCAATTAGAATTTGTTCCTCTTTAGCGTCAAAAACATAGCTGTCGATAGATTTTATTGCGGGAAATTGTTCATTGCTGAAGACCGTTTTTGTTTTTTCTAGCGTTTCGAAGTTGTATAAATTGATGGCTTGATACTGCTCGGAAATGCGCTCAATACGCGCGTATTGATTTTGGGTGTTAAGCGTGTTGACCGCTTGCATAGCCTCTGTTTTAAAGGTGGCATTCCAAATTTCCGATAGCTCAATGTTCTTTTGTGCTAGACCAATCTGCGTGGCAATCACACAAATTAGCGAGGTGAATTTAATGTATTTCATTATCTAATTAGTCGAAAAAACTTCCAATTTTACTGAAAAAATCTGATTTATGCCAATTTTCATTGAGATTAAACAATAAAAACTTAAAATTATTGACGCGATTTTGGTAGTTAAACTCTTAATACCTTGAACAAATGGTATGGATTGATTGTTTTTTACTTTTTTTACCTCCTCTTGTTTGGATTATTCTTGCAACATAAATAATTTAATTATAACACAGTTTGACGTGGAAAAAGAAGAAGAACGTTTTTGGATGAAAAAAAGTTCTTTTTTAAAGGTATGCCATTAGGGGAGACTTGTTTACACAAAGAAGCATTAGTAGACGCTATCGGTTGTATTTGCTGTGGTGTTGGTCTTGTGTACTAGTTTTCTAGCTTCTTTCTCTGCGTCCCCTTCGACTGTTCTTCGAGTCTTCTTCGACTATTAGTCGTAAAATTGGGTTTTTGTCGAAGGATTGTTGGAGGAGACTCAAAGAGGATACAAGGGAAAGGTATAGCAATATAGTAGATGAATAGTTCTGTAGTATGAGTTTTTTTGAGAAGATGTCGAGGGGGAGTTTAACGACTAAGTAGAATAATGTATCTTTGTCGTTAAAAGTAATACATCATGATAGGGAGTATAAATGGGTTTTCTAAACTAAACAAGCAAGAGAAAATCAATTGGATAGCAAAAACATATTTAAACAACCAAGAAGCGGTCGTGGATTTGATCAAGCAGTACTGGAATTCCGATGAAGAATTACAAAAATTGCACGATGAATTTATTGAGAATACAATCACAAATTTTTATTTACCGCTTGGTGTAGCTCCTAACTTTTTAATTAATGACACGTGGTACACCATTCCGATGGTTATCGAAGAGAGTTCGGTTGTTGCAGCAGCATCCAAAGCGGCCAAGTTTTGGGCAGATCGCGGGGGATTTAAAGCCACCATTTTAAATACAGAAAAAATAGGGCAGGTTCACTTTATCTATAAAGGAGATAAAGCAAAGCTCGAACAGTTTATACAAGAAATTCAACCCGCTTTCTTCGAAGATACACTTTCGATAACGCAAAATATGCAGAAGCGTGGAGGTGGAATTTTAGCTATTCATTTGCGCGACAAAACACAAGAGATTGAGGATTACTACCAGTTGCACGTTACGTTTGAAACGAAAGACAGCATGGGGGCGAATTTTATAAACTCTTGTTTGGAGCAAATGGCGACTACTTTAAAACAACAAGCGTTGGCCTATGACGCTTTTTCGCAAGAAGAAAAAACAATTGACGTTGTGATGAGTATTTTGTCTAATTACGTACCTAATTGCGTAGTTCGTGCAGAAGTTTCTTGTCCTGTGGAGGATTTGAAATCTAGCGAGATTCAAGATCCTGTATTGTTTGCCTCGAAATTTGTGCAAGCGGTTCGCATTGCAGAAATAGAGCCCTTTAGAGCTGTAACCCATAATAAAGGAGTGATGAATGGCGTAGATGCAGTTGTTCTTGCCACGGGTAATGACTTTAGAGCGATTGAAGCAGGTGTACATGCCTATGCATCAAGAGATGGACAGTATCGCAGTTTATCACATGCTTCTTTAAGTGAGGGCGTTTTTAAATTTTGGATTGATCTACCTTTGGCTGTTGGAACAGTAGGTGGATTAACTTCATTACACCCTATGGTGAAAATTGCCTTGCAGATGTTGCAAAAACCCTCGGCAACCCAATTGATGCAAATCATCGCCGTAGCTGGGTTAGCACAAAATTTCGCTGCCGTTAAATCCCTGACTACAACGGGAATCCAACAAGGACATATGAAAATGCACTTGATGAATATCTTGAATCAATTTAAAGCAACTGATGAAGAACGCGCAAAAGTAGTGGCTCATTTTGAGAAAAATGTAGTGTCACACAGTGCTGTGGTTGAATTGCTTGAAACATTAAGAAAATAAGTTGCATGGATTTTTTCAGCCAGGGAAAACTGTTGATTGCAGGAGAATATGTAGTGCTAGATGGAGCGATGGCTTTCGCACTGCCTACCGTTCAAGGACAATCTTTACACGTTCAAGCGATTGAAGAACCCGTATTGTATTGGACTAGTTATGACGTGGATGGAAGGATTTGGATGCAAGAGAAAGTCTCTATCGAGCAACTATTGGCCGATGAGAATGTCGTGGGAACCGACTATCTACAAACACTGGTAAAGGTATTGAGAGCGGCGCATCGACAAAATCCAAATATTTTACAAACGAAGCAAGGGTTTAAAGTAGAAAGTAAATTAACTTTTCCGCGGTTGTGGGGATTGGGAACGTCATCAACATGGATCAATAACGTAGCCCAGTGGTTTGAAATTAATCCTTATCAATTGCTACAAGAATCATTTGGTGGCAGTGGCTATGACATTGCCTGTGCACAATACCGCAGCCCCTTGTTTTATCAACTCACAGATCCTTATCATCCAAAAGTGGAATTGATTGATTTTAAACCTGCCTTTGCTCAACAGCTGTACTTTGTTTATCTCAATGAAAAACAGTCGAGCAAAGAAGCTATTGTGGCTTATCGCGCTAAAAAAGGATTGATCGACAACCAGGTTCAACGCATATCTGAAATAAGCCAGGCGCTGACCCAAGCTGAGGATGTTGAAGGATTTAAAACCTTAGTACGCGAACACGAAGTAATCTTGGGGAATATTCTAGATACTCAACCCATCCATGAGCGACTATTTGCCGATTTTGACGGGGCTATTAAAAGCCTAGGTGCTTGGGGCGGAGACTTTATCCTCGTCGTTTCCGCTACGAATCCAACAGCTTATTTCAGGGACAAAGGTTATACCACAGTAATCCCTTATCATCAGATGATCGCCCTTTAAGGCTAACATATAAAAAAAACACTTAGTTCAACTAGGTGTTTTTGTGTTTTATAGCAGTTGGACAATGCAATTTTGGGCTCAAAAGTAGGGAGAGGGAAGTGTTTTTATCCTTTTGCTAACGATATGTGTATGTATTGTTCATTTGTTCAATAGATTACTTGTTTTTTGATGTTTTCAATGCCTATTCCTGAAAAATAAGGGTTTGGATGAAGAGTGCAAGGTAATTTTAGTGGAATTTAGTATATTTATACTGTTTTAATTCGTTGATAACTGATTTAGTTTCCGAATGTGTTCAATTGTATGATAATAGCTTTTTAGGTATGAGCAATATAGGAAGGAGCTATTGAGAAAAAGGCATCTTAATCGGGTGCCTTTTTGCGTTCGATTAGCTTTTTTTATTTCTTTGAACAATTATCGGTTGTTTTCTATACTTACAAAGAGAGAGGAAAGAGAGTTACCTCTTGTCTAACGTAGAAATGAATTTCAGTTTAAGGTTCGACATAGGAATGACAAGGAGAAAAGAAAAAGGATTATTGTTTTAAACGTGTTATTTTTGCTTCTCTTTCCCAATTATAAATCTGTGTTCTTTGATTAATTCCCTGATAGAGGCACAGTGCTAAACGTTGATATGCCTTAGCTATTTGTGGATTAGTTTCTTTTTGTTGTGAAGTCGTAGCGACAAGTAAATCCGCAACTAATTCTTGATTGGTAGCATCGAAAGAAGGGTGTGACTCAAAATAGGTTTGAATTTCCTCCGGACAGGTCAAAGTCAACAGAAAATCTAAATCTATTCCTAGTTTTGTTTTCAAGGTCGAAGAAAAATCAGCTAGTGCTAGTTCTCCTTGGTCTTCTAAAGGCAAGGTATTAAAAAAGGCCCTTAAAATAAGAGCCGTTTGTTCGATGAGTCGTAAAATTGTATCTCGTGTTTCCATTAACGCACTGGTCGTAAAGTATTACTAAAAGTTACCTTGAACGGATTGTCTTTACTGCTGTTTTTCATGATGTAAATAAACTTAAACATCTTGGCGTGGTCACTTTCAATGGTCACTTCGCTATTTGTGTAGGAATCAGTAACGGTAAAATCAGCTGTGTTTTCAACGCGAACTGATTTGGCAATTCCATTGGATAAATCGCTCATGGTCATTCCTTTGAAGAATGTTTTACTGTCGCTTTTTACTACGATGTTTTCTCCTTTAAATCCTTGAGTTAAAATAACAACACTATATTTTTCTCCTGTTGCCTGCATTCCTTGTAAATAGGCTTCTTTGGTTTTTTCTGTTACAGAACGGAAATCATCTCTTACCTGAGCATAGTCTGGTAAGTCTATCACGTCTTTGGCTTCGGGTAAACGATTTTCTTCTTTAATCTCTTCAATACGCTCTTCAATGGTTAGGTCCTTAGAAGGAGAATCCGTACTGCTACTGTTGCTACTAGTGCTACTACTAGTGCTACTGCTTCCGTGTGGAACAGATTTACACATAGCAAATAAAGCAATCAGGAATAAAAATGGCAATTTTTTCATAATCTTAATTTTACAATGATATGGATGCGATTGTAAGTAAGTATCTTTGTGGCTGTAAAGATAAAAGTTTCGACTAACATAAAAAAAGGAACTTTAGTAAATAGCTAAATATGGGGATTATGCATTATGATGTCATCATCGTAGGTGGGGGAGCCGCTGGTTTTTTTACGGCAATTAATTTGGGTGAACGCCATCCTAATTTAAAAATTGCGATTGTAGAGCGCGGAAAAGAAGTGCTTGCGAAAGTTAGAATATCAGGGGGTGGGCGCTGTAATGTTACACATGCTTGTTTCGATCCCAAAGAATTAGTGCACTATTATCCACGTGGGCAAAAAGAATTACTAGGCCCTTTTCATCAATTTTGTTGTGGTGATACCATTGAGTGGTTTTCAAAGTACGGCGTGGAGTTAAAAATTGAAGAGGATGGTCGTATGTTTCCCATTACCGATTCATCTCAAACCATTATTGATTGTTTTACCCGAGCCGCCGCCCAATACAAAGTTGACGTTTTGCTAGGAATCAGTGTTCAAGGGGTGTATCAAAGTGAAAATGGTTGGAAACTGGATACCTCAAAAGAGGGGCTTAGCTGCTCGCATCTAGTCTTTACAACGGGAAGTAATCCGAAAGTATGGCAAATGATGGCAGATCTAGGTCATCGTTTGGTAGAACCCGTTCCTTCTTTGTTTACCTTTAATATAAAAGATAAGCGAATTGCTGATTTAATGGGGGTAGCCACACCTGCTACCGCAAAGGTTAAAGGAAGCAAGCTAGAAGCAACCGGTCCTTTGCTTATAACCCATTGGGGAATGAGCGGACCCGGGATTTTACGCTTATCCGCTTGGGGTGCTCGTGTGTTGGCAACGAAAAATTATCAGTTTCAATTAGTGGTCAATTGGTTACCTCAATACGAAGGGGCCGATTTATTGGAACACTTGAGAGACTTTAAACTCGAACACGCTAAAAAAACTGTGGTGAAAAGAGGATTATTCGATTTTCCTACCCGACTTTGGGAACGCTTAGTTCTTGCTGCAGGTATTAATGAAACACTAACTTGGGCGGATTTAAATAACAAACAAATGCAGGCTCTTGTCTCAGAGCTACAAGAAGGACAGTATCAGGTTAATGGAAAAAGTACATTTAAGGATGAATTCGTTACAGCAGGGGGAATTGATTTACGCGATGTCAATTTCAAAACCATGGAAAGCAAGTCTCACAATAATTTGTATTTCGCAGGGGAAATCCTCGATATAGACGCCATTACAGGTGGATTTAATTTTCAAAACGCATGGACAACTGGTTTTTTAGCAGCTCAAGCCATTGCATCTAAGTTTTAATACACTATACATGAAATTTAACTATTATAATCTAAGTAGTAGCCTCTTGCTCCTCCTTATTTGTTTAGGTCCTTTTTTAGCTACAGGTATTTTCTTTTTACTTGTTGGAGTGGGAGTGGTAAAACTTGTAGCCGTTATTTTGTTCTTTTTGTTTTTCGTGTTTCTGTATAAAATTATGTTTATAAAAGTGACTATTGACGAAAATGGCGTTTTGTACAAAAGCTTTTTCCGGGAGAAATTCTTGCCGTGGACAGCTATAAGCGATGTTTTATTGGTGGTGCGCGAGCGAAGATCAATCCCTGATTATTATAAACTAAATGAATGGATTGCGTCCGGACGAACTTCAAAAAGCTATTTTTTGCTCTTTAGAACCACAAGTGAATTCCCTGCAAATCCGATGTTTATGTTTAGTGCACCCATTGATGAGGACTATATAAGCGTACAAAGCAGGAAAGCAATTATTGAAAAAATAAACCAATATTACTATAAAGCTTAAACTTTTCTTAATTCATGCACAATTGGTGATAACATTGTTGATAAGTTTATTTTGTTTGGGTGGATTCCACAAGAATTTTGTGTTCCTTTGGCAAACACACAACTAAAAAATCAGAGGCTTCCTTTGGTTTAAAGATGTATGTAATTTTGTAAGTGCTAATAGAAATATGGAAGGTCTTGCCTTCCATATTTTTTTTATGGTTTTCCTACTGGTTGGTAGACTAAAGTAAGCGTGCGTTGGTAGCGTTTAATAAATAGTGTAATCACCGTTATGGTAGAAAGTCCAAGTAGTGTTTTCAACGTCCAGTTTTCAAAAGGAATCAACAAGAAAACCAATAGTAAAGCACTGATGGCGGAAAACATGCGTAAATTGTACTGTTTGATGTGAATCGGATTTTTGTACAGCGTCATAAACAGTACAAGCACAATGATGGCACTTCCTAATATAAATAGCAATTCACTCCAATTTGACGTAGTGAAAAAGGAATAACTAATTGCTAATACTCCCGAACAAATGCCAAGAATTAAATTGGTGTGATCCAAGAGCTGTGTTTCTGGTAAAAGGCGGAGTTGAATCACTAGGTGATCGGCAAGCGCAATCTGGTGTATGTCTGATTGAGCTAGCTGATCTAGGGAAAAAGTCTGCTGTGTATTGCCGCATACAAATAGTAAAGTTGATGCATGGTCCTCTAGTTCAATCGTAGATGGAAAAGAGGTATTGATTTGCTTTAGCAAGGTATCATCTTTATAAATAAAAACAGAAGGTTGACCTTCCGATTTTGCGGCAATCGTTGTAAGGTGTAATTTTTTCATATTTTATTTGTTAGATCTGTTGTAAACCAAGGTAATATTTATTTTTTTTACAACTTTTTATTTTTTTTTTATGGTGAATCGAAACAAATATTGTGATTTAGTTAGTTATGATGGGATTAATTCGATAGAATGAAGAGGAGGAATTGTATTCTGCTATTAGTTGTAGAAGGGAGCTGTGGTTTATAATAAAAAGGTAGTATTTTTGTCAAAAAGAAGAAAGGAATGACAAACGCAACTGATTTTATATTTGATGTGCAGCACAAGGCAGCAACTACTGTAGCAAGTGGCACATTCACTTGGAGTGCACCTAGTAATATTGCTCTTGTTAAATACTGGGGTAAAAAGGAGAATCAAATTCCTGCGAATCCCTCCTTGAGTTTTACGTTGAGTAACTGCAAGACCATTACGACGTTAACTTTTACAAAGAAAGAAGAAAAGGGCATCCGATTTGATTTGCTGTTTGAGGGTAAGCCCAAAGAAGAGTTCAAACCTAAAATACAAAAATTCTTCGAGCGCATCTTGCCTTACTGTTCGTATATTGAAGATTATCATTTTACGATTGATACAACCAATACATTTCCGCACAGTTCAGGTATTGCCTCTTCTGCATCAGGAATGGCTGCTATGGCGATGAATATCATGGCATTGGAGCAAGCACTACATCCCGCTATGGAAACATCCTATTTTCATAAAAAAGCTTCTTTTTTAGCGCGTTTAGGTTCTGGCAGTGCGTGTAGAAGTGTTGTTGGCTCGATTGTTGTTTGGGGAGAACAAGCAGACGTTGAAGGAAGTTCAGATTTATATGGAATCGAAGCTCCTTTCGCTGTGCACCAAAACTTTGAAAATTACCAAGATGTGATTTTGTTGGTCGACAAAGGTGAAAAACAAGTCTCCAGTACAGTAGGACACGATTTGATGCACAATCATCCCTTCGCAGCAGAACGCTTTAAACAAGCGCATCAAAATTTAAGTGCGCTTAAACAGATTCTTCAAACAGGAGATCTTACGCGTTTTATTGCTTTGGTTGAAAGCGAAGCACTAACGCTACACGCTATGATGATGACCTCTATGCCGTATTTCATTTTGATGAAACCCAATACCCTACAGATTATCGAGAAAATCTGGGCATTTAGAGCTAAAACAGCAATTCCTATTTGCTTTACTTTAGATGCAGGAGCTAATGTACACGTACTCTTTCCTGAATCAGTAAAAGCAGAAGTGCTCGAATTTATTCGTGCGGATTTGAGCGTATTTTGTCAGAATGAACATTTTATTGAGGATAAAATGGGAAATGGAGCGTTATTAATTAAATAAAAAATGCTAAATTTACAGTAGAAAAATAATATTTACTATAAAAACTTCAAGCTATGAAAAATATTATAAAATTACTAGGACTAGTGATGTGTAGCTTGTTTACATATCAAGCAAGCGCACAAACTCCAATCGAAGATCAAAATCCCAACTATCGTGTCAGTATGGAAAAATACATGATACTGAAGGATTCTCTTTTGGTTAATTTAGGAGAGACGGTTCACAATACGTACAAAGCGTACGATTGGTATGAAGCAAAGCAAGAACGCAAAGCTTTGAGAAGACAATATCGTCATGAAGAACGCATGGCTCGAGCAAAATACGGACGTACGTACTATTCGGATTACGGATATAACTACAATTACGGATACAACAATTACTATAGAAATTACAGCAATTGGAATTGGTTTCCGCGTATAGGCTTTAAAACTGGGAACTGGTGGTTCTCTATTTAGTTAGGAAAAAATAATGAATAATAAAAAAAAGTATGCAAATTAGAAAGATAGCATTAGCTGCAATTTTAGCGGCTTCAGGTTTATTTATCACGTCTTGTGGTCGTCAAGTAACCAGAGTAAGTACAGAGGAAACAATTGACCTCAGTGGTAGATGGAATAATTCAGATTCGAGAGAAGTGGCTCAGCAAATGACAAGACAAGTACTTGATGGTAATTGGATTGGAGACTTTCAAGATGAGAACAACAACAAGAAACCAGTAGTTATCGTGGGCATGGTATACAACAAAAGCCATGAGCATATTGACGCAGAAACATTCGTAAAAGACGTAGAGCAATCATTCATCCAGTCTGGACGTGTACGCTTAGTGCAAGGAGGTAAAAAACGCGATGAACTTAGAGGTGAGCGTGCAGATCAACAAACGAATGCATCAGCTTCTTCTATGAAACAATTCGGTCTAGAACAAGGAGCAGACTTTATGTTGCAAGGTTCTATCAACTCTATTGTAGACTCACACAAAAAGAAAAAAGTTGTTTACTATCAAGTTAATTTAGAATTAACGAATCTACAAACGAATGAAGTAGTTTGGA
Source organism: Myroides sp. DF42-4-2 (assembly GCF_030326445.1). Lineage (NCBI taxonomy): Bacteria > Pseudomonadati > Bacteroidota > Flavobacteriia > Flavobacteriales > Flavobacteriaceae > Myroides > Myroides sp. DF42-4-2. The sequence goes on from NZ_JACAKI010000001.1 coordinate 332,753, forward strand.
TCGGAGACAAAAAGATAGCGAAATACGTAAAAAACTAAATTTATAATTGATGGTTTTCAATCGAACCATAGCTTCCATAACAAAAACATTAGTGCCTGTGGCACTAATGTTTTTCGTGTTTGGATGCGCGACCTATCACGATCGAATTACAGATTATTACCAACGCATGATCCATGAAGACTATGTTGGAGCAGAAAGCGCATTGGATAAAAATAAACTGTTGCAGAAATCGAGAAACCTCTTGCTATTCTATATGGAGAAAGGAAGAGTAGAACACCTAAAAGGCAATTATGCCTTGAGTAATCAATACCTCAATAAAGCAGATCTTTTAATTGAAGACCAGGTTACCCAATTTGGTGACGTTATGGTTGGACTTTTTTTAAATTCGATGTCCCAAAGTTATAAGGGAGAAGAGTTTGAAATTTTTATGCTGCATTATTACAAAGCGCTAAACTATTTATTCCAAGGACAGGCACAGGACGCTCTGGTAGAAGCACGTCGTATTTCTCTTCAAAACTACGAACAAGGAGATAAATATAACAACAAAACTACGCGTTATTCCAAAGATGCTTTTTCATTAAATTTACAAGGACTTATTTACGAATCAACAGGAAATTACAACGATGCTTTTATCGCTTACCGCAATGCGGTGGAGGTGTATCAAAGTGCGGTTGGTGGCTTGTATTATGGGGTAAGTATCCCAGAAAATTTAAAGTATGACGCCATGAATATGGCTTATAAATTGGGCTTTACCAATGATTTACGCAAGTTTGAAAAAGACTTTGGTACTACTTTTAAGCCGTTTAAAACAGCTGAAGGTGGTGAGCTAGTGGTGTTTTGGGAAAATGGAACTGCGCCAATTAAAGAAGAAGAGAATATTATGTTCTCTCTGATTAAAGGCGATAGTGGTGCCTTGGTATTTACCAATGCCTTAGGAGTAATGATTCCTTTAGATTTTGGGATTGCAGGACATACTGACTTGAGTGATGTACACAGCGTGAATATTGCCTATCCAAAGTATATTAGCACACCCGTTCCCTTTGCCAAAGCACAAGTGCAAGTAAACGGTACAGCGACTTATGTTTTAGAAAAGGTACAAGATATTGATGTTGTAGCGGTAGCAACCCTACAAGAACGAGCAGGAAAAGAATTAGGTAAGATTTTAACGCGTTTAGCGGTTAAAAAATCAGCAGAATATGCTGTGAAATCCGTAGCGAGATCCAATGATAATAACGCGGTTCTAGAAGGAGTAGGTTTGGGGCTGCAATTGTATAATTTATTTTCAGAGAAGGCAGATACCCGAAATTGGCAAACCCTCCCTGCAGAGATAAAATATGCGCGCATTCCATTAGCTAAAGGTAAAAATCAGTTGACTTTTGACTTACAAAGGCCCAACGGTCCATCGGTAAAACAAGAGGTTGAAATCGAATCCAAAGGAAACTTACAGTTTTACAACTTCGCAACAATGCGCTAGAAAATCATGACGAAAAATAAAAAGTGCACCCACTGCAAAGCAGCAATCACCTGCCAATCGGAGCAGATTGATCGCTGTGAGTGTAGCCAAGTACAACTCCATCCCGATACCCGCGTTTTCTTGCGTAGCTCTTTTCACAAGTGTTTGTGCAATGCCTGTCTAGAACAAATGAATCTGTTAGTTGCTCAAGCAAAAACGGAAGTGTTTCCGCGAAAGCGAAATGAAATGGTCGAAGGCAAGCACTACTATGTTGAAAACGGGTATTTTGTCTTTACCGAACTCTATCATTTCCTCAAAGGACAATGCTGCCAAAATGGTTGTCGTCATTGTGTTTATGGTTTTAAAAATCGGTATTTATAGAAAAAAAATAAAACAAAACCACCTAAGCGTGAATATTATACGTACCTTTGGGGGGTAAATTACTTTTATAAGCTATGAAAGGACCTTTATTTTATTCTAAAATTCTTTTATTCGGAGAATACGGAATTATAAAAGACTCAAAAGGATTATCAATTCCCTATAATTTTTATAAGGGAGCCTTGAAAATGGATGAAAACCTAGAGGCATTCGCCAAAAAATCAAATGAATATTTGAGAAATTTTGCTGCCTATCTTGTCGATATGCAGGAAGCGGAGCCTGAATTGGTGCAATTTGATATGGATCGATTACAAGCAGAAATTGAAAGCGGATTGTATTTTGATTCGAGTATTCCTCAAGGTTACGGTGTAGGAAGTAGCGGAGCTTTGGTTGCTGCAATCTACGACCAATATGCATTTGATAAAATTACGGTACTGGAAAATTTAAGCAAAGATAAATTGCTAAAGCTGAAAGGGATTTTCGGTAAAATGGAAGCTTTCTTTCACGGTACAAGTTCAGGACTTGATCCATTGAACAGCTATTTAAGTCTGCCGATTTTAATTAATTCAAAAGATAATATCGAGCCAACAGGCATTCCTTCTCAAAGTTTAGACGGAAAAGGTGCGGTGTTTTTAATCGATTCTGGAATTGTTGGAGAAACTGCTCCAATGGTGACTATCTTTATGGAAAAATTAAAAGAGCAAGGGTTCAGAAAAGTGTTGAAAGAAGAGTTTATCAAACACACCGATGCTTGTGTAGAGAATTTCTTGAAAGGAGATTTGAAAGCCTTGTTCAACAATACAAAAGAACTTTCCTCTGTGGTGTTTAACCATTTTAAACCCATGATTCCAGAGCAATTTCACAATGTGTGGCAAAAGGGAATCGAAACCAATGACTACTATTTAAAACTATGTGGTTCTGGTGGAGGAGGGTACATCTTAGGATTTACACCCGATATTGACAAAGCAAAAGAAACGCTTAAAGATTACAAACTAGAAGTAGTCTACCAATTTTAAGCCCAAAACATAAAGAATGTTATAACCTTTTTTATTAACCGCGAAAAATATAATATGTTATCTAGGAAAAATAAAATCCTCTTAGCTAAAATATTCAGTTTGTTTTCTGTGGTGAGAGGTTATAACATTTTTGTTATAATTTTAGCCCAGTATCTAGCGTCAATTTTTATTTTTGCTCCTGAAAAAAGAGCTTTAGACGTTATCTTAGACTGGCAATTATTCCTTATTATCTTATCATCGGCTTTAGCAATCGCTTCCGGTTATATTATCAACAATTTTTACGACGCTGAAAAAGATTTAATTAATCGTCCAACTAAATCTATGCTGGATCGATTAGTCAGTCAAACCACAAAATTAAGGGTGTACTTCCTACTTAATTTCTTGTCTGTTTGTATTGTGCTGCCTGTTTCTCTACATGGAGCTATCTTTTTTTCGGTATATATTTTTCTGTTGTGGTTCTATTCTCATAAGCTGAAAAAGTATCCTATCATTGGAAATTTATTGGCCTCTCTCTTGGCAATACTGCCTTTTTTTGCCATCTTAATGTATTTCCAATCCTTCCATGTTTCTATTTTTATTCATGCTTTTTTCTTGTATTTGATTATGCTTATTCGCGAAATCATGAAAGATTTAGAGAATATCAGAGGCGATTTTGCCAATAACTATCAAACAATTCCCGTGCGCTTTGGCGAACGCGTAGCAAAGGAAATTATAAGTGGAGTTTTTGTCTTGGCCCTGATTCCAGTTTACCTAATGACCGTGCGCTATGATGTTGGGTATATGATTTATTATTTTTATTTCAGTATCGTTCTCTTGCTCTTCTTTTTGATCAAACTTTGGAGGTCAGAAACTACACAAGAATATCATCGACTTCACTTTTTACTCAAACTTTTACTTTTGTTAGGGGTATTGTCTATCGTGCTAATCAAGCCAAATGTTTTGGCAAGTGGTAAGTATCTTTTAGAAGAGACTTTATAATTAAACCCTATATTTTTTTGTATATTGAAATAAAAGACGGAGTTTGTCTATCTTTGCAAAAATATTTAATATGAATAACGGTAAATCAGGTTCTAGAAAAAACCAATCTAATCGCAGAGGTAAACCAAAAACTGGTGGAGCAAAACCTTTCCAGAAGCGAGCTAGTCAAGGACAAGGAACACAAAAACCAAAGCCTTCTGCTAGAACATTCGATAAAAAACCAAAAGTTGCAGCTGCTCCAAAAGTAGATAATGGAGAGATGCGCTTAAATAAGTATATTAGTAATTCTGGTGTATGCTCTCGAAGAGATGCGGATTTATATATTGTTTCGGGTAACGTAAAAGTAAACGGAGAAATTGTAACTGAATTAGGATACAAAGTAAAGGTAACTGATGTTGTAAACTTTGATGGAATGGTGATTACACCAGAAAAGAAAGTTTATATTGTGTTGAATAAGCCTAAAGGATTCTCTACAATTAATGAAGATATTGTCAGTCAGGAGAATGTTTTGAGTTTAGTTAAAGGTGCTTCTAAATCACCAATAGCGCCCGTGGGACGTATGGATAAAAGTACGTTAGGCTTAATGATTTTTACGAATGATACGAATCTGATTCAAAAATTAAGTTCACCTGAACAGCGTTCATCAAAAATGTACCAAGTTTCTTTGGATCGCAATTTGAAATACGAAGATTTGGAACGTGTGCAAAAGGGAATTTATATTGAGGAAAAACGCGTGTTTGTCGAAGATGTTGCTTATGTAGAAAATCAACCGAAAACAGAAATCGGCATTAAACTAAAAGCGTCTAACGTTAAATTAGTTCGCGCTTTATTCGAATCATTGGATTATAACGTATTGAAAGTGGATCGCGTTATGTACGGATCAATCACAAAATGGAACTTACCAAGAGGGAAATGGAGATTCCTAACGGATGAAGAAGTTCGCAGCTTGCAGCAAGGATAACCAAATGATGACCCTCCCTTAATAGGAGTTTTTTCATTAAAACAAAATATAGAATGCTTTCTGAGCATATAAAAAAACGCGAGGCCTTTTTAGACTTCGCGTTTTTTTTAAGTGAAAAGGGTGGGGGCACTTCTCCTCTCTAATTTCTCATCATCCCTTGGAATGAGCGCTTTACTGTTAGGCTAAAACAAACTGTGTTTCGATATCGAAATTAATCTCTTCGCTAACTAATAGTCCACCAGCTTCCAATGCGGTGTTCCAGTTCAAATTCCAGTCTTTTCTGTTTACTTTTCCAGTTAGGGCTAAAGCAACCTTGGCATTTCCCCAAGGGTCAATAATAACACCACTGTATTCGGCATTTAATTTAATTGTCTTGCTTACCCCATGCATGGTTAATGTTCCTTCCACGCTATAGTGTGTTTCTCCTTTTTTCTCAATTTTTGTTGAGGTAAATGTTAGCGTAGGGAATTTTTCTACGTCCAAGAAATCCGCGCTTCTCAAGTGATTATCGCGATCTGTATTGTTGGTGTCAATTGAAGCTGCTTGTGCTTCAAAATGAATGCTACTTTCTTCAAAATTGTCATTGGCCAACTGTAATGAGGCTTGATAATCTTGGAATGAACCTCTTACATTGGTAAACATCATATGTTTGATTTTGAATCCAATTAAGGAGTGTGTCGTATCAATTATCCATTTTTTAGTTTCCATTTTGTTGTTGTTTTATGTTAGTAATTATTGTAAGTAACTAGGCAATTCCATGGGTACTTCCATGAGTAATAGTTGTGCATCGGTTGTAGCGTGTACGGTTAGGTTTTCAATATCCCAAATACCGATGGCATCTCTGCGGTTCAGGCTGTGTTCGTTTACAGTAATGCTCCCCTCCAATACAAAAAGGTAAAGGCCGTTGCTATTGTCTTTTACGTTATATGTCAATTCCTTGTTTTGGTCCAGGTCAGCGCGGTGAAACCAAGCATTCTGGTGAATCCATGCTCCTGCATCATCGGGATTTGGCGATAAAATCTGATCCCAATTGTTTTTGCGATTCGCTACATCCAACGGAAGTTGTTGATATCGCGGGCTAACGTTTAGGGTATGGGGGAATAACCAGATCTGTAAGAATTCAGAGGCTTCTGTCTCACTTGGATTAAATTCACTGTGTTGTACGCCAGTACCAGCACTCATAACTTGGATTTCATTTACCTGAATGGTTTCTCCATGTCCCATGCTATCTTTATGGGCTAAGCTTCCTTTGAGTGGAATGGAAATAATCTCCATATTCTCGTGTGGATGCGTTCCAAACCCCATGCCTGGAGCAACGAAATCATCGTTCAATACACGCAGTACACCAAAGTGTACACGGTCGTTGTTTCTGTAATTCGCGAAGCTAAAGGTATGGTGTGATTTCAACCATCCGTGGTCTGCATGACCTCTCGTATCTGCTGGGTATAAAATATAGTTGTTCATAGCTGAATTAATTTTGTTATACAAATGTACAGCTAATCAAGGGGTTAGTCGCTTAATGTAGGTTAAGAAATAGGAGGTGGGAAACCGAAACCCAGTGAAGATTCATCGAAGATCGAAACAAAGAACATTGAAATCTGTGCGGTTTGTGCGGTTTGTGCGGTGCTCGGTTTGTGCGGTTTGCTCGGTTTGCTCGGTGCGCGGTTTGTTTAGTCTCTTCGTTTATAAGATAATTGCACTTTACAAAGTACAAAGAGCGAAGTGCAAAGAGCGAAGATTCACCGAAGATCGAAACAAAGAACATAGAATTCTGTGCGGTTTGCGCGGTTTGTGCGGTTTGTGCGGTTTGTGCTGTTTGTGCGGTTTGCTCGGTGCGCGGTTTGTGCGGTTTGTGCGGTTTGTGCTGTTTGCTCGGTTTGCTCGGTGCGCGGTTTGTTTAGTCTCTTCGTTTATAAGATAATTGCACTTTACAAAGTACAAAGTACAAAGAGCGAAGAGCGAAGAGCGAAGAGCAAAGTACAAAGAGATAATGGAGTTACACTACCTTGTCTTTTCAAATGCTACACTACTTCATAAGCATTCGCTTCTTTAGCTTACTAAAGAATTCGGGTGTTATTCCCAAATAGGATGCGATTTGTTTTTGAGGAAGGCAGTGTTTGATCTCGGGAAAACGCTCACAGAATCGTTCGTATCGCTCTTCTGCGGTTAGAGATAGGTTATCCATCAAACGCTGTTGATTGGCGATCAGGGAGCGCTCAATCAAGATGCGAAAGTAGCGTTCCATTTTGGGTACTTGATCAAAGAGGTCGAGTTGTTGTTCTCGTGTTAAGGTGAGTACCATAGCATCTTCCACGACTTCAATATAGGAATTGCCTGGTTTCTGTGAGAGGAAGCTGTACATATCCGCTATCCACCATCCATTGGTAGCAAAGCTAACGGTGTGTTCAACAATTTGATCATCAACAAAGTAGTTGCGCAATATTCCCGAAACTACAAAGGTAGAGTTATAGCATATTTCTCCTTCTAACAAGAGTTTCTCTTTTGCGCTATATCGATGGGATTCAAAGGAATCCAACACCACTTTTTGTTCTATTTCGGTTAGGTTCACATGCTTCGCAATGCTTTCTAGTAATATATCCACAACAATTAGTTTAGTAGATAAAAATACACTTTTTATTTGATACCTGCACAAAAAAAGCACCTATACAGGGTATAGATGCTTTGGTTGTATTCTATTTTTTTCGGCTTTATTGTAAAGCTTGCTTCATTCGCTTTAAGGCTTCTGTCAATTGGTCTTCGCTTGTTGCATAAGAGAGGCGGATACAGTTTGGATTTCCAAATGCATCACCTGTAACAGTTGCAACATGGGCTTTATCTAGTAAATACATCGATAAATCATCTGCGTTGTTAATGGTTACACCTTGTAGGGTTTTCCCAAAGAAAGACGATACATCAGGGAATAGATAGAAGGCTCCATCCGGGACGTTAACTTTAACGCCTGGGATTTCTCTTAGCAATTGAACCACTAAATCTCTTCGGTTTCTAAATGCTTGTACCATGTCTTTTAAAACGCTAGGATCAGCATTTACAGCAGCGATGGTTGCGCGTTGTGCAATGGTATTGGCTCCTGATGTCACTTGTCCTTGCATTTTAGCACATGCTTTGGCAATGAATTCTGGCGCTCCAATATAACCAATACGGTAACCCGTCATAGCAAAGGCTTTTGAAATACCGTTCACCGTTATGGTGCGGTCAATTAAATTGCCGATTGAACCAATACTGCAATACGCACTTCCAAAATTAATGTGTTCGTAAATTTCATCCGACAGGATGTAAATAGAAGGGTGTTTATCAAGAACGGCTGCAATAGCTTCTAATTCGGCTTTATTGTATACAGATCCACTTGGATTACATGGTGAACTAAACCAAATCATTTTCGTTTTTGGTGTAATAGCCTCTTGTAATTGTTGAGGGGTAATTTTAAAATCGGTGTCTATGGTCGTTGGAACTTCCACAGGTACACCTGCCGCGATTTTTACAATTTCAGCATAACTAACCCAAAAAGGAGCAGGGATGATTACTTCATCTCCAGGATTGATCAACGCTTGTGCTACATTGAATAACGCTTGCTTTGCCCCTGTAGATACGACAATCTGATTGGGCGTATAGGCTAAATTATTATCTCTTTTAAATTTGTTGCTGATCGCTTGTCTTAGCTCTAAATATCCTTCAACGGGAGGGTATTTACTATAATTATCTTTGATCGCTTGAATAGCTGCTTCTTTGATAAAGTCAGGTGTATTAAAATCGGGTTCACCAAGACTCAAGCTGATAATGTCTATTCCTTGTTCTTTTAGCTCGCGAGCCTTTGCGGCCATCGCTAAAGTCTGTGAAGTTGTAAGATTGTTGATTCTATCTGATAGAACTTGAGTTTTCATAGGTATTAAATACATTTAAATAGTATCACCCAAAGGTAAGTATAATAAATCTATATTATCGTTAAGGGGGCCGTATTTACCAAGAAAAAAAGCTATTTTTGTCAAAACTTTTGAAATGGAAGAAATTTTAAAATATTTCCCTAATTTAACTCCAGAACAGATCTCGCAATTTGAGCAATTGGAAGGGGTGTATAACGAATGGAATGCGAAGATTAACGTTATTTCTCGAAAAGATATACACGAATTATATGTGAAGCATGTGTTGCATTCTTTAGGTATCGCCAAGGTGATGGAATTTGTTCCAGGTAGCCATGTGCTGGACGTTGGTACGGGAGGTGGTTTTCCGGGTATTCCATTGGCTATTATGTTTCCAGAAACGAAGTTCTACTTGATTGACATCATCGCTAAGAAAATTCGCGTAGTTAATGAAGTTGTCCAAGCATTGGGACTTAAAAATGTGATAGCTGAACAAAAAAGAGCCGAAACAGTAGACGAGAAATTTGATTTTATTGTAAGCCGCGCCGTTACTAATATGCCTGATTTTGTTAAGTGGATTCGACACAAAACGAAAAAGGAAAATAAACACGAATTTGAAAATGGAATCTTATACTTAAAAGGGGGTGACCTAACGGAAGAACTACAAGATTTTCCCAAAGCCGTACAATTTGACTTGAGTCATATTTTTGATGATGAATTCTTTGAGACGAAGAAGGTAGTGTATTTACCATTGAAATATAAAGGATAAATGGAGATGGATGGATTTATCCTATAAAAAAAGGTTCGGTCTTTGATGAAGATCGAACCTTTTTTTTGTTCTTTGTTTTTTGCTCTTTGCTCTTTGCACTTCGCTCTTTGTTTTTTTGAAGAAATACCTCTTTGTAAAGCGCAATTATCTTATAAACGAAGAGACTGTACAAACCGCACAAACCGCGCACCGAGCAAACTGAGCACACCGAGCAAACCGAGCAAACCGAGCAAACCGAGCAAACCGAGCAAACCGAGCAAACCGAGCAAACCGAGCAAACCGAGCAAACCGAGCAAACCGCGCACCTTACAAACCGTGCATCGCGCAGACCGCGCGAATCTCACCGCGCATTTCTCATTTAATCGGCTTGACAAACAACAAACAGGTATCTGTTGGTCGGTGTAGCAAGTGATTGGCTACACTACCCAGAATAATATCTTTGATTCCTGTAGATCCTTTTACTCCTAAAATCATTAAATCAGCTTTTTTATTTTTGGCGTAAGCGATTAATGCAGCTGAAATATTTTGATTTTTAGCGGGAATAATTTCAATATCGGTATAGTGTGGATATTGTTTGTTCCACTTTTCTTCTTTTTCTTTGATGTCTTCCAAGGATATTTTGTCCAGCTCTTTTTCGGTCATCATGGGCAAATAGCTCCAATACGATTTTGATATATGAACCGCCGAGTGCTTGATGCGTTGTCCTTTGGAGTTGTTTTTAAATCGATCTGCCCAAAGCATAATGGAATTCGTATAGCGGGAGAAGTCAATGGCGTCAATGACCGTTTCTATTGGCACTTGAAAAGTCTCGGGAACGAGTAAGGTAGCGCCAGGTAAGATGCGGACTAACTTATTTGCTAAGGCGCCTGTACCGTTTAGTTTTTGTTTATTTCCCAAGACTAAGAGGTCGTAGTTGCTCTTCTTGGCTACTGCAGTAAAAGCAATTTCTGAATAATTCTCTACGGTTACTAGAATATCATGCGCATAGGTGATTTCCGTGCTTGCTATTTGGTCTTCCACTCTTTTCACTATCCTTTTTTGGATGAGTTCAAGTTGGTCTTTTTGAATTAATTCTTTGGGTAGTTCGCCTAATTTCAGATTGTGAATGAAGGTGATTTTTTCTACGTTGAGAATGTGATCGAGTATTTTGGCGTATTGGATGAGGTATTGATCCATTTCTGAGAGATCCAAGCCAATGAGTATGTGTAGTGCTTTGTTAGTTTCCATGTGTTGTTATTTTTGCTGTTCTTCGATTAGATCCGAAATAATTTCTTTGTAACTTCTTTCCTCTTTAGATTTGAGTTGTTTTGCCTTTTTATTCAGCTCATCTTGCAATCCTTTTTGCAAGCTGTAACACATGAGGAGTAAGATTACAGCAAAGGGGAGTCCAGTAATAATAACGGCGGTTTGCAAGGCGTCTAATCCACCGCCCCACAGGAGGACAATGGCGATAAACCCTTGTAAGAAAGACCAGAATACGCGTTGCCAAACGGGGGTATTTCCTTCACTTCCTGAAGTAATATTATCAATTACTAACGAACCAGAATCTGAGGAAGTAATAAAAAAGGAAAAAATAAGGATAATAGCCACGATAGACAAAAAGCTAGTAAAGGGAAAGTTTTCCAAGAAAACAAATAGGGCGGTTGATATATCTTCTTTTACTGCGTGTACCATAGTCATATCTCCCGATAAGATGGTATGAAGTGCACTGCCTCCGAATACATTCATCCAAAGCAGGGTAATGAGCCCTGGAACGATTAACACCCCTAGGACAAACTCCTTTATGGTTCTTCCTTTGGAGATACGGGCAATAAAACTACCGACGAATGGCGACCATGCGATCCACCAAGCCCAGTAGAAAATCGTCCAAATGTTTTGCCATCCGGAACCTTGGTAGGTATCGTTCCACGTACTGATATCAATGAAATTTGCCAAATAGGATCCTGTGTTTTGGACGTAGCCTTTTAGGATAAATAGCGTTGGACCCAAAACGAAGATTAAGAGCATAAAGCCTGAGGCCATGTACATGTTGACATTACTCAACAGTTTTACTCCTTTATCAAGTCCTGAGAACACAGAGATGGTTGCAATACTAATAACGCCAATGATAATTCCCGCTTGCATGAGGGGAGATATCTCCCAACCGTAGAGGTATTCTAATCCAGCTGTAATTTGAGTTACTCCCAATCCCAATGAAGTAGATAGTCCAAAAACGGTAGCTAGTGCAGAGAGAATGTCAATGGTATGTCCCCACCAGCCGTGAATTTTTTCTTTTAGGAAAGGATAGAGTAGGGAACGGAAGGTCATAGGCAGCTTGCGATTGAAGCTAAAAAAGGCCAAAGCCAATCCGACGATCGCATAAATGGCCCATGCATGTAATCCCCAGTGTAAGCTGGTAAATTCCATTGCTTGGATGGCGGAATCAATATCGCTATCTGTTGGTCTAGGTGGGTTGAAAAAATGGGAAACAGGCTCTCCAATACTAAAGAACATGATTCCGATTCCCATACCCGTACTAAAGAGCATAGCAAACCAAGAAGGTTTAGAGAATTCCGGTTCGGCATCATCTCCACCAAGACGGATATTGCCGTATTTGCCAAAGGCTAAAAACAAGGCGAAAATGAGAATTACATTAACGGTAAGAATAAAAAACCAACCAAAATTTTCTGTAACGGCCAATTGCCCGATATGGAACCAATCACCAACTTTATTGGGGAAAAGTAAACAGACCGCAATTAGCAAGAAAATTAAAAATAGGGAGGTGGTAAAAACAGGTGGATTGATCACCAGTTGTTTCTTTTCTAGTAATTTTTTAAACATGAGTTATATTTTATTGTTCATAAGTATAACCCAGTACTTTAGGAATAAAAAAGGATCTTTTTCTTCTGAAAAAGAATAAAAGCAAAATATAAAAGTATTTTTTACTTAATCGTGATAGGGTTTATTGATGTGATAAACCTGATTCGATCCCAATAAAAAGCACTGAATTGTGAATGAAAAAGGCGGTCTTTTGAAACCGCCTTTTATAAGAATTATCCTAAGAAAGGATATTTGTAGTCTTTTGCAGGAACAAATGTTTCTTTAATTGTTCTTGGCGATACCCAACGCAATAAGTTCAAGATAGAACCTGCTTTGTCATTTGTACCAGAAGCTCTTGCTCCACCAAATGGTTGTTGACCTACAACAGCCCCTGTTGGTTTGTCGTTGATATAGAAGTTACCCGCAGAGTTTACGAGTGCTTCTGTAGCTTCTGCAATTGCATAACGACATTGAGAGAAGATAGCTCCAGTTAAGGCATAAGCTGAAGTTTCATCTACTAATTTCAATGTTTCTGTCCATTTTGCATCTTCATATACATAAATCGTCAATACAGGACCGAATAATTCCGTTTCCATTGTATCGTATTTCGGATTAGAAGTTAAGATAACCGTTGGCTCTACAAAGTAGCCTACTGATTTATCGTATTTTCCTCCTAATACTACTTCTGCATCTGGCGCTGCTTTAGCTGCTTCAATTGCTTTTGCTAATTTGTCAAAAGAACTTTCAGAAATTACAGAAGAAACAAAGTTAGACGGATCTTCAGGAGATCCCATTTTGATTGACGCTAAGTCAGCTGCCATATAATCTTTTACTTGAGACCATAAAGAAGCAGGGATATACGCTCTTGAAGCAGCAGAACATTTTTGTCCTTGGTATTCGAAAGCTCCTCTTGTTAAAGCAACTGCAACTTCTTTTGGACAAGAAGATGGATGTGCTAACACATAGTCTTTTCCACCTGTTTCCCCAACGATTCTAGGGTAGGTTTTATAGTTGTTGATGTTTTGTCCGATTTTAGTCCACATGCTGTTGAAAACACCAGTAGATCCTGTAAAGTGGATACCAGCGAAATCTGGACTTGCTAATAGCGTATCTGTAATCATCGCTGAATCTCCGTAAACTACGTTGATTACACCGTCAGGTAAACCTGCTAATTTGAATACTTCAACGATTACTCTAGCAGAATAAATTTGTGTAGCAGAAGGTTTCCAAACCACTACGTTCCCCATCATTGCAACGGAAGACGGTAAGTTTCCAGAAATTGCCGTAAAGTTAAATGGAGTAATAGCATATACGAATCCTTCTAAAGGTCTGTGCTCTAGTCTATTCCAAACTCCATCTACAGATAGAGGCTGTTCTGAATAGATTTGCGTCATATATTCTACGTTGAATCTCAAGAAATCAATAAACTCACAAGCAGAATCAATTTCAGCTTGGTGCAGGGTTTTTGCTTGAGCGATCATAGTAGCGGCGTTGATCTTAGCGCGGTAAGGACCAGCTAATAATTCAGCAGCTTTTAAGAAAATAGCAGCTCTGTGCTCCCAAGGCATTACAGCCCATTTCTTTTTTGCTTCTAAGGCAGTTGAAATTGCTTTTTCAACTAGCGCTTTGTCCGCTTGGTGATAAACACCTAATTTATGTTTATGATCGAAAGGAGGGAATAAGTCTTTTGTATTTCCAGTTCTGATTTCCTCTCCACCAATGTATAATGGAATATCAACTAATTGGCTATATTGCTCTTTGAAAGAGTTCAAAGTCAATTCTCTCTCTTGCGTTCCTGGCGCATATGATTTTACAGGCTCATTAATCGCACTTGGAACTTTGTAGAATCCTTTTGACATAATGTACTTTTTTTCGGGTTTATTAAAAAATATAAATACAAAGGTAACTAATTTTACTCGAATTACAGGTTATCATTCACTAGTTTAACTTAAACTCACTAGTTTAAAATAAAAGGAGCAACGAGCTTAAAAAAGGGGATTTCAACAGCAATCATCTGTTGATCTTCGGTGCGTATTACGTTGTAATAGCCCTGCATAGCTCCTGAAGTTGAGGTTAATACACAACCACTGCTATAGGTGTATTTTTCATTGGGCAAAATAAAGGGTTGTTCTCCTACAACTCCCAAGCCTTCTACAATTTCTTTGGCTTGAAGGGAATCGTATATTTCCCAATGACGCGAGTGAATCTGAATCGTCGAATCACTCTGGTTTTCGATGGTAATCTCATAACTAAAAGCAAATTGCATACTATTGCTTCGCTGAAAAAAACCTTCATACAGTGTTTCTACAGATACCTGTATTCCTTTGGTTTGCTTTGATACCATAATACTAGCTTTTTGTTTTTAATACGTTATTTGTTCAGCATTTGCTTCTGCAAAACCAATCACGCGATCATATAAATCATTCCCTCCTCTGTAATATACTAAAACTTGATATTTATTTGTGGTTAAGGCCTGATTGCCATCTGGATTGTGTTCTGTGCTGACTTTGCCATTTTTAACAGCTGTAATATTGTAGTTGGTAAACCCTTGCTTAATGAGAATCGCCTTTTCAAAACGATCGGTTTCCGCGTTGTATTCCAACAAATGTTCTGGGGTTAACTCGTAATTGTTGAACATTCCCGTGATGTAATACGCCAGGTCTTTGTCTTCAGAAATCGGTTGAAAAACAAAGTATACCCAGCTGTATTCGGCTTCGATATTTGCATTTTTACCGTATATGTTGCGCACTTTAAACGATCCGTTAATATCGGGATAATAGGAATATTTTTTGTCTAACCAACCCGTAATTGGATATAGATTCGTGCGATACATGTCGTTTTCTCTACCGTTAAAAAAAATCATATTATTGGTTTGCTTCAAATCGCTATTGTCAAAATAACGAAATTGATTGGCTCCCCAAAAACTGGTTTCTTGGTCGTATTTGTAAATCAAATCTGTACCAATGGTGTATTGTGGAGGAACTTTGGTGATATAGGAATCCCAACGGCCATTTTGAAATAGGGCTATTTTTACAGTTGAAGTTGGATTTTGATAGGGTTGTTCCCCCAATTTAATCGTTAGTTCTAAGGTTTGTTTGGTGTCGATATAGGTAAGGTCGCGCATTCGTTTCACTTGTGCTGCTACGCTTACTTGATTTTCATAGAGGACAAATTTACGTCGGATTACGACTTGGTTATCCTCATCGTAAATTTCCAAGATGTAATTGCCACTTTTGGTAATGCGATAAACCGAATTCGGCAGTGTCAATTTGTAATGGCTATACATTTGTAGCGTATTAAACGAATTTTCATACTGTTGAATACGCTGATTTTCCATGCCTTGTATATATTCAATCGGTCGCAGTTGTGACGGAGTCCAATCGTAATTATACGCCTGTACGCGATAGTAGTAGTTTCCTTCATCTCCGTATAAATCGTCAAATTCAATGGAAAAGCTTTCGTTTAGAGGAAAGAAAGGTACTTCTGCTCTATCGTTTTTGATAAAGGCGGTCATCTTAATGTAATTAGCTGTAAAATCTTGTGTTTTTTGAGCGTAGATCAATGACGTACAAAAAAATAAAAGGAATAGCCAATTCTTGTTTAGCATGAGCATGACAGGATTAAGGGGTTACGTGATTTAAAGCTAAGAAATTTTCTTTAAATTCATTTAAGTCAACAAGTTTTCTGTCGGCTAAATCAAATTTAGGGTCGTGGAAAAACGGTGATTCAGGGACAACAAAGACGGTCATTTCAGCGCGTTTCCCAGCGGTTGCTCCTGTAAAAGAGTCTTCGACAACCAAACACTGATGGGGTTTACTGTTTAGGTTTGCAGCGGCTCTTAGGTAAACATCGGGTTGAGGTTTGCCCTGAGGTACATCCAATGCGGACACCGTGGTTTGAAAAAAAGAGGCGATATCCAATCGCGTGAGTACTGTCTGAATCAACGATGGTGTTGAATTCGTTGCTAAGCCGATCTTAATACCTTCGGCTTTCAAAAAGCGCAAGGTATCGCGTACGCCGACTTTGATTTCTCCTTCTTGGCGAATTAACTCATCCACGCGGTCAATAACTGCTTGTTCAACTTCCGCTAGTGTTTTGCCTTCCCACGGGAATAATTGGTACCAAAGTGCTGTGACTGCTCGGGTGGTCTGTCCTGTAGTTTGATGGGCAATTTCCTCACTCCATCGACAACCTACAGCAGTAAAAACTTCTTTTTCTGCTTGTTGCCAAAATTTTTCGGAGTCAATTAAAACGCCATCCATGTCAAAAAGTACGGTCGTGATCATCGTTATCTAAGTAAACTAATAATATAGCTGTACGAAGATACGCAAAACAGATAGAATGAAAAAGGAAGGCTTAGTCTGCTTTAAAACAAATGGGGATAATCTCTCCTGGGGCTAAGCAATAGCGATCTATTTCCTCAGGCGATAGTTTTTGGGTATAATCTTCTTCGACTACAGTAAAACCAATGTTGCGCAATTTGTCAAAATAGTCCAAACCATATACGCGCACATGGTCATATTGACCAAAAATTCGCGTGCGTTCTTTAGGGTCAGTAATACTGTCATCTTGGAAAGTCAAGGTGCGATTTAAGTCTTGAGGCACCTGAAAAATACCCATTCCTCCTGGTTTGAGGATGCGGTAAAGCTCTTGCATGGCTTTGGTATCATCAGGGATGTGTTCCAAGACGTGGTTGCACAAAATGATATCAAAGGAATGGTCGGCAAACGGAAGGTTACAGATATCTGCTTTGACGTCTGCCAAAGGCGATTCTAAATCGGTTGTGGTATAGGTTAAATTTGCTTGTTTTTTGAAGCGCTTGTAAAAAGCTTGTTCAGGAGCAAAGTGTAAGACCTGATGAGGGGCCGTGAAAAAATTGGTTTCCCGCTGTAGATACAACCACAACAAACGGTGACGTTCTAGTGATAAGGTGCTAGGTGATAATACATTGTTCCGCTGAGTCGCATAACCATAGGGAAGAAAACTCTTAAAACTCTTGCCGTCAATTGGATCTGTATAGCGATCACCCTTGAGGTACCAAGCAAAAATAGGTCGAACAACATAACTCAACCGAATTAAAATCGGTCGAGGTATAATGTTCAGTATTGTTTTGAAAAGTTTCTTCATTAGCAGAAATGAATTATAAAACTAAAGGATTAGCTCTAAACTCATCTTCTTCGTTGCTTTGGATACCCAAGGCTTGGTAAATGTATTGGAAGGTAGAAAGTAATTCGGGTTTACCGTTTACAAGGGCTACATCGTGCTCAAAGTGAGCCGATGGCTTTCCGTCACGGGTAACGATAGTCCATCCATCATTTAGCTGTTTGATGTTTCTCGTTCCCAGATTAATCATAGGTTCGATAGCTACCACCATACCTTCAACGAATTTTTTTCCTCTTCCTGGTTTACCGTAGTTTGGCATTTCAGGAGCTTCGTGCATTTTAGTACCTAATCCGTGTCCAACTAATTCGCGAACAACCGTATAACCTTCTTTTTCACAGTAACGTTGAATCGCACTTCCCACATCTTCTACGCGATTTCCTAATTTGAATTCGCGAATCCCTACGTATAGCGATTCTTTAGTGATTTGCAATAAACGCTTTGTTTCTGGTGCCACTTCTCCTACTTCAAAAGTATAGGCGTGATCCCCGTAGTAGCCATTCATAATGGTACCACAGTCAATTGAAACGATGTCACCTTCAACGATAGGTTTGTCTGTAGGTAATCCGTGAACAATTTGCTCATTCACGCTGGTTAAGATGCTTGATGGGCATCCGTATAGTCCTTTAAATCCCGGTACTGCACCGTGATCTCTGATGAATTCTTCTGCTTTTTTATCTAATTCTAAAGTCGTTACTCCTGGCTTTAGCTCTGTTGCAAGCATCCCTAATGTTTTAGAAACTAAAAGGGCACTTTGTCTCATCAACTCAATTTGTTCTAGAGTTTTTGGAATGATCATACTTTATTTATTTAAGAAAGACAAAATTACGCTATTCCACTGAATCTAAAAAATCAAACAAAACGGATTTTGTAGAAATACGCGATTTCTATCTTCTTGAGCAACAAAATCTTTGGATTACGCCCAGTCTAAGGTTTGAATGCTATGAATCTCTCCTTCCACTTCTACTTGAATCGTAGCGGGGCTTCGTTGGGCTAAAACATCCGTAGGGTACCACGTTCTGTTTGGGGTAACGAGGATTAACAAACCATCGTCATCTCCTAAAGCGCAAAATTCAGCTAAGGGTGTGGCTTTGGAAAAGAAATCCACCCCTATTTGTTGTTGAATCGCTTCACCAGTGGCGATTGGCTTTTTCGTAATTAATCCAATTTCGCTAATGTTCAACATTTCTTTAGGTGAAAAGGGAACTGATTTTTGGACTTGTGTATCTTCTCGTGCAATAAACTCCAACAAGTTTCCATTTTTATCCCAGAAATAGATGGATTGCGCCTTCCAAGTATCAAAATAGGTAATTGTTTCGTCTTTAGGCGAAGGAAGTAGTGGAATACCCGCTGCTTGTGCCCATTCAATGGCTTGGCTTAAGTGATTGGTCGCAATATTGAAGGCAAAGTGATATTGGGCTTTCGTTGTTGGTTTGGCACTAAACGTCAGTTGGGTATCACCCGCTTGAAAACGAATCTCTTCTGTGGTTTGTTTTACAATTTCTAAACCTAGGGTTTCACCGTAAAATTCAAGGATTGTATCTACGTTATTTGCTTCTAATTGTAAGTCTAGTATTTTCATAAGTCTCTTTGTTTTTGTTTAAAGTAAAGATACGTGGAGAATCATTGTTATACTCAGGGATGGCATTGTATAACCTGATAAATAGATAAAGAAAAACAATTAAAATAGAGCAGAAAAGTACTTTAAATCGTTACTGTTGGACGAATGGAGGTTTTAGCAGTAATAAGTCATTAGTGTGTTGGGTGAGTTTTCCCTTTTCAAAGGCGTATAGACTCGCATAGTCTCCTTTGACTAGGGCTTGTGCATCTGCTTCATTTTGAAGTAAATCTAGGCGGAAACGCTTGTTGTATTTTCCATACATGTTGGAATTATAGGCTTTGTGGTTGACAATATACAAAGGCGTATTCACCTGTTGGATATAGGTAGCTCCCAGATTATAATAACTCGTAGTGACAAAATAGAGCTTATATCCATTTTCGTCTGCCCATCGTTTGAACGTGGCTAAGGGATAACAGGTAGGCCCACTACAACCATTGGCAAATAGATAGACCAATACTTTGTCTTGTTGTTCAAACTGTTGGCGAATTTGTTCTCCCGTGATGGTATAAAAATGATTGGGAAGGGTATCTTTTCCAACTTCATAGGGACTGATATGGGAGTGAGCTGTTGGATCTAATTTTTTATAGTCGCTGGTAAGTCCAGCAATTTGTATACAAGAGGTACACAAAAGAAATAAGGATAAAAGCGCGAGTGATTTTGCCATGGTTTGTCTTTTAGACGGTTAGTAAGTAGACGAATATAGAAAAATAAAGGCTGTCTTTTTCGGACAACCTTTATTTTATCGTTTTAATGTCAGTATAATGTAAGCATACTGCGTCCATTGTGTGTCTATAGGAAGGGCTTGATTTAATAGTGTCACTATGGACTCACTATGGAGTCACAATGGACTCACTCCAAAGAAAACTCATCTCACTTTCGCACGGTAATCGTTGTTTATACTAACGAATGTCTGGTCATCTCTTCAGGTTGTGGCAAGCCCATCAACTTTAGAATAGTTGGAGCAATATCACCTAAAATACCGTGATTGATGGTTTTAATATCTTTGTCTACTAAGATGATTGGCACTGGGTTTGTGGTATGAGCCGTATTGGGTGTTCCATCTTCATTGAGCATGGTTTCACAGTTTCCGTGATCGGCTAATACGATGGTGGTATAATCATTGGCCAAAGCAGCTTCGATGACTTCTTTGACACATTGATCCACTGCTTCACAAGCTTTGATTGCTGCTTCCATAACGCCAGTATGTCCAACCATATCGCCATTGGCAAAGTTTAGACATACGAAGTCCACTTCGCCTTTTTGCAACTCTGGAAGTAAGGCGTCTTTTAAATCAAAGGCACTCATCTCCGGTTGTAAGTCGTAGGTCGCCACTTTAGGAGAAGGACAAAGGATGCGTTGTTCGCCTTCAAAAGGAAATTCTCTTCCACCAGAGAAGAAGAATGTCACGTGTGGGTATTTTTCTGTTTCCGCAATTCGAATTTGCTTCTTGCCATTTTTGGAGATGATTTCGCCAAGGGTTTGGTGTAAATTCTCTTTATCGTATACTACATGTACGTTTTTATAAGTATCGTCGTAGTTGGTTAACGTCACGAAATACAACGGCAAGGCTTTCATGTGGTGTTCTGGATAATTTTCTTGTGAGAGCACTTGTGTTAACTCACGACCGCGGTCTGTGCGGAAGTTGAAGAAAATTACTACGTCATCTGGGGCGATTGTCGCAATGGGGTGGCTGTCTTGATCCACCATAACAATCGGTTCGATAAACTCATCGGTAATGCCGTTGGCATAACTTGCTTCTACAGTTTTCACAGCATCTGTAGCGTGGATTCCTTTGCCTTCTACTAAGAGATGGTAGGCTTTGGCTACTCGTTCCCATCGTTTATCGCGATCCATCGCATAATAACGACCGATAACAGAAGCGAGTTTTGCTGGTGAATACGCCAAGTGATCCATTAAGTTAGCTAGGTGTTTGACTCCAGATTTAGGGTCTACATCGCGTCCATCCGTAAAGGCGTGAACAAACAAATCTTGTAAGCCATAGTCTACTGCAGCTTCAACTAGTCCGTATAAATGCTTCTCATGGGAGTGTACACCACCATCAGATAACAAACCTAAGAAGTGCACTTTTTTATTGTTGGCTTTGGCATATGCAAAAGCAGCTTGTAATTCGGGTTCTTGTGCAATTGTTTTATTTTCAACTGCCATGTTGATTTTTACTAAATCTTGGTAGACGATACGACCAGCACCTAAGTTCATGTGGCCTACTTCCGAATTTCCCATCTGTCCTTCGGGAAGGCCTACATTTAACCCATCTGTCAATACATACGTATTGGGATATTGGCTGTATAAGCGATCAATGAAAGGTGTATGAGCATGTGCAATGGCTGAAACTTTCGGGTCTTGTGTTTTTCCCCAGCCATCGAGTATCATTAAGATTACTTTTTTATTCATAGTTGTATTTTTAGTAGTTTGATTCCAATCAATAGACAAATTTACAGATTGTATTTTGAACACCTATCGTTCTAGGGTAGATTCCTGCATTTTATTTTCTCAACAGTATGGGACTCAGCTGTATGATCGGTGATGTTTGCAAATTGTCACTTTTTTGAAAAAAAACTTTTACAAATCAAAAGCTCTCATTAAAAAAAACACAATTATTTGCTTACTTCTATGATTATCATTTGTTTGGTAGAAATATTTTTTTATTTTTACGACTTTGAAATTATAAATAATCCCTTTAGAAAAATCTGAATCATGAATTATAAGCAGTGGATAGTGGCTTCAATAGCTTTGGTATTAGTTGGTGCAGGTATTGCAAAAAATTCAATACAATTTGAGATTCCATCCCTTCAGTTAGACGCTGATACACCGGATGAAACAGATAAAACAGAAGAAGTAGCACATATAGAAAAAGTTGAACTAACGGCAGAAGAGCGATTTGCGTTGAAGGCAAATGCGTTGTTCCAGACGTTGGATTTGAATGAGTTTAATGCGCCTTCAGAAAAAGTATTTACAATGGCTTTAAAGGGCTATTACAAAATGGAAGAAGAAGGGATTTTAAAAAACAATAAACTTACCATCGTTGACTTTAGTGTTTCTTCTACGCAAAAGCGTTTATGGGTGATTGATATGGAGGAAAATGCCGTTGTTTTAGAATCGGTAGTTGCCCATGGAAAGCGTACAGGAGATGAATTTGCAACAGCCTTTTCTAATCGCATTAATTCGCATATGAGCAGTTTAGGATTTTATAAAACAGGGGAAACCTACCAAGGAATTAATGGATTCTCCCTGCGTTTAGATGGATTGGAAAAAGGAATCAACGACAATGCAAGAACGCGTGCTATTGTTGTGCATGGTGCAGATTATGCTTCGCCTTCTTTGGCCTTAAAACAAGGTAGATTGGGTAGAAGCTATGGTTGTCCTGCTGTTCCCAATGAAGTAAATAAAGAATTAATTGAATTGATCAAAGATGAATCGTGTTTATTCATCTATTCTTCTCAACAAGATTATTTAAAACGATCAAAGTTTTTAATCTAGCTCTTACCTAGAAATAGAGAAAAAATGCCTGTCAATGTTTATCCTTGACAGGCATTTTTTTTTAGTGTTCGACAAAAAAAAGGAAAAGGAAAAAAGTGATTAAGTCGTACTTTTATGGAAATAGTCTAAATAGTTAAATGTATAATACAAAATGAAGATGATGAAAATAGGTGTATTATGTGCCATGTTACCCATGGCGATGTTCTCTTGTTCACAAAAACAAGACTCAACAACGGGCGCAGTATCAAAAGAAGTCAAAGCCCCGACTGACAGTGTTTCCGAGATAATTGGGAAGAAAGGGATTTTAACCTATCCTGATTTTACGGCTTATATGACTTATGAGTCTGAAAACCGCTTGCATTGGAAAACAGTAACCAAAGAAGGAAAAGTTGCTGAAGGGGAGGAAACAGTTAGCTATAAGCGAATCAATGACCATATATTTTTTCTGAGTTGGATTGAATCAGATGGTTTTACAGTGAGTCAGGTTATTGATGTTCTCAACGGAAAGGTTGAGGCCTTTTTGAGCTTTGAAGACCCTCAACAAGCGAATGGAAAGCGCAATTTTGTAGCAACAGCAGCTACGTTTAAATTTGAGGAATAGGCCGTTGGTGTTATAGTATAAAAAAAAACAGTTGAGTCAACGAATTGATCAACTGTTTTTTTTTATTGAGTTTTGACTTTTTATTGCAATCGTTTGTACAATTCATCGTCGTAGTTGTAGATGTCTTTGAAATACGTAATGACTCCGCTTGAATCAATTTGCACGGTCCAATACAATAAGTGAACATCAATGGGATTGTTGCTAACGGATATGCTTTTGGTTTCGTGAGACGCGATGATTTTATCAATGTCTTCTTTGCTGAGGTTCTTTTCAGCCTGAGCAAAAATATAAGCAGTTAAATCAAAAGGATCCTGAACGCGAACACAACCTGAACTCAAGTTTCTGTTATTGCGCGCAAATCCCCATTGGCTCGGTGTGTCGTGTAGGTAAACTGCATGGTTGTTGTTGAACATGAATTTTACGCGACCGAGTGTATTGCCAGGACCTCCTTTTTGTACATAGCGATAGGAAGTTCCCTTCGTTGCATCCCAGTTTTCTGGACTTACCACTTTTCCTTGTCCGTCGTAAATGGTAAAATTAAGTCTCGAAAAATAGGAGAGATCGTTTGTTGCCTTGGGTACAAGATCATTCTTTTTTATGGTTGGCGGTACAGTCCAAGTGGGGTTTAGCACTACTGTGGTTAAGGTGGAGCTCAAGATTGGCGTTTTTCGAGCCGAAGTGCCAACCACTACTTTGTGTTGCTGAATCGTATCTTGTTTGGAAACGGAAACTAAGCTAAAGGCTGGAATATTCACTAAGATATAATTGTTGGAAAACTCACGTGGAAACCATCTCCATCGCTCTAAATTGACAATTAGTTTTTCTTTAAGCGTATTTTCATCTTGTAAGATTGCCGCGATGGTTTTAGCATCTGAGTAGCCTGTTGCGTTTAATTTTTTCTTCTTTTGAAACGCTTTGATCGACTGTGCCGTTGTTGAAGTATAGATGGCGTTGGACTCTATACTATCCGCCAATTGATTTAAAAAGATCAAGTGTTTTTTCAGGGCGACTAATTCGGGAATAGTATCGTTTATTTTAGCTTGTTTAAATGGTTTTAAACTGTCTTTTTCCAAGGCATAGTAGGAGGATAACTTGTTTCGCAAATTGGTGTAAACAGGCTGTTTAGTGCGAATACTGTCGTAGGTAAGCGTAATGTTTTTGTGCTCTAACGCCAATAATAAGGTCGCACTTGTGTTTAAGGGTTTTGGAGTGATTTCCCAGTCACCGTAGATTCGCTTGGCCCTCACACTCCCGTTGTAAAGGTTGTCTAAGGTATTGACATACATTGTGGAAAATAGAAAATCAGCTTTAATTTTTTCCTCTTCTTCAAGGGTGTCATAGGAAGAGTCATAATCGGAAAGTTTGTGTAACTCCTTCGCTGAAACTTTGATTCCGTCCAATTTAAGTTCGTTGAGACTTTCCAAGAGCTGTTGTCTATTTAGCTCGTTAAACCAGCCCAAATGGTAGTTGTTATTCTTGTAAAACAACTGCACTTCTTCTTTGAGTCCACTTGTTTGCAAGGAATCAAATTGAATATTGGGCACTTCAAGTAGGGCTTCGACCTCAGGGTGTTCACCGTAAATGACTCGCATTGCCTGTTTGCTTCTCTCGTTGCAAGAGGAGAGCGCGCAGGTTAACAATACTGCTGGAAGTAGCATCTTTTTTATCATATAGCAATTTTATATGTCAAAAATAATGAAAATAATTAATATGGTAAGGGGATAGTGTATTTGATTTTTTTGTATTACTCATAAAATGAGAAGAATAATTTGAAATTTTGTGATTAAAAAAACCGGAGGAGTTGTTATATTTAAACTGGACTAGAAAAAGAAAAAGGGGCTCCGCTACTTTTGCCTCGTACAAATGAAAAACGAATTTAGTAGCTCAATTATTTTATGAAACGAAACTATTATGTATCCCTTTTGTTGTGTGGCTTTTTGTCAGTTGCAGGGCATGCACAAGAAAAAAGTAGTACTACCGTTGAAGATGAAATGGATGAAATTGTAATATACAATCAGCGATTACAGCTTCCAAGTACTTTGAAAAATAGAAATATAGCGATTGTGGGACAAGAACAAATTCAACAATTGCCCGTAAATTCCGTACATGAGCTGTTGAGTTTTGTAGCAGGGGTTGATTTGAGACAACGTGGACCAAATGGAACACAGGCAGATTTGAGTATTGACGGAGGTAGTTTCGAACAAAATGTTCTGTTGTTAAATGGACAAAAGATTTCGGATCCTCAAACGGGGCATAATTCACTGAATATTCCCATTCCGTTGGAAGCAGTCGAACGCATCGAGATTGTTCGCGGGCCTTCTGCGCGATTGTATGGTGTGAATAGCTTAACGGGTGTGGTGAATATTGTGACGAAAAACCCAAAGAAGGATGGAGTGTTTGCCGCGGTTTATGGGGGTACGAGTTTTAAAAAAGACAAAGAGGACGACCATGGCGAAACGTATAACAACCGCGGGATTCAATTGGGAGGAACACTAGTTCGCGCCAAAGACAACCACTTGTTATTTGGAAGCCATGACTCTGGAAATGGCTACCGCTACAACACAGCGTATCACAACAACAAAATTTTCTATCAAGGAAATATTGTACCCAATGAGAATAATACGCTGATGATTTTGGCCGGACATGCCAATAGCTCGTTTGGAGCTAATGGTTTTTACGCCTCACCTGGAGATAAAGAATCCCAAGAAATTGTCAGTACAACGATGTTTAATGTGAGTTCTCGTCATTATTTATCGGATCGTTTTACCTTGATGCCAAGTCTTGCCTACCGTTATAATTTTGACGATTATCGCTATTTCCGCAATAAACTGGACGTGGCAAGAAGTAGACACTATACGCATGCCATCACTTCAAATGTCAATGGTGAGTATCGTGCAGATTACGGGAATTATACCTTTGGAGGGGAAATGCGCTATGAAGAAATCAATTCTACCAATATTGGAGATCACAGCAAGAGCAACTATGGTTTTTTTGCTGCTTTTCAACGCGAATGGTTTGATAAATTAGATGTAAATCTTGGCGCTTATGTAAATTATAATACCCAATATGGATGGGAAGTTTTCCCAGGTATTGATGCGAGTTATCAATTCAACCCTCATTGGCAAGCGACATTTAACGCAGGAACAGCAAGTAGAATTCCGTCTTTTACGGATTTGTATTTGGATCAACGCCCCGGAAATATTGGAAATCCTGATTTAATTCCTGAGAAGGCCTATCAAGTTGAGGTAGGAGGGAAATATAGAAAAAATAGGTTTCAAGCAGAAGCCTTCGTGTTCTATCGCGATATTGATGATTTCGTGGATTGGATTCGCGTAGATGTCAATCAACCATACCAACCTTATAACGCTTCAAAAAATAAAACCAAAGGATTGAATACAGCGGTTCGCTATCACCTTGGTACCGATAATTCACGTTGGAACTTAGGACTTTCTTATACGTATTTGTCACCAACTATTGAGAATAAAACCCAGGGGATGCTGTCGAAATATTCCTTAGAAAGCTTGAAACACCAAGTGGTAGGAACGGTAAACTATACGCATAATGCATTTAGTGTGACCCTAGCCAATCGCTTTAATGAACGATTGACTTATAAAAGTTATTGGATTACAGATATTCGTCTAAATTACGCCTTGGAAAAGGTGAAATTTTATGTAGATGCTCAAAATATATTTGACACCACCTATATCGAAGCAGGAGCAGTACCTATGCCCGGTAGATGGTTTACACTAGGAATAAAGTTCGATGGACTATAATCTAGACGAATGTTTTGGTTAGTTGTTTAATGGAAATGGGAGAAGAGAAAGAAGAACGAAGCACGTAAAGGCTGTTCTAATTTCCCTTCTCCCATTTCCTATTTTATCCATAAGTGCGAGCTCCACCACCCACCACTCACCATTCACCATTTACCACTCACCACTCACTAATCACCATTCACCATTCACCACTCACCACTCACCATTCACCATTCACCACTCACTAATCACTAATTTTCATTCCTTTTTTATTAATGGTAAAGGCGCGGAATTTTACTTCAACTTGTGCTTGACCATTTTCAAAGTTACTGGCGTATTCATATTGAAAAGGGATGATTACTTTTCCTTGTTGATTGATGTAACCAAAAAGATTGTCTTTCGAAGCAAGGGCTAACCCTTCCGAAAAACTACCTACAAATTCATAGGTTGCTGGGATTACTTTATCTCCAGTGGTAGAGAAGAACCCCCATAACCCTCCTTCATAATAGGCAATGCGATCTTCGCTACTAGTTTGTAGCTCTTCGTATATATAGGGAATGACAATTTCACCTTTATTGTTAATCGCTCCTTGGAAATCTTCAAATGTTACGATAGAGATATTGTCAACAAAGGATTCGATTTGGTGGAATAAAGGTTCGATATACAGTTTACCTGTATTGGTTTTGATGCCAAAAAGCGAGCGTTCAGGATCTTGAAACCAGCGTAAATTATTGGCAAATTTAAAGTCTGGGTCATTTTTTAGGTCGATAAAGACGGTGTCAGACAAGGTTTCCATTAAGGGAATTAGATTGTCTTTCCAAGCGGATTTAGCTTCACTGGCTTGAAGAGATAAACTAGAGGCGCAATGAAGTCCGATACACAGACTAATTGCAAGGAAGTGTTTCATAAAATGTAGAATTTAACGCTAATTACACTAGTCTCACTTTCTGTTGAATGTCGTTCCACTTGCTTGAGCTTTTGGGAAGATGGTCATATCAGCGAGTTGTACGTGTTCGGGTTGGTTCACTGCGTAAGCGATGGCTTGGGCAATATCGGTGGCTTGTAACGGTTGATATCCCTTGTACACTTGCTCTGCTTTGGATTGATCTCCTTTAAAGCGGATCATAGAAAATTCAGTTTCTACAGCTCCTGGAGCTACATTGGTTACTTTGATGCCCTTCGCATTTAGATCTATGCGCAGTCCTGCAGAAATAGATTCAACGGCCGCTTTAGAAGCACAGTAAACGGCTCCATTGGCATAGGTTTCTTTGCCTGCAATTGAAGAAAGATTGACAATATGTCCACCTTCCTTATGTGCGAGTAATAAAGGTAAAACGGCTTTAGTTACATAGATTAACCCTTTTACGTTGATGTCGATCATCGCTTCTAAATCTTCTATGTCTGCGTCTTGAAAGGAAGATAATCCATGAGCATTTCCAGCGTTGTTAATTAGAACATCGATTTTTTTCCATGCATCGGGTAAAGCGTCTACAGCTTGAAATACTTCTGTTTTATTGCGAACATCAAAGGTAAGAATATGCGTTTCTGTTATTGGTTGAAGCTCTTGTGCTAAGGCTTCTAAACGCTCTTTTCTTCTTCCACACAGGATTAAACGGTGATTGGGTGCTAATGCTTTGGCTGTCGCTTGTCCAATTCCTGAAGAAGCTCCTGTGATAAATACTGTTTTCATAGGTGCGTGTGTTATAAAATGGTTTGTTTTAGGCCTTGTAAAATACATAGCCAAAGGTAATTGAAAAAAGACTTTTCTTCTATTCGATTTACCTTTTTTATCTCAACTTGTTTAAGTTCTCCTGCGGAATTTTTGTGGATAAACCAATTGCCGACTTTGGAGAGAATTTTTCTCTTCTTTTCGCCATTTTTGCGATATAAATTAACTTTTAAATCGTGGTAATTCATGGCAAATGTTCCTGTTGCTACTTTGTTATTGCCTGAAAAATTGAACTTCACGAGGTCTAATTTTCCTTCGGTAGAGGCTTTTACATAAGGTTGTAGAAAGGGTTGCATCGCATCAGCAGGGAAGTTTTGTATGGTTCCGCTAATGTGAAAAGCATCGCTTCGATTTAAAATATTGAAGGACCAATCTACATGCAGAGGAGCCGCATTCATAAAACGCGCATCTACAGCAATTGTTGTGGTAGGTAGTTTCGTCTGTTGATATCCACTGTACACATTTTGGATGACAGCATTAAAACTACCAAAAGTCAACTTGCCTGGAGCAACTGCCTTTTGATCGTATTCTTCATATTCCAAAGTAGAATTGGCTATTTGAACTTTTTGTACGGCAAGTGTAAAGGGGATTTCTCGTAATTTCTTGCTGAATAACGGCTTGATACTCATATTAAATTCAGGCGTTTTATCGCGAAAAATATTGGCTTGAACCTGATCAAAACGGATTTTATCTGCTTTAACAAATAAAACATCTTGCTTGTCAAAGCCCCAGTTGTAGTTGTCTAAGACAATAGATTTGGTTTTTATGGTAAAGATATCATCGGCGTATTTGAACATGCTCACCATTTTCTTGCGGCCGTATTTCGGCATAAGTTCAAAATCACTACACGTTAAGTTGGTGTTTTTCCCTTGGATTTTTCCAATTTTGAGGTCGTAGAATCGCCCTGTATTCCATTGAAGCTCTTCGGATGAAAACGATAGGTCGCGGTAGGCAAAAGGAATGGTCTGTGTTAGTGTATGTGCGTCAATGCGTATGTCTTCGACCAAGGCATCGATCGCCTTTGTTTGGAGTAGGTGAGCGTTGCTCTTTCCCTTTGTAGCGGTAAAACTACCTTGATGAATGGCCAACGTGTCAATTTGAACTAAATCGTCAAAGTGAATAACTTGTTTTGGCGTTTTTGTTTGAGGTTTATTATGCTGTTGCTGTCGAATCTTAGGAGTATGGATGTGAATGCCACCCACGTGAAGTCGATCTTGTGCTTGATTTTTGATCCGGTGTAACACGAGTCCGCCTTGCTCAACTATCCATTGTTCGAGTGAGTTTAGGTGAATTCCATCCACAGCAATCTTATCGATGCTAAGGTCAAAAGGAAAGAGCTTCGGTGATTTGACAGTCTTTTCTTTTGGCTTTTGCAGAGAGGCTGTATTTTCCTGCACAGCGATCCTTACTGCAGGTGTTTTTATAGAATCAATGTGTAGATAAAATGCTGTTTGATTTTTGTATCCCCAGTCTGTTCCTTTAAATACCAAAGCAGGTGCTTCGATCGAAAGGAGACGAGGTGGTAGTTCACTTTTTTCCTTCAGCTCTAGCAGGGGTTGAAGCGATAAATTGGAAGTGTTGATCTGATCTTGATTAATTTGGATACTTCCTATTTTTAACCGGTGATTGTTATTGATTAAGCTGTACATCGAATCACAAGACATCACATAGTCTTTATACGTAAAAGGAATGGGTTTGTCTTGTGTTTCTACTCCCATGTGAATGCCTTTGAGCTCGGCATTGAAATTGTAAATTTCTTGTATGCGCAAGTCTTGCTCCACATCGCGAATAGCAAGATGGGCTTGGTTTACAATTATCTCTTGGATGTCAATAGATTTTATAAATTGCGGTTGATCTTTTTTTAAAGTGTCCGCAACGGTTTTGGTTTGAAATACCTCAATGTCAGGATGGATAACAGCAATGGATTGAGCCGTTAGGTTATGCCGTTTAATTAAGTTCCAAATGGCTACTTGTTGAATGTTGATTTGTTTGAGTGTTCCCTTGATGTAGGAAATCGAATCCGCAGTTTGAGAGGCTTTTGGTTGAATCTCAATTCCCTTTACTGTCAATTTGCGTTCTGCTAAAGAATAGTGTACCGATTGGTAGGTCAAATCGTAAGGCGAATCATTCTTCTCTTTGATAATTTCAGGTAAGTATTGATCCAAAAAATAGTTTATTATCCATTGACTCGAACAGTATAGTACGATTCCTAAGGCGAGGACAAACAAAATGATCTTATGTTTTCTTTTCAAACGCATACTTTTTTGCTAAAATGCTTACTCAAAGATAAGGCTTTCGTCCTATAGTTGGTCAAAGTAGGTCCAATTTTGTCATCCACTATACGGGATAAGTAATTGAAAATCTATCGTTTTGTCTCATTTTTAGCAGTAGCATATACCCTTTTTTGGCTGTGGTCATTTGCTGTTTTAGCCCACGAATTTCTTCGGTCCACTAGGGTTGTTTCTACTAGCTGTAGGAATGCTCTTTAACCCAGTATACCATAGTCATACGTATGGGGCTTATTCACTTAGACTTGTTGCTGCTTGTTTTAAACTTTTACCTCAATGTTGAAAATAATACCACTAGACGGTTAGTTTTTTTGCAAACAAAAGGTGTGGACTTAGCGCACATAAAAAAAATAGAGAACCTCGGTTCTCTATTTTCTTCGTTTAACTTATTTAATAAAATGATTGGTTTATTGCATTCGAGCTTATTCACTTACTAGTTAAGTAAGTCTAGTTGTCGCTAGTAGGAGTTGATGAACCCATTTAATTTTTTTCTAACATTCCCCATCCACTCATCATAATACCCAATGCCTTGAACCCCCAATTTATATCGTCTTGTGTATAGACAGGCGTTGTAGTACGCGGGGTTAAATCGTTGGTGGTGGGTTTTGTTTCTTTAATTTGTTTTGGTTTCATCACTAACGTTGGAGTCTCAGTATTCAAATAATAGATGTCAATGCGCAAGATTCCCTGTTTCTCTTCTACATAAAAAGGATGTGCAAAATTAATCACATCATTAATTAGAGGCGATGTATAAACAACTAATTTTTGTAGTTGTATTGGGGTGTTTTCATCCATAGTTTTAGGCGTATAAACGACTATGTCGCATTCATAACCTGAAACAGTTTGTTTGGCATTTTGTGTTTCTCTATTAAATAGACTCAAGTCGACCTCATTCATTGTAGCAGAACCTCCGTTTTCAGACGGTTTATAAGCAGAATATATTCTTTTGTCTTGTTCATTAATCATCTCAGTCTGTGTCAAGGTTTCTAAGTAAATACTCGCCTGGTCCTGTGATTTGTTGTAATAATTATCCATTGTCCATCCAAAACCTCTAACTTTTCCTAATACTTCATTCTCTTTAATATTGTATGTACATTCTGCGATATTTAAGGTGACTGCCCAGGAGACTAACGGATTTTGGTTTCCCATATTCGATATCAAGTCAAAGATTGGCTTTACCTCTGGATCATTCGCTGTTAATTGTTCGTATTGTTCTTTTATATCAGCTCTAGAGAAGTCTATCTTTCCTACTAGTTTTCCAAGATCAATATTATTACTATAGATTCCCATTTCGATAGAACCTTCTGTAAAAGGAGTGTTAGTAATTTCACTGTTGTTATCTGTTGCTCTGTCTTCGTTTGAAGAGTTACAGCTAAACAAAATAAATGCTGATAACAAACTACTTATGATGTTTTTTTTCATTTTTGATGTATTAAAAAAAGCTGTCCTCTTATTTTCAAGCAACAGTTTTTATTAGTGATTAACTTTTACTAATTCAACCCGACGATTTTTAGCTTTATTTTCATCTGAATCGTTCATAACTAATGGTTTTTCCGACCCGAAACCTTTCGCAGTTAATCGAGCTTTTTCAATACCAGTAGAAACAAGGTTATTCATTACAGCAGTTGCACGGTCGTTTGATAGCTTTTTATTGTGTGACGCATCGCCTGTATTATCTGTATGTCCTTCGATTGAAATATTTAAATTTTTATCTTTTTGAAGCGCTTCTGCAATTTGTGTTACCACTTGCTGTCCTTCGGCAGTAATAGTAGATTTATCAACATCAAAGTTGAGATATAAAACTGATTTTCCTTTTTCGTTCAAATCTTTCGCAATTTCCTCGGCAGTGACTTTAGTAATGGTTTGTTTAAAAGCTTCTTCCTGTACGATATTTAGTTTTCCTCCTGCATTATTAGATGTGAATTGGATGTAGATATTTCCTTTTTCTTGACTTCGAATAATAAAAAACTTGATGTTTTGATCCCAATAGCCCATGTCTCCAGACCCCCCTTTATTTGGGTCTTGTTCATTGTAACGGTCGTATTCTTCTCGGGTGATTTCACCGTCAAAAACCTTAACCGCTCCAACTGAAAGCAAATATTCTTCCATACTTTTTTCGAAATAGCGTTGCGAATATTCTTCCCCACGAACTGCGCCAACATTTGCTTTAAACATTTTGCCTTCAAAAGGAGTCATAACACCGTTGATTGGAAAGAAACAAACATCAAATTTTCGGTCTATAGCACCTTTGTGAGCTTCTAATCCTTCGGGAAGATTGATAAAAGGAAAATCACCTATATCGGCAGTAGAAAACGCAATATCTTCAATATTGAAAGCAGTAGAAGGATCAAGAACTTCATCTGTTTTAACATCGTTTGTTTCGACAGTACTTTCTACTGCGGGGCTGGCATTATTTTGCTGTTGTTTTGTTGATTGATTACATGATACAATCAAAGCGGATAACCCAAGAATAAAGGCTGTTTTTTTCATTTGTTTATAATTTTTTGATAGGCTAAAGATAAATGTTTACGAATTAAAAAAACATATAATCTATTGTTTTACACCATCAAATAAAAAACTAATTTCTGTTTCAGCTTGTTGATTTGTTGCCATTTCAAGGGTTTTTACATCTGCAGTATACCAAAGATAACCTTCTAGAATACCAGAAACAGACTGAATTCCGTTATTATAACCACCCTCCACTTTAAAAGTTTTAGGCGTAACGCTAGAATAAGCTTCACCTGATTTTGGTGTAACTTTCAAATGTTGGTCATCTACTTTAGTAACAATAACTACAGCATCAAAATATTCGTATTGATCGAGGTGACTTGATCTCAATTTTCCTTTATACGTGCCTACAGCAGCATCGATAGTGCCCTTTGTTGGTTGTTCATATCCTGCATTATCATCACTTTTACTACAACTTGTAGCTATTGTTCCTAATGTTAGTACTGATAATATTCCTAAGAATGCAATTTGTGTGTTTAGTTTTTTCATTATAAATAGTTTGGTTATAAAAAATCAAATATCTACAAAATGAGAATTTGTAACAATCATTGAAAACCTTGATTTTATTTCTAATGGTTTACCATGGTTTTTTTGCGAGAGCAAAAAAGGAATGCTTTTTATTAGGATATTTGTATTTAACTTTAGATTAAGATGCACAGATTCTCCTTGTTTTTTCTTATTTTATTTGGGTTAATTTCCCAAGAAAATCACGCACAACTTCCGCTAGATATGGAACAATATGCTAAAGATTTATACAAATCGTTAGAGACAGCATCTAACGATAGTTTACGTGCAACGATTTACTTTAATTTAGCTACGTATTGGACGCCTAAAGACTCGTTAAAAACTTTTGAATATCTAGAAAAAGGCCATAAAAAGGCTCATAGTAACTTGTTTTTAAAAGGGATGTATCATGCAAAAAAAGGATACTATTATTACTCAAGAGGCAATTTGGAAGAAAGCAAAAAGCACTATTTAACAGCTGATTCTTTCTTGAATAAAATTTCGAAAAACGAAGAAGGTTACAAAACACAATCTGATATTTGGAATAATATTGCGGTAATTCATCAAATTGAAGATGAAGATGAAAAATTTGTAGAAATAACGCTGAATAAAGCTATTCCATATGCCGAAAAAGCTAAAGACAACAGTAGACTAGCTACCCTTAACATTAGTTTGGGAATAGGTTTTATGAATTTGGAGCAATACGAAAAAGCAATTGTTTACTTTTTAAATGCTGAAAAACTTCTTCTATCTCAAGAAAATCAAAATCACAGGTTGATCAGTATGTACAATCGTATAGCCGAATGTTATCTTATAATTAACCAAACGGATAACGCAAAAGATTATATTGATAAAGCAAGAGAAATTCTCAAAAACAATCCTGATTCTGATCAAAAGAGTATTTTTTATTTAATAGAAGGTTTATACTTTCAAAAAAATAATCAACACCATGCTTCATTAGCTTCCTACGACAAAGCCTTAAGGTTTACTGCTGGTCCAAATAAAACCTATCATATTCATGAGATACATATATACAAGGTGGGCTTATTATTAGAAATGAAACGCTTTAACGAAGCTTTACAAATTGGCTTATTATTAGAAAAAGATCCATTTACGACTGAAGTTGATGCAAACAAATCGTCAGTTTACAAATTTATTTCAGATGCTTATAAAGGTTTAGGAAAAACAGAACATGCGTATGAGTATTTAAAAAAGTACAGCGATCTTACTATAGAAATACACGATCAGGATTTTAAGAGACAAATTAATGATTTAGAACTAAAATACGATGTAGCGCGTAAAGAAAAAGAATTGTTGCTAGCTAAAAGTAACGAAGAAGAAGCACAGCTTAACTTAAAAAACAGTAGATTAATTACGGCTTTATCGCTTGCAGGCGTTGTTATTTTATTATTAATTACACTCATTACGCTTAATTTTTACCGAAATAATAAACGTCGATTACTTCAAAATGAAATTATTCATCAACAGAAAATTAAAGAGAAAAGCACTGAAGCAAAATTGGCAGTAAAAAATGCAATATTAGAAAGCGAAGAACAAGAACGCCAACGAATAGCGCAAGATTTACACGATAGTATGGGGGGAATGCTCGCGAACATTCGCATGTCAATCTCTCAAGAAAATGCTGAAAATTCGGATGAGTTATTGAAAAAAATAGATAAGTCTATTGTAGAAATGCGTCGTATTGCCAGGAATCTAATGCCTGAAACATTGAAAAATCTTGGATTGGAAATTGCTGTGAAAGAACTTTGTGAATCCATGTCGCAAAAACAATTGTACATTCAATTCGAAGCTTTCAATGTAGGGGACAACATTCCTTTTAAGATACAGTTATCCTTGTATCGTATTGTTCAAGAAGGCATCAGTAACGTGCTAAAATACGCACAGGCGACTAGTGTAATTGTTCAACTTAGTCAGTATGGAAATACAATAAGCCTGACGATTGAAGATGACGGAATTGGCTTTGATACAACTAAGGTAGCTTATGGATTAGGAATAAATAGTATTAAAAACCGCACAGCTTTGCTGAATGGAACCGTAGAAATTTTATCGGAAGAAGGAAAAGGAACCACTATAAATGTTGAATGCTATGTATAACAAGACATGTTTGAATTTGGTACTAATCGATGACCATCCTATGATTTTAGAAGGCTTGAAATCGCTATTGGAACAGGCTAATAAATTTCAACTATTCTCTTTTACAAAAGGATTGGCTGCACTAGGTTTCATCCAAGAAAATACAGTGCATATAGTATTGCTAGATATTGTTTTGAACGACGGAAGTGGCTTGGACTTCTGTAAAGCGATTAAACAAAAATCGCCTAAGACCATTGTTATCGGGATAAGCAATCAGGCAGAACGCAGCATTATATTTCGTTTTTTGGAAAATGGAGGAAACGGTTACATCTTAAAAAATGCAGATGCTGAAGAAATTATTCAGTGTATTGATAGCGCGATTAATGGAGAAATTGCATTAAGCAAAGAAGTACAACGTATTATGTTAGCTGCTCCATCTAACAATTTAGAATTGCCAAGGCTGACTAAACGAGAACAACAGGTACTAGCACTAATCGCCATAGGAAATACCTCTGTGGAGATTGCTGAACGATTATTTATTTCAGTTATTACTGTAGAATCGCACCGTCGAAACTTATTGCAAAAATTCAAGGCTAAAAATATGATTGAATTGGTCAAAATAGCCACGGAAAATAAATTGATAGCAAACAGTTCGATCTGAATTGTGTCCTGCTTTATTTTTTCACTAGCTGTTTTTGTTTTCAAACAAAAGGCGTGGATTTAACGAAAAAAAATAGAGAACCGAGGTTCTCTGTTTTTTATTTTAAAATCAATTGATGCTTTTTCAACAAGCCTTCCAAACTGTGTCTGGAAAAAATAGCATTTTTGAGTTTGGTCGAATCGGGATCAATGTCAAAATCATAACTGGTATAGAAGTCGGTCTTCTCTGCTTTGGCTTTGGTGAAATTCGCGCGATACAAATTACAGTTGTCGAACATCGCCTGTGTTAAATCAGCCTCCATAAAATCAGCACTGATCAGGCTGCAATTGATGAAAGAGGTTTTCTTTAAGTTTAGACCATAGAATAAAGTAAACTCCAAATTACAATCGGTAAAGGAGAACTCAAAAATGGTTTGGTCAATCATCGTAAAGTTAACATGGGTGAAATTACAGGTTTGAAAGTGGCAATTTCTCAATCCCACATAATTAATAGCGGCCTGTTTGAAATTGCAATTTTTGAAATCACAATCGATAAATATAGTCGAAAGAAAAGAACACGCACTAAAGTCGCATTCGATGAATGTACAGTTTTCGTATTCTCGAAATGAAATCGAATGAGGTTCAAAGACAATTTTTTCGAAGGCTTGGTCGTATATAAAATCGGGAGTCATAGGATACAATGGATTAAAAAAAGCCTAATAAATAGTCATTAGGCTTGTATGTTATTCAATAATATGAGGTACAAATCTACTTTTGTCCGTGGTAATGCGTTTATCGCTTTCTCTAAAAGTAATACCACAAGGTTCTTGTCCGATGAGCCAGCTGCCTATGATAAAATAGCCTTTACCTTGATTGGGGATATTGGCTAATGCCTGACAGATGTAGCCTTCATCTCCATAGTCACCTTTTGTTGCTTCGACAATTTGGTTGTCGATATAGAGGGTTACATTGGCGCCTTCACGGGATAACAACGGTTTTTTGACATAATTTTGCATGCCGTTTGCCTCGTCAAAATACGCTTCCAACAACAAAGGATGATTGGGGTACAACTTCCAAAGAATAGGTAAAATCGCCTTGTTGGACAAAATCATCTTCCACGAAGGTTCAATCCATTGAGCCTCTGCCATATCATTGGGAATGTGTAGGGCGAAGCGCTCATAAATTAACCACTCCCACGGGTATAGTTTAAAAATATCGGTGATTACTTCATCTTCGAGGTCAGTAAAGGTTTCTCCGTCCCAGCCAATGTCGTCAATGTAGATCAATTTGGTTTGAATTCCCGCTTGAATGGCACAATCGCGGAGGTATTCAATATTAGTTAGGTCCTCTAGTGTTTCGCGCATACAGGAAAAGTGGAGCGTATTGCCCTTCATATGTGCTTTGGCCTCTGTCCACGTTTCGATGAGGCGATCGTGTACGGAATTGAATTGATCTTTAGAAGAACCAAAATAGGTATTCATCCATTGCCATTGTACCACGCCTGTTTCATAGAGTGAGGTAGGGGTGTCAGCGTTGAATTCCAATACCTTTAACTGTTGGTGAACAGTGTCGTAAACAAAGTCAAAACGCCCGTAAATACTCAGCTCATCATTTTCCCATGAGCGCTCGATATGTTCGTGAAAAAACAGCGGAATTTGAAATTGATCGTATAATTTATTTGTAATAACATAGTCAACGGCCTCCAGGCACATTTGCCATAAATCTGCAGTAGCAGCATAGACTTCATCCGCAAAGTTTTCGGAAATACTATAGTAGTACTCTTCTATCCAGTAGGGGATGTTGTTCTCGTCAGTGTGATAGCCAAATCCATGCTGTTCCAATCGGTTTTGCCAGTTGGATTGTGGGGTTACATATTTTATTTGCATGTGTTACAATTAAGAAGAAACGGTACTGCTTTTTGCCGTATTGCCAAAACCACCGCGTGCGGTTTGTTTTTTGTACGCATCAGCTTTGGTTGCATTAGTTCCTACGTTGGATTGAGGGGATATTCCTGGACTAGTATAGCCCATTCCACCACCCATCATCGGACGGAAGGCCATATACCACAAGAGCGCATTTCCCATACCCATTCCTCCGCCACTATTGCGTTGTTGTTGGTATTGATCTGTAACCTCTGTATAGGGTGCACTACTGTCCGCTCGCATGAATACACGTTGTTGCTCTTCTTTGGTTTCTGTAGGTTTAGAACATGATGCTAAGGTGGCGGTGATTAAAACTAAGGAAACGGCTTTACTACTTTTTTTCATATTTATTCTACAGTTACGTAAATTGGAATTTTCTCAAGACTCGTCGGTTGACTCGCCCCCCAGTCGCTAATGTTCTTAGCCGTGGTTATTGTATCGACGCTCTCAAGTACAACTTGTCCGTTTGCCCAAATGGTTTGAGCCGTGATATGGTGAATGCTATCTCCAGCAGGAATCGTCTTTAAGGTAACTTCTCTCGCTGATTTTTTATCTAGTGATTCTAAGTTTTGTGACGGCTGTTGTTGAGAACATGCAGTCGTGATTAAGGCAATTACGCCCCCTGCTATTATTGCTTTTTTCATTGGAGCAATTCTTTTTTAGATTGAGTAACAAAGTTTGAAAATAAAATTTGCTTATGCAATTCTTATTTGCTAAAATGAAAGTTATTGTAAGATAGTTAATTATATTGGGCTTGGTAGAATTTCTTTTTACTTTTGTTTGAAAAGGGGAAGAACATGGACGAAATAGCAATCTTACAAATTAACGATATCACACATAATAATCTGCAAACGGATTTTTATGCCAATCGGCTATCCCAACATTTGATTGACAATCACAGTCATATTGAACGACCTCATAAGCACAACTTCTATGTAGGTGTGCTGTTTACAAAAGGGGAGGGCATTCACGAGATTGACTTCAACCGTTATGAGGTAAAACCTGGGACGGCCTTTATGTTGGCGCCAGGGCAAACACATAGCTGGGAGTTGTCAGACGATATTGAAGGATATATCTTCTTTCACACCCAGAACTTTTTAGACTTGTATATGTTGAAGGAATCGCTACGCGATTATCCTGTTTTCCGTTCGGCTTTTTATCCCAATCGGGTGTGTTTGACCGAGGCAGATACACAGATTTTGGCTTTTGTTCTCCATCGCATGGTGGAGGAAGTTCAACAAGAGCAGTGGAAACGCAACCAGCAATTGGTGAGCTTGACCTTGCTGTTCTATATTGAAACGAATCGCATTCTCCTTCAAGGGGAAACGTTTAAGACCATCCATAATAATTTATATGCCACGCATCTGCAGCTGTTCGAAGAATTGATTGAACAACACTTTGCAGAAGAAAAATCTGCTGCAGTGTATGCGGGCTGGATGAATATGACGCAAAAGCATTTGAATCGCGTCTGCAAGACAATGGTCAATCAAACAACGACAGATATCATTTTGGATCGCGTTGTCCTAGAAGCTAAGCGCATGATGATTTATACGGACTATCCGCTCAACGATATTGCCTCCATGTTAGGCTATGACGATTATTCGTATTTCTCTAAGTTATTTAAAAAACGCGTAGGCGAAACGCCAAAAGAATTTTTTAAACGTTATCAATAATTGGTTTGCAGTTGAAAGTAAAAAAAAAAGTCCTTACAAGTTGTAAGGACTTTTTTTTTCGCACGGGTGGAGGGATTCGAACCCCCATCAACGGTTTTGGAGACCGCTATTCTACCCTTGAACTACACCCGTTTTTGTTTCAAGTGGTGCAAAGATAATTAACTTTTTGAAAGAAACTATTCTTTTTTATAAAATATATTTAACCAAATTATGCGCGATAATCGGTAGTTAAATGTCCATGATAAAAATATTACAACTACAATAGCGATAAAGGTTTGAAGCAGAGTAATCTGCGTGTCAAATAACGCATTGATGATTAATCTCAATACCATTACTGCACACATCTGGGCAACAGTAAGTCCATAGCTTACATACATCCCTCCAAAGTAAAAACCAGTTTCCCTATGGAAATTATAATGACAATGTGAACATTCTTTCGTCATTTTTGGCATGCGCATGGTGATGGGATTTCCCTTATCATAGAATAAATCTTCTTTGCCACAGTTTGGGCATTTTCCACTGAGAACTCTTGATATGTATGACATAAGATAATTTTTATGCAAAGTAAAGTAAAAATACTGAATTGCAACGGTTTTAAAATGCTGTATTTTGGTGTAATTCGGACATTTTAAATGGTATTTTTACTTTTTGTTTTTGTTGGGTTTCTATTTATATCGCTGATTGTCTTTCTAAAAGCAAAAGGGAAAAGACATCCCTATCCAAACAGATGAGGGCTAAAAACACAAAAACAGCAGTAAGGGTTAGTTTACTGCTGTTTAGTATAAAGTAATTTTTTATTCCGTTTCGCTCTCTTCTGTATAGTTTTCTTCTGAATAGTTTTCTTGCTCTACTTCTACCTCATTTGAAGAAGCTTCCCTAATATTTAAGTATTTTAAAGGATTCGTCTCATTTTCTCCATTGTAGTAATCGTCAAATTCTTTCACCAAGTTTGCGATTTCTTCTAGCGACATTACGTCGTTTTCCTCTTTAGTTACATTGTAGTACTGCGCTAAGTTAAGGCGATCGGTATCGTATTTTTTGCGAAGCGCCGTTTTTTGGGCAGCGTATATTTTTCTGTCCATGCCGTACTTTCTGTAGATCTCTTTTTGTTCTGCTTTATAAACAGCATCTAACTCTTTTAGATCAGCCTTATAGCCATTG
Source organism: Myroides sp. DF42-4-2 (assembly GCF_030326445.1). NCBI lineage: Bacteria > Pseudomonadati > Bacteroidota > Flavobacteriia > Flavobacteriales > Flavobacteriaceae > Myroides > Myroides sp. DF42-4-2. The sequence goes on from NZ_JACAKI010000001.1 coordinate 374,132, forward strand.
TCTTGTTTATTGGCTAAGTCGTATTCTACTTTTTTCTGTGCCCATAGATCCATTTGATCTTTGGTCAGTGTGCGTTGAATGAATAAAGCGTATGACTCTTTCACCTTTTTTGCCGTTTCATTTTTCTCAACGGGCAACATATCAGTTCTGTCGTTTAACGCTTGAAGATCTCTTTTGATGTATTCGTTTTTCACGACAAAAGAAGCTTCTTGTTTATGACTTAGACCCAATTCAGCTTTATGTTCCAGAATCGTTTCTAAGTCTTTGTATACAACAATGTCATTAGCTGTCATAATCACAGGTTTTCTCTGTGCGTAAGTCGCAGACATCGTCAACAAAAGGATGGATAATGAGATAATCTTTTTCATCTTTTTCTTTAATTTCTTTCAATTGCAAATTTAATATAAAATAATCTTTTTCCTCCTGAAGTATAGTTAAATAAAGTAAAGCACAAGGTGTTCTAATCTGTCCTTTTCTATACTACGGTAGTTGATTTATCAAAAGTTTTGGATAGGAATGCTACCCTGTCTTTTGTGCTCATTTTGGGGGAAATAGTATTGCCCACAAAATTAAACATATGTTTATTAAAATTAGTTAAATTTTTTTAAAATATGAATTATACTAACGTTTATGTCTTTTTTTTGTTTTCTCCTGCTTTTTGCCTTTGAAATCCTAAGTAATCTCCTTTAAAATAAACGTTAATTATACTCTTTTGGTATGTTCGCTTAGTTGATTTGTATAAATATTTCGTCGATTTCTATTGTATCCGACTTTTTTTGTTTTTTATTTGTTGCGTATTTTTGTTTTTTTTATGATAATTAATTACATATGTGATTATATGCAAGATCTGTGCCGAAGTTTAAATTTTGCTTTTTTTTGTGATAGATTGCGATTTGTTATCGGTTTGCTTTTGCTCTGTTGCTTGCCTTTTTCACTTCATGCACAAACCCAAGGCGATCAAATACAAGTGTTTACTACCGGTACAACTATTGATTCTGTTCGTATGGCAAACGCAAGCCAAGGGGAAGTGTTTCTTGAAGTTAAAAGTTATTTTGAAGAGTATAGCGCCCAAAAACCAGGGAGTATTATCGAGTTTTATTGGCTAGGTCAACAAAAAAATGGAGATATAAACGTGCGCTATGTCTTTACTAATGCAATCATCGACTTTCATATGGAAACAAGTATGTGCTATGCGAATAATGAGAAACAGACTTTAGAACTGAATGTAGGGCGTCGCAGGCCTTTGTTACTCCAACTTATGCTTGGTGTAAAGGAGGGTATACTCCATGTGGATCTGCTGTGAATGACGCCTTCAGTGGATAAGAGTGTTCTGTTACACGCCTTTTTAAGTTAATTTTTCGTATTCGTTAGCTTTATTTTTTGTAATGGCTAGTTTTTTTTCTACTTTGCGTATTCCTTCAAGGAAAATGAACAACAAAACCCTAGAAAATCAATGAAAAAGCCAGCGATTCTTACCTTACTATTGTTAACGATGAGTACTGCTGCATTTGCACAAATGGCACTCAATCGAATTGATTCAAATCCACAATGGAAGCAGTATGATCATTTTTTTGAACAAGATCCGGAAAGTGTGTATCCCAATGATCGCATTGAATACGAATTAAAAGATGGACGCATTAAGAGCTATCGCTTGTACTATAAAGATGAATTAGGAAAGTTATTCGATGTTTTCTACGATGATAAAGGACAAGTATCTCAAGAAGTTTTGATGTATGATGCCGACCGCGGCCAAGTGCGTGAGGTGGTATATCAAAGTACTTTTACCTATGATGACAAAGGGATGCTCGTGGATGATGGGGAACGTACTTTTACGAAATTTGTCAAAGGAAGACCTATGCTAGTTACTTCTCGCGAGTTTTCGGAAGAATATGAACGCGGATTTAGTACGGTAAGAGCCTATAACGAAAATGGTTCTATTCGCCTAGAAAAGACTACTTTTTTTGAAGATGGAGAGAAAAAAATTCGCACGACTACCTATAAGTATGATTCGTGTAATAACGTTGTTGAGGTAAGCAGCAGAACGATTGTAGCGCCTGTTTATTCAAAACAAAGAAAGCGCAAAAAAGACCGAACTCCGCCTAGACGTCCTGTGATTGAAAAGGAAGTATTTGCATATGAATATGACAATGGTTGTATTTGGACAAAAAAATACAAAGTAGAAAAAGAAGAAAAAACCCTCTTACGCGAAAGAGAACTTGTAAAATAGCACAAAAACCAATCAAACTATATTATGTTAAGCCCAATGGATGTTTTATTCGTTGGGCTTTTTTTATATAGGTTGGTTGCCAATTTATTTACAGCGTGACTGGCCGTGATTTAACTATAAGTCAATCTATTCAGTTGTTTTTGTTTTATTTAGATACCACTTTAGACCGTATTTTAATGTAGGGACTAGGAGTATGAGTCAAAGAAGACACAGGTCGAAGTGCACTTCAGGTGTGAAGGAGTAGAGGCAAAAAGAGGAATAAAAGCGGAGGTTTTGAAAATGGGATTTGGGAATTTGTTAACTTTGCCAATCAAAGAAAGAGAGTAGAAAACGAAAACGGATAGAAGCGCCTATACTTCTTTACTTTACAGCGATAAAACCAACTAAAACAAATACAAAAGATGAAAATTATTTGTCAAAATTGCGATACAGAAAATGTGAATACATCAAAGTATTGTTCGAATTGTGGATACCAACTGCCAAAGATTGAGATCGAAACAGCAACAGCAACACCTGTACAAACGGAAAAAGAGAAACCAAAGAAAAAAATGCCCCTTGCGTCATTGCTGGGTATTATTTTTGGCGTTTTACTCATTGTTGGTGTAAGCCAATATTTTTTGAGACCGACACTTGATATTGATGAAACCTTAGCTGTAGTGGCTTCGGAGATAAACAAAAACTGTCCGATGTATATCGATCAAGATTTGAGAATGGACAATACGATGGCGATGCCAAATAAAACCTTGCAATACAATTATACGATTGTCAATTATGCAAAAGAAGAACTCAATATGGAGGTCGTGGAATCAACGCTTTTTACGGGTATTTTGGAGAATATTCAAACGAATCCCGACCTGAAAGAAATGAGAGATGCCAAGGTGACATTTAATTACTATTACAAGGATAAAAACGGAGTTTATGTAACGAAATACGTTGTTACTCCAGATATGTATGCAAAATAATGTAAGTCTATGGCAACAAAGCAGATTAATGGAATATTTTTCTGTGGAATTGAAAGGATAGTAGAGTAACTTACTGCAGGAGATTGAATTGAGGGTATGAGGGCATATTCTTTGAGCACGACATCGAAAAAAATACAGCACAATATAGCGAGGAGATAGAAAAAACACACCTGAAAACAGGTGTTTTATTAGAACAATTGAAGAAGCAAAAGATAAAAAAATCCTGGATTAATACTCTTGTTTTGGGCATTAGTATGATTCTTAATCTAGTTCTCGCTGTACTGCGTATGGGAGGATTGATTGTTCTAGTCATGTTCATGCATTTGCTACATGTGTTACGCAAGAAAAGGTAGAGGACAGTTCGGGTAAAAAAGAGTAGATGAAAAGAATAGGCTTACTATGTGAAATCAGAATAAACGCATACCCCAGTTTTTATCGCTAGTAATATAACTCAATGTATTTCAAAAAAACTACATGCTTAAACCTAATCTCTCCTTGTCTTAAAGAATTTTGTTTATTTACTCCTCTTGTCAACCCTAAAAAAATAAACCCCTCACTACCAAGGTAATGAGGGGTTCTTTTGTGGTCCCACCTGGGCTCGAACCAGGGACTTGCTGATTATGAGTCAGCTACTCTAACCAGCTGAGTTATAGGACCGGTCGATTTGACTGTAAATTTTGATTGTGGTCCCACCTGGGCTCGAACCAGGGACTTGCTGATTATGAGTCAGCTACTCTAACCAGCTGAGTTATAGGACCAGTCAAATTGACGTTTAGCGGTTGCAATATTACTGCGTATTATTGGTTTTTGCAAGAAATAAATACAAAATATTAGTGATTTCCTCTTTACATTTCTAATGGGAAATACTGGGCTTTGTTCAATTTATTTATTGGTCAGTCTTTTTTGAAAAGCCGCTATTTGTTCCACAGCATTTGTAGGTTTCCATGTCCCGACGGTGATACCTTACACTAGATAGAAGTTCACTTTTAAGATTAGCTTGTGTATCATCTTGAAGATTAGGAAAGAACAGAAGCGCATTCTTGTGAAAATATAAAAAAAATCCTATCCAAAAAATTGTATTTTTGCAACATGGAGACAAATAGACAAAAGAAGATGGGAGCACTTCTGCAAGGTGACCTAGTAGATATATTACAAGGAGAAGTGCGCAAGAACGGAATAAGCAATTTGATTATTTCAGTTTCTAAAGTACACATTACCTCAGATTTATCAATTGCAAAAGTGTTTTTGAGCATTTTCCCTGCTGAGCGCGGTGGAGAGTTGTTGAAGGCTATTCAATCGAATGCGCCACTAATCAAACACGACCTTGCACAACGAGTGAAAAATCAAATGAGAAAAGTACCTGATTTGCTGTTTTATGTAGACGATAGCTTAGAGTATATCGATCAAATTGACAAAGCATTAAAAGGAGACGAAAACCCAATTGCCAATCCAGATTTATTGGCAAAGAGAAAGAAAAAGTAAAACGTTGAAGATATCATTTTACATAGCCAAACGCTACGCTTTTAGCAAAAGCAAGAGCAAAGCAATTAACGTCATTACTGCAATAGCTTCTGTAGGTATTGTGGTGAGTGCTATGGCGATGTTAATTGTGCTAGCTGTGTTTAGTGGTCTTCGTTCGTTTAGTTTGTCGTTCACCAATGAGTTAGATCCGGAGCTAAAAGCGTTTAGTAAACAGGGAAAAAACTTCGTTGTGGACCAGGCTCAATACGAAAAATTGAGTCAATCCCCTTTATTTTCGGGGGTTGCTCGTGTAGTAGAGGATCGGTTGCTTTTTACCTATGATGAAAAGCAAACCGTTGCTATACTCAAAGGCGTCGATGCTGATTTTCCAAAAGTCAGCCAATTTCCTGAAAAAATAGAGTTGGGCAACTGGATTGAAGCAGACACGGATGAAGTTGTTGTAGGCTTAGGCATGGCGTATTTATTGTCCATGGGGTTATTCGATGTAGAACATAACCTACAAGCGCTATCGATCAAACCGGGTTCTGGTGTAGTCAGTAATCCAGAAGATGCCTTTTTAAACACCTATTTGCATCCTGTTGGAATCTATTCCCTTCGCAATGAAGAACTGGATAGCAAATACGTATTTTGCGATATTAAATTAGCACAACACTTACTCAGCCTTTCTGAAAATGAATACACCAATTTGGAATTTGCCCTCAATAAAGGGGTGAGTGAAAAAGAAGCGATTACCTTTATTCAAGAGGTCATGGGAGATAGCGTGGTGTTAAAAAACCGCATTCAGCTAAACGATAGTTTGTATCGCATGTTGAACACGGAAAATGCAGTGGTGTATTTTATCTTTTTATTGGTGGTGATCATTGCCTTGTTCAACCTAGTTGGGGCCTTACTCATGATCATCCTAGAAAAGAAAACAAACATCAAAACCTTAAATGATTTAGGCGTTTCCCTAAAGCAACTCAAACGCATCTTCTTGTTGCAAGGCCTTATTATTAGTACTGTTGGTGGTCTATTAGGTATTCTACTCGGCATTATTTGCGTGTTGATTCAAGAACATTTTGGATTGATCTTAATCCGCCCGGGATTCGCTTATCCCGTTGAGTTTAATATTAGCGATGTATTCGTCGTATTTTTCTCTATTTTTATTCTTGGATTTATTGCTTCTTACATTGCTTCCTCCCGTGTGAATAAAAAATATTTACACCACTAACCTTCTATACCCTTTTTGCTTTTTTTTCTTTCGAATGTATGCTTCTTACAGTCAGTAGGTTGTGTTTTATTTATTTTGTATCCCTAACATTGGGGAAATTAACTTTTCCGTTGCACACTTTTATAGAATTAACAAATTATGTCGTCTGCGTTTCATAAATTTGTTGTTGGCTGGATTGGGTCCAGTAATCAAGAAAAATTGTTTTATTTGAAAAAGAAAAAAATTATGGGCGAGTTTAATGTGAAATACTTAAGCTATATCAGTGAGTTTGCTAATGGGCAAGAAAGTTTAAGTGGAGCTGCACAAGCGTATTTAGCAACCAATGATTATTCAGATCCAGTTGACTGGTTTAAAGCGCATGCTTTGTGTATGCTAGCCTTGCAAACAGGAAAAGAAGGCGCAGTATTTCAGGAACTGTACGAGCAAATTAACGAAGAATCAAACCGCGAGCGCAGTAGTTTTTACCTGAATGACAAGGATTATGCGCTTTGGTTTGACGATGTGGTGTTGTTAAATCAGTTGTTTATCGATAAAGGATATGCAAAGGCGTACACCTTTATGCATGAGCTATACATGAATGCCCGTTACGGGTTTAAAGACGATGAGAAGGCAGCTGCCTATTTGAAACAAGGATTTGAAACGGGAGATCTTACTGCTAAAGCCTTTATGGGGTACAACGTATATTACGGAAATTTAGGTTTTGAACAAGATGCAGCAAAAGGATTGGAGCTCATTCATTCATCCTATGGACCGGGTAATCGCGTCGGTCCTTTATTTGCACTAAATATCGAGTTTCGCGCTTGCGAATCACCTGAAGAAGGAAAAGCCGTATTGGATAAATTCCACGATTTAATTCACCTGGAAAAACGTGGACTCTACGTTTTAGCCGATTATTATTTGCGCGAAGGGCAAGATGAAAAAGCAGTGGAAACCTTTTTAGAAGGTATTCAGCACAACAGCGGATATTGTAACTATATGATGGGCTTAATGATTTGCAACACGCGTTTTGCTCCGCTAGGATATGAGATTGAACAAGGATTTCCCTATTTACAAGTTGGATTTGAACACGGCATTGCATATGCTGGTTTTGTCCAAGGATACTATTATTTATACCCAGCAGATCAAAGTGAACCTCAGTTTGAAAAAGCGATACAATCGCTGGAAAAAGCGGCTTTATACGGTTCAAATGAAGCTTTGTTAGAACTGGCTATTTTGTATTTATACCACAACGACTACAAAAACATCGAACAAGGATTAGCGTATTTAGACCGTGCAATTGAAGCAAAATCGACACGTGCGATGAACGAAAAAGCAGTGGCTTTATTGGAACATCAAGAGATAGCACGCGATGTAGAGGGCGCTCAAGCACTCTTACGTCAAGCGATGGAATTAGGGGATGACTATGCTCCTTATCGCTTAGGATATGGCTATCAGTTTGGTGAATTTGGTTCAGAAGAAGAGTACAACAAATGCATTGAATACTACGAAATCGCTGCAGAACGCAACAGCGGATTGGGAATTGAATACGCAGGACGATACTATCGTTACCACGAAAACCCAGATTTGGACAAAGCTATTGCCTACTATGAAAAAGGCATTGAGCTTTATAATTCCAACTACTGTAAGGTAGAGTTAGCGATGATGTTAGAGCGCGGGTTTGGACTCGAAGAAAATCCAGCAAAAGCAGAACAATACTATTTAGAGGCAATTGAAAACAACTATCCCTATGCGGCAGTTCGCTTGGGGTATATGTATGAAGATGGTTTATTGGGCGAAGCGGATCTTGAAAAAGCAAGATCCTACTTTGAAATGGCTGCCCATGCAGATTTTGCTGAAGGTATCTATCAATTTGCTCGTTGCAACCGCTACGGAATTGGAGGTCCTGAAAATCGTGAATTAGCGTTTGAGCTCTTTGAAAAAGCCCTCGAATACGGCTATCAAGACGCGAATGTCGACTTAGCTTTAGCCTATGAAGAAGGAATGGGAGGAAGAGCTGAAAGTCCCGAAAAAGCTGTAGAATACATGACTGCAGGTGCTGAAATTGGATTCAGCTACGCACAATATAAATTAGGAACTTATTACCTCTATGCTTATGGCATAGAAAAAGATTTGGATCTAGCCAAATACTGGTTGGAAAAAGCCAATGAAAACGGATCTGCACTAGCTATGCTGACCCTAGGAGATTACTATTTATACGGATATGAAGAAGATCAACCATATGACTTAGCTTTCCCTTATTACGAAGCAGCAGAACAACGTGGCTATGTGTCAGAAGGATTGGGCATTTGCTACCAATTTGCCATTGGCGTTGAACGAGATGAGAAAAAAGCATTCCATTTCTATAAAATGGCCGTTGAACGCGGCTATGATGCAGCTTATTTCCGCATGGGAATGTGTTACTACTACGCAATCGGAACGGAAAAAGACTATGTAGAAGCGATGTATTATTTGAGAGAAGTAGCAGATCGTGGAAATATGGAAGCTGCCGCTTATGTAGGCGTTATGCTAGTGAAAGGGGAAGGCGTTGCACAAGAAGCCGTAGAAGGGGTAAGCTATTTAGAAAAAGCTGCGAATAACGGATATGAAATGGCACAATACGAATTAGGTAATTGTTATTTAAAAGGAGAAGGTGTAGAGCAAAATGATGAATTGGCGCTACATTGGTACCAACAAGCTGCAGAAAACGGAAATGAAGATGCACAGAAAATCGTTGGTGGCCCAAGAAAAAGAAGAAGATAATGGACAATAAAAAGAACTATCAGTTCCAAGTTAATATGAAGGGAATGATTGAACTGTTGAGCGAACATATTTATAGTTCGCCAACAGTATTCATTCGCGAATTATTGCAAAACGGCGTGGATGCCGTTACAGTTAGAAAAGGAATTGATGAACAGTTTCAAGGAAAAATAACTTTGTTTTTTGATGAAGATCAGTTGATCTTTCAAGACAATGGCGTTGGATTAACACTCGAAGACATGCACCAGTTCTTGTCGGTTATTGGACAGAGTTCAAAACGAGGAGAATTAGCAGAAAAAGATCTAATCGGTCGCTTTGGTATCGGTTTGCTGTCGTGTTTAGTGGTATCTGAAGAAATTATTGTGGAATCTCGCTCCTTGTATAAGGAAGAATCGGTGCGTTGGATCGGTAGAGCTGACGGTACCTATGACGTTGAAATGATCGACTTGCTTCCTGAGGTTGGAACACGCGTGATCCTACATGCAAAAAAGAATTGGAGATCCCTGTTTAAAAAAGAAGAAGTCAAACAAAATGTACTGTTTTACGGTAGTGCCCTACCAATTGAAATCAAATTGGTAGAAAATGGGGTGGTTGATGTGCTGTCTGATGGAAATCCGATTTGGTTAAATCCAAAGGCATCCAAAGAGGAACTATTGGCCTATGGGAAAGAAGTTTTTAAAACAAAATTCCTAGATGTATTCCCTATTTCATCAGAAGCAGGTGATATCAAAGGCGTAGCCTTTGTGATACCCAATAAAGTAAATACATCGACATCCAAAGAGCACAAAATCTTTTTGAAACGCATGTATTTATGCGATCAAGCTACCAATTTATTGCCTGAGTGGACGTCGTTTGTTCGTTGTATCATCAATTCAAATGGGTTACAACCTACGGCATCGCGCGAATCACTGATGAATAATGCCTTGTTAACGGAGGCAAAAAAAGAACTGACAACTTGTTTCAAAGATTACCTGAAACTCTTGTCTGTTTCGAATCTGGAAAAATTAGAACACCTCATTTCCATTCACCATTTGTTTATCAAATCACTAGCCGCTTCCGATAACGAAATTTTAAAATTATTTGAAGACTATTTGCCGTTTGAAACCAATCAAGGAATGTTGCTCTTCAGGGATATTCGTACGAATTATGGCACTATTTTCTATACGCCATCCTTAGATGATTTTAGACAAATTCGCCGTATTGCTGGATCTCAACAAAAACTGGTGATTAACGCGGCTTATAGCTATGAGGCTGATTTAATTCAAAATATAAAAGCCAGCAACCCTGTGTTAACTATTGAGTTGATCAAGCCTAATGACGTATTAGATAGCTTTGAAGCTGCATCGATTACTGATGACAGCCTAGATGTATTTATCGAAAAGGCAAACAAAATTCTAAAACAACAGTATTGTAAAGCAGAAGTCAAGCGCTTTGAACCCCAAGATACAACCGCGATCTATATTGCCAATGAAGAGGCATTGAACAGCAAGAGCATGCAAAACTTATCTCAGAGTTCAAACCCTTTTGCAGCGGCTTTAGGTCATTTTAAAAAACAAGAAGAAGTGCTGCCTACCTTGTGTTTTAATCAACAAAATGAGTTGGTAGCTAAACTGTTGATGATTAAAGATCCTGAACTTTTTGAGGCGTTAATTAACGTGTTATACGTACAAGCGTTGATGTTGGGAGGTTATACGATCAACAAACAAGAGATGGATATCTTTAACCATGCCCTTTATCAATTCGTGATCTTGGGGATGACTAATTTTTTACCTGAATTTTAAGATGCTCCACCGTTTAGAAATACAAAAAATACTGCTGCAAATCCAAGAGGAATACACTGATTCCAAACATTGTATTGCTCAATTGAAACAGGCCATTTACTTGGCAGATAAACACGCAGATTTGAGTTGGGGAATTGACTTACGCATGATGTTGATTCGCGAAGAACGCTGCTCTTCGGCTTGTATTGAAAGCCCATTGGCTTTTGCTTGGTTGTTGGAACAAGCGCGTTTGCATCCCGAACAACTATCAGAATCTGAGTTTTTGGAAGAATACGAATGGATGATCTGTTCGGCCTATGGGAATGTGAATATCCCTTTGGAACAAGTATATGCCATTGCCGCAGATTTGGAACAAAAGTTAGAACATTTCAAATTTTCTAAACGAAGCTACTATTATACCATGGCGGGTTTTGCTCAACATCTTGGTGATTATGAGCTCGGGGCCGCATATGTGGTCAAAGCAAGAGAAGAAGCTTTAGACGAAATTTGCGGGGAAGCCGTGGTGTATGACAATGAAATTGAAAGCGCTTCTCGTTTGGGGCAATTTGATCAAGCGGTTGATCTAATGCAACAAATGGAGTACAAAAAAATACGCGATTTCTCCTTGCCTTTTGAAACCTATGTTTCCATGGGATATTTTATGGTGCGCTATGGCGATGATCGCGCTGCTTTATATTTAGAAAAGGCCAAAGAAGAGTTTACTCAATTGTCCGAGGTAAACAGTTCCCTCCTCTATGGATTAACGCGTTTAATTTATGCTTTACACCTAATAGGAGATGAAAGTCTGTGGAGTTACTATGAAATTATTGCAGGCTGGGATATTGACGCCGAAGATGACTTAAAACTGATGTTGAGTCGACATATGATGTTCGTCTTAGACCGAAAAGAGAAAAAACAATTAACCCTATCGCCTTCCGTATCCTTCTATCAAGAAGAAGGGTGGTATGATTTACAAGCGCTGTCAAAAGCATATAAAGCAAGCGCGTATGAATGGGCTCAACGCTTCGATATCCGAAACGGAAATACCGCTGCTCAAGACGAAATCAAACGAATGGAAGACGAGAATAAAAGAAAAAAACAGCTATGAATTACAATTTAGAAATCCAAAAAATCCTTTTAAAAGTAGAGGGTTTAAAAAGTTTAGAAGATAAGATTGTCGCACTAAAAGAAGCGATTCAACTTGCGGATCAACACAATGATATCGATTGGGGGTTTGACCTGCGTTTGGACTTAATTCGCCAAGAGCGCAATACCTCGCGTTGTAGTGAGAGTTTTCCAGCTTTTGCATGGATTTTACATACAAGCGATGCCAATGAAGATTATTTCGACGAATCTGAATTCCTTTGGGAGTACAAATGGATGTTTTGCTCAGCATACCGCAGTGCTTTAATTCCGTTAGAGGAAATTGAAAAAATCGGTGAAGACCTGAAACGCCGATTGGAAAAAAATGGGTTCAGTAATCGTGCGTATAACAACGTGATGACTGGCTTAGCTTTTCATTTGCGCGATTATGATTTGGCAAAAAAATACATCGATGCAGCTAATAGTGAGTTGGTAGATGATATGACCAATTGTTCCGCTTGTGAATTAGATACAGAAGTAGAATTATTGTTGTTTCAAGGAAAATTGGACGAGGCTATTGTAAAAGCACAAGATCTAATCCACAAGAAGTTGACTTGTTATTCGATGCCGTTCCAGACGTTTTGTAGCTTAACCTATTATTCGTGGTTAGCAGGGGATACTGCTGGGGCAGAAAAATACTTCGATAAAGCAATTGAAGAGTACGAAGCACATGACCAATACGACAGCTCTGTTGGCTATTCCATGGGCTTGTTGATGTCGTATATGAATGCAATCAATCACCCAGAAACGTGGTCCATATTTGAACGTATCTCCGCTTGGGATATCGAAGCAGAAGACATTCACCGCTACAATTTTGCACGCTATATGTTGCCAATTATGAAGCAAGGTGGAACAAGACAATTGCAACTCTCTCCACAATTGCCGTATTATAAGGAAAGTGGTACCTATAACCTCGAGGAATTATACGTTTACTTTAAACAACAAGCACAAGAATTTGCTTCGCGTTTTGATGCGAGAAATAAGAATACTAATTATACAACGGAGATTGCTGCGTTGTAAAAATGAAGAAGTAGTTATTAAATAAGATAAAAAGGGGTTGTCTCATAATAGAATGAGACAGCCCTTTTATGTTGAAAATAATGTTCAAAAGGAAGTTATCAATCTTCTTAGAAGAGATAAATCAGCGGTGTATTCGTTATCTTGAGGAAATGAAGGATCGCATCTAATTTGGAAAAAGGTGAAGGAAAAATGCATTAGATAAAGAAGAGGGCTTATTCTCGAAAGAGGGATAAGTCCTTTTATCTTAAATAACTAATTCTAAAGCTAAATTTACATTATCTATTAAACAATTCTAAAATCCAAATCAGGAGCTTAGAACGCTTTTGAACAAGGTAATAGAATGGATGAAGACCAATAGTAAGCGGTTTGAAAGAAACTCAACAGAGATTCCTAATCTAACAAAATCTGACTTAGACTAGATGGCTACTCGTAGAGTAGGAAATTTAGGAGGTAATGTGTTAAAAGCCTCTCAAATTAGGAAATTGAGAGGTATTTTAAATAAAAAGGGGATTCAGTTAATTGTGGAAGGAGATTCAAAATCTATTACAAAATTATTTAAACCAATAGATAATTTTAAAATATATGATAATTTTATAAGATATATGTACTCGTTTAATCCACCTAAAGTTGGTGGTTTCCACGCACCTACAAAACAGTTTTTTTTGATAAAGAATTCGACAGAACTGATAGCATTTCATGAAATGTCGCATGTAAAACATTTTGAAGAAGTGGGAGAAGTAGCCTATAAATTTAAAAGATTTAGATAAAGAGATGTATGTATGGAAACAAATATTGAATAATAGAAGCAAATGGACTAAAGCAGAATTAAATGATGCATTAACATCTATAAACAGATTAAGAGTAAAAAAATATGATTTAGAGCCAATTAAAATTAAATAGATGATATGAAATATACTAATGAAGAGATACTTGTTAAAGCAATAAAAATATTAAAATCATTAAATCCAGATTTTTTCAAAGAAAGTGATATAGAGAGTATATCCTTTAGTAATAAAGATGTTGAAAAAAGCATCAGTGGGGAAAATATCGATACTTGGACTGTAATAATTAAAGAATCAATTTTTGACACATCAGAATTTTTAGTAATTTCTGATGAAACGGGCGAGCCATTATATTATCAGAATTTTAATATGATAATAAGTGAGATTGAAAAAAAATCTGAAGGAGACTATCAGATAAAGAACCTATATTAAATAGTTTGTAAGTAGCCTCAATATAGCCAAAGTAAGAACATTAAAAGAGGGTAAAACTCTAGTAAAATGGCTTGAAGAAGTAGCTGTTTTGCTGAGCAAAAGGGCGATGAATTGTATCAGGAGCTTAGAACGCTTTTGAACAAGGTAATAGAATAGATGAAGAAGAATAGTAAGATCTTTTTGAAGGAATTTTTTTCAATGTGAGAACTTCTTATTTATCCTTTTCTATTAGTACTACGTTTACACACGCGATGTCACCCTGACGGAAGAAGGAGCGCATCCAACGTTTCTTTTACCCTGTTTTTGACAAGCGTTGATAAACGGATGCGAGGCTTCCTACGTCAGCAGGACATGCGGTGTGGTAAGTCTGCTTTTCTATTTGTTCGTACTAGCATTTTCGTGCTACTTCCCCTCAAATAAAATTACATTTCAATGACGCGATTGGGTTGAATGGCTTGACTTAAATTCATATCATGCGAGACAAGTACAATCGTTCCTTGGTATGTTTTTAGTGCTTGATACAAACTTTCTAGCCCAAAAATATCTAGATTATTGCTAGGTTCATCTAGCAGTAGAACATCAATAGAAGATAGGGAAAGATTCAAACAACAAACGGTTAATCGCAAGCATTCCCCACCACTTAGTTGTACAATTGGTTTGGTCCAACTTTCTGGTCGAAAACCATATTGAAATAAGGTGTTTTTTAAACTAGCTTCATCCAGTAAGTTGTGGTTAAAAACTTGGGCTTGTTCCAGTATGGTCTTTTGGTGGTCGAGTAGGGCGTAAAATTGATCCAAGTAAACAAAATTGGCGGTCAATCGTTCAACCACGCCTGTAGTAGGTTGTAGATTTCCTGCTAATAGGTGCAATAATGTTGATTTCCCAGAGCCATTTGCCCCTTCAATTACTAGGCGTTCTCCACTTCGTATTTCTAGATTCAAGGGAGTAGACCAGATAAAATCTGCTGCCACTTCATATTGATAGTTGACTTCTTTTACCTGAAACAACACTTTATTGGGATGTAAGTTCGAAGAGTTGAAGTTCAAATGAAAAGGCTTGACCTGTTCTAATTGGTCTTTTAACTCCCAAAGCTCTCTTTGTAATTTTTGTTGTTTCTCTACTTGTACTTCCGTGCTTTTTGCACTGCTGTTCTCTGCCGCATTTTTGAGCGTATTGACAACAATTTTAGGTAATCCCCCTTTTTGTTCTGCTTTTTTATGTTGGCCTACTGCTTTCTGTTGCTTTTGAAGCAATTTCTGTTGTTCCGTTTTTACCTGACGCATATCCTTAGAAAGCGTATCAATTCGATGCTGAAGGGAAGATAATTCCTCTTGTTTTTGCATTTTATAAAAGTCGTAATTGCCTTTGTACACTTTTATCCCATGGGTTGTAATTTCAAAGGTGAGCGATTGTCGATTTAACAGTTCGATATCGTGACTTACCAGGAGTACAGTACCTTTGTATTGATCCAAAAAGTCAAATAAAAGCTGACGCGTAGCTTGGTCAATGTGATTCGTTGGCTCATCCAATAAAAGGATATCCGGTTGGTGAATGTGAATGCACGCAAAATACACGCGCATCTGTTGTCCTCCACTCAGTTGATGCATGGGAAGGGTTAAATCCTTTCCTTCTATCTGCCAGTATTGAAGTGCTTGCGCAATATTCTCCTCGATTTGCCAATCATCATCTAGATCGACATAATCCTGTTCCTCTACTGAACCCTGTAAAATGCGGTGCAAAGCCTGCAGTTTTTTAGCTGTTTGTAAGGCCTCTTCTATGGTTTGTCCAGTAAGTTGATTGGTGTTAATCTGAGGTAAATAGTAAGCAGTACCTCCAAGCTGAATTGCTGACAGTGGTGTCGTTGCAATCAGTTTCAACAGCGTACTTTTACCTGTTCCGTTTGCACCAATTAAATTGGCTTTCTCCCCTTTGTTTAGCACCAAATCAACGTGGTCAAATAAAGGTGTTTTATCCGAATGCTCGTAGGATAGATTTTTTATAACGATAGACATAATAATCAAATGTAATTGAATGAGTAATATACTATTGTGGCCCGTATACCACTACTCACGGTATTGGATGTGAAATCACATAATAAATAAGTATTGCGGATCTATGGAAGATAGATGCCATTAGAAAATGTTTGCTCCTACAAGTTGGAAACAACTCGTATTACTAAACGAAATACTTATTTATATATCCATTCGATTATTTATTCGTTAATACTAGGGCAAAGATAAAAAAATAAGACAAAAGGAAAAAAAGTTTTGATAATTAGTAGGTTAGAAAAAACTAATCCGAACGAAGTGCAGATGCATTAAATAACCTAAACGCCTTGATATGCAGGGAAACACAGGAGCTTGACTCTTGCATTTCTGCATAAAAAAAGAGGATGTCCAGTAGACGATCCTCTTCATTATTAGTTAGAAAAGACTAATTTGTCCTTGCTGTGTATTGTCTTTTATTGCTTTCTTTTTTTCTTTTTTTCCTTCTTTTTCCACCTTCTCTTCTTGAGGTTGAATAGGAGGTAGATCACCCTCAAAAAGATTGAGTGTTTCTTCTTCCTCCTCTTGAGGTTCTATCGTCGAACAAGTAGAACTATCCTCGGGTTCAATGCAAATGGAAGTTTTTGTAACAATACCGTCGAAAATAGGAGTAGTAGGTTGCTGTGCCCAAGAAGGAAGTAAGGATTCTTCTTGCTTAGGAGTTGTAGGTTCGACTTCTTTCTCTAAAGGTTCTGCTACTTCTGTAGGTTCTGCTGCATTTACTTGTACCACTTCTTCTGTTGTGTCCTGCACTCTATCTTCTGCAATATCATCATGTATTTCTTCGGCAACGATCGCTTGTTGAGGTGGTGATGGATCTAATGTGGTTTCATCCGCTATTACTTCAATAGCTAGGCTGTGGTCCTCTTCCACCGATAGGTGAGTCGGATCTGCTTCTTCTAAAATATCAAAAATGGAATAGTTCTTCACCATAATCTCGTTGATGTCCAATGCAGGATCCAAGGTTGGATTATTTTCATCTTCTAATGCATCATCGAGACGGGGATCTAGGCTCTCCGTTTCTAAAATAGTAGCTTCTTCAATGATGATTTCATTGACCCCTAAACTAGGAAATGCCGCTAAAACTGGTGGATTAATTTCCGTCGTATCATTCGCTTGGTTTTCGGTAGTAAAACTCTCTACTTTATTTTCTAGGTCTACCAAAAGGCGTTTGATTTTTTTGATATGCGGATGATCTGCGAATTTCTCTTTTTCGTATACAAGCTCCAAAAGCTTATACATCGTATAGGCTTCATGGTACTTCAAAACGATCGCATGCTTTTTATTGTGATCTAAAATTGAAACTTGCTTCTGAATATTCTTGGCTTTGTCTTCCAGTTTTGCAATCAGATCTTCTTTTATACTAACCAATAAAGCATCCTTTATTGAACGTACAATATAGTCATCTGTTTTTTCAACCATCTGAATAACAGTAAGAAGGACATCATTACTTAATTTGAATTGAATTTTTGTCGTCATTGTAATTATGGGAAAGCCAGTTTAGTCGTATCAAATATTGATAGTTCTACAAAATAATGAAAAAAATATGACTTTACACTGTGTTCGTAAAAACATTTAAAAGGCTTTGTTTCCTAAAAAACCTTGCTTAATTTTAAGGAAGAAATAACGAACATATTGAGACATTTTCCAACTGCTATTGCGTTCAAATATCCGTGGCGCGACTATCAACAAAAAGTACTAGATCAGCTAGACAGTCATTTGAATGACGATAAATTACACCTGGTTGCACCACCAGGATCGGGTAAGACTGTTTTGGGGTTAGAAGTAATTCTTCGCCTGAATAAACCAACCTTGGTCTTAGCACCTACGTTGGCGGTAAAAAATCAGTGGATTGATCGTTTTTGTACGTTATTCTTACAAGTTGAGGAAGTTCCAGATTGGATTTCTACCCATCTGGATCAACCAAAGTTTTTGACGGTTTCTACTTATCAGGGATTACACGCTGCTTTTAACTATTTGCGCGAGGACGAAGAAGGCGATGAAGAAGTAATGCTCGAAGAACACACAGTGTATACCAATGCACATGCAGAAGAAGTTATTGCCAAATTGCAGAAAGCTGGTATTCAAACTCTGCTCGTTGATGAGGTGCATCACTTGCGTAAAGAGTGGTGGAAGGCATTGGATTTGTTAGACAAAAAACTTAATCCAACTGTTGTGGGACTGACAGCAACCCCTCCCTATGGAGCTACAAATTTCGAATGGCAACGCTATATGGAGTTAGCAGGACCCGTAGATGAGGAAATTGCGATACCTACTTTACTAGAGGTCGGCGACTTATGCCCACATCAAGACCTAATCTATTACAGTCTGCCTCTTGAAGCTGAACGAGAGAAAATACTTGCCCATAAAGCAAATGTATTCAATTGCTATACGACCTATAAGAATAATGAAGTTTTAGTACAAACCCTAAAACAACTCCCTTTTTTACAGCGTCCCCTTGAATATTTAGATTGGATTTACGAAAACTTAACGACCTATGTAGCTTGTTTGGTTTTCATCAAAGAGCAGGATCAATCCCTTGATAAAATACACTTAAAAGTGTTGGGATTAACCCAAGATGAACTGCCCCCTTTGGATTTGGTATGGTTTGAAAAAATGCTTCACTTTTATTGTTTTTCTGGGCTTGATTTTTTTGTAGAAGTTGATGGATACGAGGCTTTTAGAGCAGAATTGCTCCAGGAGTTAAAAAAGAGTGGATTAATCGCTTATCGACAAGTACAACTAGTAGAAGACCATAAGGGAGATGATGCGCTACTCTCTAGTTTGAGTAAGCTCGAGAGCATTGCTCAAATTGTCGATTTTGAATTTGGAGTGCTTGGCGGATCTTTGCGAAAGGCTATCTTGACGGATTATATTCAAAAAGAATACTACAGCACCACACTAGCACCACCTACAATTTTGACGAAATTAGGAGTCTTATCCATTTTTGAAATCCTGAGACGTAAGAAACTTAAGACTTGTTCACTTGCTGTTCTAACGGGCTCTGTCATATTGATTCCTCTTGCTTGTTTGGAGGCTTTGCAGCAAAAAGGCGGTTCATTCGCCTATACTCCTTTAGCTTATGATGAATGCTATGTAGCATTGCATCCTACCTTGGCGCAAAAAGCACAGGTGATACATTGGGTGACTCAGCTTGTAGAGGAGGGGAGAATTCATGTTTTAATTGGCACTAAAGCATTACTCGGCGAAGGATGGGATGCGCCAGCGATCAATTCTTTAGTCATGGCAAGTTCAATCGGAGCGTATATTACTTCTAACCAAGTACGGGGACGAGCCTTTCGCATTAATCCAAAAGACCCCAATAAAACGGCCAATATCTGGCATTTAGCCTGTATTGATGAGTATGCCGATAAAGGAGGAAAAGATTGGGACATCATCCACAAAAGATTCCAAACTTTTGTCGGAATCTCTGCTAGCCATGATAAAGAAAAGGTATATATATCTAATGGAGTAGGGCGATTACAAGAGATAAATTTCAAACAGAAATTCAATCAAACTGATGTAGAAACCCAAAATAAACGTACACTTCTATTCGCTCAACAACGAAGTGAAATCAAAGAAAAGTGGTTAAGCGCGATTGAGAAAGGAAGCCATTTAGCTGAGGGAGTACGTGTGTTGTATTCCTCCCCTAAAGAAAGAAGAGAACTCAAAAAAGCCAAACAATTTTATACCAATAAAACCGTGGTATCTGTATTGTTTAGCCTTGTTTGTTCCGCTATTTTATTTTTTGTATATCAGCTCATCGGCTTGGGTCAAGGCGTCTTATTACACGGTTTGAGCTTGTGGTCTTTAGGCTATTGGCTTTTTCAAACATTTATATTGGGCTTGGGCATGCGTTTCGGATGGAAGGGATGGAAGTACTATAAGATGTATCGCAAGTTTGGGGATATCCGTCAAGACGTGCACCAAATTGGCGAAGCACTGTGCAACACCTTATGTCATTTTGACTTGTTATCTACCCCTCGAGCCTCCATACAGATCGTGAGTAACTTGGAATTTGGCGGAGGTGTTTTTTGTTCTTTAGCTGGAGCTACCCTACGCGAGAGCCATATCTTTGCCTCTTGCATGAAAGAAATACTTTCGCCAATTGAAAATCCGCGCTACGTCATAGAACGTAAAACGCTATTGCCAATTCAAGATAGCGAGTCAGATTATCATGCAGTGCCTGAGTGTATCGGAGTGAATAGGGCTCGCGTTAATCACTTCGCACAGCAATGGTCACGTCGAGTAGGGAAAAATAGAATTGTTTATACCCGAACACCTGAAGGAAGAAAAGAATTACTACACGCACGTACCTTCGCCTTGGTCAATCAACTACATGAACCCAACGTGAAACAAGAACACCAGTGGCTCTAATACAAACGTCCCTTGTATGTACATACAAGGGACGTTAACTAACTAATCAATTAAAATGGGTCATCACGCCACTTTATATAAAAGTGTTTAGACTTATAAGTTTCGGTGAAGAAGAGTATAAGTCAAACAGACTTTCCTGAACATATACTTTTTATTAAAGTAAAACAGCGCAATATTGTTTGCATTATTCCTTATTAGTAGGGGCTGTGTTGGGTTTGTTACAATTGAAGTTGTTTTTTTCTGTTAAATTTTTCTTTAACAGTTGAAGCGAATTTTAATCACATTTGTTTTGCCCTTAGTCAACTATTTGCTACTCCTACTTTTTTCTTCAAAGTTGGCTTCTTTGATGTTCTTTTTATTTGAACTATCTCCAAAAGTATAAGTTGCTGCAAGGGTTAATCTTCTGCTGTTCCACGTATTGCTGAAGGTTTGTATATTGTCTGTGAAATAAGAGGTGCCACTTGATTTACCCGTGTTGAATACGTCCGATAACGTCAAACTTAGATTTAATTTTTTGTTGAGTAAATTCGCTTTTACCCCTGTTGATAGGGATTGATACTTTCCATAACTCGTATTGTCTTCTTTATGTGGCACTTGATGATACCAATTTAAAAATAGACTCAGGGTTTTAGCTTGGTTTACTGTAAAAGTATTTTGTGAATAATAGCTGAATCCAATGCCTTTTTGAGCAACGTGATTCGCTAATTTATTGCGGTAGTACGCGTCTGATAGATACGCATCTAATCCTGTACTCGTTTGCCACCATCCCGTTATTTTTTCACTGTAAGACACATTTAATCCATAGGTGTCATTGTTGAGAATGTTGTAATACGTACTGATGAAAACATCGTTTTCCATGGTAGAATATTGATCAAATGAATTTGTGCTATGGTAGTAGTTTAAACTCACCGATAGGGCACCGTGAAATAAATAGCTTAACTCGTAATTATCGGTAAAGGAAGGGTCTAAATCGGGGTTTCCAGCGTTGTACGAATAGCTATTCGCATAATAGCGGAAAGGATTCAAAATACTAGAATATGGGCGGTTGATACGTTTGGAATAGCTGAGGTTAAACGCGTGATTTTCATTGGGGGTATAAGAAATATAAGCCGTTGGAAACCATTTGTTGTACGACTTTTTGAATTTCTCATTTGTGTCTACTAAATGACCTTCAACTTCGGTTTGCTCAAATCTCAAACCTCCTTTTACACTCCATTTATCGTTTATTTTTTTGTGTATACTCAAATATCCCGCATAATTGTCTTCCTGATAATTAAAGCGATTGCTGCGTGTAGTGTCATAGACAAATTGCCCTTCCGCTCCGTTGTAATACAAGATTTTGGAACGGTTGTCGTAGTTGGAATATTTCCCCCCAAACTCAACATCCGCCCAGGGTAATTTAAACATAAGATCTGCTGTAGCACTCCAAATCTGATAGTTTAGATCGTTGGTGAAATAGGTCGATCTCTTGTAGTTACTCGGAGTGTTGTGCTCATCCATTGTCGTTTTCTCCTCCGGTACAGTGGTAAAATAATTAATCCCCAAAGACAATTTACTCCCTAAAGTGTCTAGGTTATGATCGTAAAAAGTATTGAATGTGTGATATATATTGTCAGAAGTTACTTTTGTTAATGAGTTAATTATAGAATCTGTTGTTTGTTGGGCAACAGAAATATACTTCGAAATATTGTTGTTTTTTGTTTCTGTTTTGTACTTCGATAAGTCATAGGTCACACCAATTACTCCGTTTTTTGACAGTTGATAATTCGTGGTTAGGTTTAATCCACCTGCAGTATAATCTCCCGTTGGATCACCATAAGCATCTAAGATACGGTTCTCGTCTCGGTAAGCATAAGTGTTTTTATTGCCATATTTCCCTTTGTTGCCATTTGCTTTCAACATCATATTCCATTTTTTGTTTTGGTAGTTTAAGCTAGCATTAGTTGAGGCAAAATTGAAGTTGTTGTAACTATATGAACTGCCGATTGAACCATATAGGCCTAGCGATTTGTTTTTCTTCAATACAATGTTGATCAAACCGCTATTCCCACTCGCCTCATATTTTGCAGGGGGATTGGTAATGACTTCGATTTTTTCAATATCGTCTGAACGCAATGTCTTTAAGTAATTCGTTAAAGCATCCCCTTGAAGATGAACAATTTTATCGTCAATCATCACGGTTACATTGCTTTTGCCAACAATGCTAATCTTGTCGTTTTGAACTTTAATTAGGGGAGTATTAGTCAAGGCTTCCATCGCATCCATTCCTTGGGATGCAATGCTATTGGCAGTATTGAAAACCAAACGGTCCGCTTTTCGCTCAACGAGTTTCTTTTCCGCTTGAAGGACAATCTCCCCTAATTGCGTAGTCGATTCCGTTGTGATTTCCCCTAAGTCTAGATCGTTTTCCAGGATAATGTCTTTGGTGTAAAGCAATTGCCCCAAGTAATGAATATTGAGCTTGTACGTGGCAGACGGTAGATTCGTGAGTTGAAAGTCTCCAGTTTCAGAGGTAAATCCTTGTTGGGCAAGCTGATTATTCGACCCTTTGAGCAGGTGTATTTCCGCAAAGTCTATGGGCTGATTTTCTTGGTTGAGTACTTTTCCCTTTAAGCTATTTTGTGCTTGTAGCGCGGCAATACCACATAAAAACATCATAAATAGTGTAAGTTTCTTTTTCATAAGGTTTGAGTTAAAACCTACTTATTAACAGTGTTGATAAGGTTGTTAACAAGTAGGGTTATTTCTGTTTGTAACTGAGTTGATTCTCATTAGTAGCAAGAGTAATGGTTTTGTTACCACTATTTTATAATTGTTAATAACTTTTGTATGCACAAGCTGTAAATGCCTTTTACACGACTCTATATTTACTCTTGTTAACATAGTTATAAACAATGCTATTTACTTTCTGTTGATAATTTCTTTGTTGCTCCCTTGACGTTCGCTTACCTTTATTTTTGAATTTCCAAAGCTGAAGCTCAACCCCAAAGTAAAATAGCGGTTGTCGCTGTACATGTCATAGTCTTGCTTAACGCCATCCGACGTTGCTGCCGCTCTCAAGTTGGAAGTTCTAAATATATCGTGCATATAGGCAGATAGATTTAATTTTTTGTCTAACATGGCGTATTTCATTCCCAGGTTTAATCCGTGCATCGGTTTGAGCTTCCAGTTTCCGTTTTTTAATTTGGATTGATAAAAATAATCTACTTGGGCCTGAAGCGTTTTGTCAGCATTTAGATGGATCGTATTGTTCGAGTTGAAGTAATACCCCATACCATTGCTTGTCTTTAGGTCAATAGGCAGTATTAATTTAGTGCTGTTGTAAAATACACTTACCGTGTTTTGTGCATTCAACCAGTACCAGGCGTCGTGAATATGTGAAAGGCTTAGGTTGTAGTTTTCCGCATCAAAGACATTAGCCTGTTGTAAAATTTGGATATTGTTGACTTTGTCAATGGTAGCGAATTGCGTCGCTAAATCTTTCACTTTCGAATAAGAAGCGTTGATAAACAGCTTGTTTTTTAGGGTATACCCCATGGTTATTGCATTGGTGAAGGTCGGTCTTAACGAGGGATCTCCTGTCACGTAGTTGTACTCGTTCACATACCATCTAAACGGATTTAATTGCCAAAAGGAAGGACGATTAATGCGGCGGTTAGCGGTAAGGGAAAAGGTGTGGTCAGCATGCATTTTGTACTGAATATATACACTAGGGAAAAGCTCTGTATAGCTGGTCTTTTCTTTAGATTGATGGGCAGCAGATTCACCAACCGTTTGTGTGCTTTCTAAGCGCAAACCCACTTGGGCTTCCCATCGCTCAGCAAATGATTTTGAAGCACTAATATAGGCTGCTTGAATATTCTCCCTGTATACGAAGTGATCGGCTTGGATGATTTCTCTTGTGGTTGATCCTGCATGGGTATTAAACGAATTGGCGTTGTTGATTGTTTGTACATAACTCACTTTGGCTCCATAGCTGAGGTTGACAAAAGATAACGGCTGTTCTACGTCCAGTTTAGCGCTGTAATTATCGATGGTTTGATCGCCATCTGTTTGAGAATATTGATCTTTGTTAACAACGTTATCAACAGCTGTTGTTTTTGTGTTGAAAACTCGATTTTTTTGTGTTGAATAGTTAAAGTAATCCAAGTCTAAGTTGAGTTTAGTTCCCACTGTATCAAAGGAATGATTAAAATTTAAATTGACTGCGTGATTGTTGAAATCTGGCGTCGATTTTCCCTTCGTTTCTATGTTTTTAACTAAGTTATCAACAAGGTTATACACATGTGTTTGATTTTTGTCCTCTGTGTCCTGTTTGTATGTATTGCCCCTGTATTGAACCCCAAATCCCGTTGCTGGAGTTGCTCGGTAATCCAATTGGAACGTACCCGATAAATCCTCTTTTTTCTTCGTTTCGCGAAATACCGTTCTCCATGTTTCAGTAGGGTAGTGTAAATCCATTTTTCCAATTTCTTGGTTGTAACCCGTGCTGGCGTTAATGGACGCGGCAAGAGATACTTTGTTCTTGCTGTAGTTGAATACATTGCTGAACTTGTAGGTTGCCTTGTCAGCCGTTTCAAATCCAGTGCTAATTTGATTGTTCCAGGCGTTGTGTTTGCCTTCTTTTAGCACGATATTGATTAATCCACTATTGCCACTTGCTTCGTATTTGGCTGGGGGCGTTGTGATAACCTCTATTTTTTTTATCGTTTCTGACGGTATGGTGCTCAAGTAATTGATCAGATCTTCTCCCGTAAGGGGGAGGAGTTTATTGTTGACCATGACCTGCATACTGCTTTTTCCAATCTGGGCAACCTGATCTTTATCTACTTTTAGCCCAGGTGTAAGTCGCAATACCTCTTTGGCATTGCTGTTGTTCGCGTGTACCGATTGTTCTATATTAAACACCGTACGGTCAATTTTGTGCTCCACTAATTTGGCTTGTGTCGTCACAACAATTTCGTCTAATTGTTGGTCACTTTGGATGACAATAGGCTCTAATTGATGATCTGCCTGAATAGACAGTGTAGTTTCGTATTGCTTTATGCCTAGTACTTGAATGCGCAATATATACGTATCCGATGCTATGGCATCAAGAACGAAAGTCCCTTCAGCATCTGTATAGGTGTGTTGGATCAGTTGATTCTGTGCATTCAATAAAAGAACTTCAGCAAAGTCAAGGGGTTGATGAGTTGAATCCAAAAGTGATCCAGATAGCTTTGATTGTGCTTGGCTTAAAAAAGAAAGCAGTAAAATGAAAAAGGTGATTAGTTTAGTTTTCATCGATTAATTAATTTGCCAGATGAAGGACTAAAGTTGTGCCAGGAAAAAAATAGTGTTGTAGTGTGTTGAAAAAGAATCAGTTATTTTTTTGATTTAGCTAAGGAGTGTTCGATAGTGAACAGTAAAAGGATAAAATTGAACACAAAAAAAACTGCTTTTGGGGAAAGCAGTTTTTCGTTAAGCATATATGAATTTTTGAATTTCAGTTTTCAGCGTATTCATTTTAAGCTTGACATTGATTTTGTTGTTTATGTTACCCAAAGGTACGATAAAGTTTAATAAAATGGAACTAAAATATAATAAAGTGTTACCTTTGTGATAGATAATTTATTAAACTCAAGGTTTATTATGCAAACACCAACACAAAAATGTAAAATTCAATCGGAAAAAATGCGTTCAAGAAGAAAAGAATTAGGATTTTCTCAGGAATATGTAGCTATGAAGCTTAATATTTCACAAAAGGCATATTCTGATATTGAGAGTGGAAAGACAAAATTAAAAAATGATGTTTTAAATGAGATCGCTGTGATTTTGGAAATATCTCCTTTTGAAATTTGTCCGATTGCCTGTGATTGTACTTCTGATTTGCAAACGAAGCATGGCAAATTAATTCAATATCTCCAAGAGAAGGATGTCAACTTCCCAGAAGAGTTAATATAAGTGGCGTGCAATATAATCTGAACCTATTGATTTTATATAGTTTAAACAAAGAGGTCTTCCTGCGGAAGACCTCTTTGTTTCGATATAAGGGTTAGATATTCCATTGTAAAAGACTTGCTCCCCAGGAGAATCCTGCACCAAAAGCAGTTAGTAAGAGTAAATCGCCTTTTTTAATTTGATTTTTATACTCCCAAATACAAAGCGGAATAGTAGCTGCAATCGTATTGCCGGAATAGGTAATATTGTTTAAGGCTTTTGTTTCCTCAATTCCCAATTCTTTTCCTACGGCATCTATAATTCGCTTATTGGCTTGATGAGCAACCAACCAATTGACATCCTCTACAGTTAAGCCGTTTTTGTCCAAAAGTGATTGACAGGCTTGACTCATCGCCGTTACTGCATTTTTGAAAACCACTTTTCCATCTTGCTTTAAGTAGCGGTGATCGGCATTCCAATGCTCTCCATCATAAGGATAACGCGAGCCTCCTCCTTTGATATTCAAATACTCTATTCCCTTGCCATCACTGAGCAATAAAGCATCTAGCACCCCAGTTTCTCGTGAGGGCTCAAGCCATACTGCCCCAGCGCCATCGCCAAATAAAATATTGGTCGAACGGTCTTTGCTATCGACGTACGAACTGATTTTGTCTGCTCCAACGATGACAACATTCTTGTATCGACCTGTCTCCACTAAAGCAGCTCCCATATCTAAAGCGTATAAAAAACCAGAACAAGCCGCATTCATATCAAAAGCCCATACATTGGTTAAATTTAATTTATCACATATGATATTTGCCGTTGATGGCATTGGCATATCCGGAGACGAGGTGGCAACCAATAAGGCATCAATCGTCTTCAAGTCTTTTTGATACGTTTCGCACAGCTCTCTTATCGCCTCAACAGCCATATCTGATGTCGCTAGTCCATCTTCTAATATACGTCGCTCTTTGATCCCTGTTCTTTTCATGATCCATTCGTCAGATGTGTCTGATAAACGTTCTAAATCAGCATTGGTGCGTTTGTTTTTCGGTAGATATCCCCCAATGGCTGTTATTTGAGCATAGTGTTGTTTGTTTCTCAACATTTTTGTTAGTTTTGCGTCTTATATGCAAATAATAAATAATTCTTTTGTAAAGGGGTTGTCCCCATATAAAAGACTCAAATCTCGCTTTTTTTGCGAAAATATCAGTGGTTAAATAAACGGAACAAGTTGTCAAAAAGGCGCAATTAATTTTACTAATTGTTAATTTGTTAACTTAAATTCGCGAGGTGACACACCGGTGCTGTTTTTGAAAAATTTACTGAAGAGCGCAACATCCTGAAAATTTAATTCATTGGCCACTTGTGTGATGGTATTATTGGGATTTTTTAGCAATATTTTGGCCTCCAATATAATGGTTTCTACAATGATATCTTTAGGGGCTTTGCCAAATACATCCGCAATAATTTTAGTCAGGTGCTTTCTGCTGATAAACATGTGATCTGCATAAAATTGTACGCTTCTCTCTTTTTTATAATGCGTGGAAACAAGTAAGAGGAAATTCTTGGTCAATTCTTCTTTTCGCAATGTCTTTTTTTCTGTTTTTGCCAAAACCCGCTTGTTGTAAAAGTGACCTAGCTCATACATCAGTATAGAGAAATGATGTAAAATCAGTTGATGCGTAAACATATTGTCTTGGGCAAAAACTAATTTGTTCAGTCGCTTCAAATGGTACTTTATCTCTTTGATGATGTAGTTGTTTAACGGCATTATCTTGGGATATTGGGAGGAGAAAAACTGGATGAGATTGTTGGACTTTAAGTGAAATCCAGCATCTAAAAACAACTCGCCACTGGCAAAAAACGCCTGTACGCTGAAGTCTTTCGTGTATTGAATAATCTCAAAAAACTGCTGTGGTAACACCACGAGAATATCGTTCTTTTTTACCTTAGTTGGTTCTAAATTGACCGTAATCTCACATTCTCCCGAAGTGATGAGAATCAATCCGAAGGAGGCGAATTTATACGGCTTTCCAATCACAAAATACTGACTGTGTTTTGGCCCAATCTCTACAACAGCCAATCGCTTATCTACAATAAAACGCTCATATCGGTTTAGGATATCAGCAATAGAGTAGGATTGTATATAATTATTTTTCACAATAAGACAACATAGTTAAAGGGATAAAAATAAGAAGTCCAACCCACAAAAAAGTTGTTTTAGATTAAGAAAAAAAAATAGAGTAGAAAAAATATGCTACTCTATTTTCGTTTATTTTAGTTCGTTCTAGGATTGAACTCCTAGTGATGATCACTGAAATTGTGATTCGGTTCGTAGTCTGCTTCCATTTCTGCCTGATAATCTACGTTATCTCTTTTGCCAAATCGCTGTCCGATTTTATCAAAAATAGAGTAGATAATAGGTACAATAACCAAGGTTAAGAGGAGGGAGGAAAGTAGTCCCCCAATAATTACAACGGCTAATCCATTGTTCATTTCAGCACCAGCACCACTGGCAAGTGCAATAGGCACCATTCCGATCACCATGGCGATTGTCGTCATTAAAATTGGACGTAAACGCGCGTGATTTGCCGCAATAAGTGCATCGTGTACACTGTCTCCAGCTTCGACGCGATGGTTGGCAAAGTCAACCAGTAAAATAGCATTCTTACACACCAAACCAATTAACATGATAATACCTAGAATAGTAAAAATATTCAGGGAGATGTTCGCGATCGCAAGTGCAAGTAAAGCACCAATAAAGGAAAGTGGAACAGAGAAAATAACAATGAACGGCTTGGAAAAACTGTCGTATAACGCAACCATAACCAAGTAAACCAAAATAATAGCCGCCAATAAAGCAACTCCCAAAGTACCAAAACCTTCCTCTTGATCTTCCATGGTCCCTGTCCATTGATATTTTACCCCTGGCTTTGGTGTCAACTGATCAAATTGAGGCAACCACTCTTCGGCAATCGCACCTGGTGAACGACCTATCGTTTGTGATTTGATCGTTACCGACGGACTCTTATCTCTTCGTTCCAAGATAGACGGACCTGAGCTGTAATTTACCGTAGCAAATTGCGCTAATTTCACATCTTGTCCTTGGTTGTTCTTGAAGTTGATCGTTTTAACATCGTCAATCGTTGTACGAGCGTATTCCTGAAAGCGTATGTTGATGTCGTATTCGTATTCACCTGCTCTATACTTCCCATCTGTATTACCATTAAACGCCGTTTGCATCGTCATCCCTACGGTATACATGTCCAATCCAAGTGCCGCCATTTTATCGCGATCTACTTGTACATTGATCTCAGGACTTCCTGTTTCTGTTGTTAATTTGGTTTCCATCGTACCCGGAATTTGATCCAATAACGCTTTGGCTTGAATCGCAAAATCCATGGCATCATCTAAGTTAGATCCCGTAATTGTTAGTGCTAAAGGCGCTTCTTCTGCACCAATTAACCCTACAGGAACCGTTTTTACTTTTACCCCTACCATCAAGGGTGCAAGCTCATTTTTTAATTTTGCAGCATAGACGAAAGAACTCTCACTGCGCTGTTTCTTATCCGTTAAGATGACGTGAATCTCCGATTTATACTTCGTCGCTTGGCTTCCGCCATAACCCTCAGATGATTGTCCAACCGTAGTAATCATATCAACTACTTCTGATTTTGTGCGCAAAAAAGCCTCTGCCTTTTGCGTCATGCGATTGGTCTGTTGTACCGATGCATCTTTGTCTAGTTCTAACTGAACTAAAAATTCTCCTTTATCCGTTTTGGGGAAGAATTCTCCTCCAACATAACCAAAAACGGGAAGTAAGAGCGATCCGAAAAAGGCTACTGCTACAACAATCAACACAATAACAGTGTTTTTGGTCGACTTTAACGACCATACTAATAGACCTGAAATACTATGGGTAAAAGAGGTTAATCCTCTTTCAAATCCATGTAATATTCTTCCAAAGAAAGAGCTAGGATGAATCACCTCAATCTTTCCATATCTAGAGAATAACCACGGAACAATGGTAAAGGATACCAATAATGACAATAGGGTGGCTATAATTACTGTTACACAGAATTGCTTGATAATGTTTGGTACCAATCCCGAAGACATGGCAATGGGTAAGAACACCACCACAATGACCAAGGTAATCGCTGTTACGGTAAAACCAATTTCCTTCGCTCCGTCATAGGAGGCGCGTATCTTGTTTTTCCCCATCTCCATATGACGGTGAATGTTTTCAATGACCACAATAGCGTCATCTACTAAAATCCCAACCACTAAGGATAGAGCGAGTAAACTCAACAAGTTTAGGGAATAGCCCAAGAGGTAGATACCGATAAAGGTAGCAACCAACGATAGCGGTATGGCTACCATTACAATTAGGGCATTTCTAAAACTGTGCAAGAAAAATAGCATCACAAAAGCAACCAATACAATCGCGAGGAACAAGTCAAACATAACGGCATTCGCTGCCTCTAATGTAAATTGGGAAGAATCGTTGGCCGTTTTAATGTTCAGTTGAATGTCCGCATAGTTTTGCTCAACCTCGGCAATAGCTTTTTGCGTCAATTCACTTACCGTCACCGCATTGGCGTCAGACTGTTTAATCACCTGCATCAAAATGGTCGACTGCTGATTTAAACGCGCGATTTTCTCTACTTCTTTAATGCCATCTTGTACGTCAGCAATATCGCGTAGGCGAATGTCAATACCTTGCTGAGAAGCGATAACTAAGTTTCGCATTTCTTCAATGTCTTTGTACTTCCCTGCTAAGCGAATCAGTGTTTGCTTGTCTTGGGACTTTACACTCCCCGTGGGAAAGTCTAAGTTGGCACTCAAAACTGCTTGTTGTACCATAGGGACACTCAAGCCATATGCTTCAATCTTCTTGGGATCAAGTAAAACTTGAATTTCTCTCTCTTCACCCCCTACTAATTCCACTTTTGCAACACCAGCTACACGTGAAAAAATCGGTTGGATTTTCTTGTCTAATAAATCGTAAAGCTCTTTTTCTGTCAGGTTACTCGTTACACTCAACGTCATGATGGGCAAATCACTCAGTGAGTATTTCTGTAAAGATGGTGGATCAACGTCTTTGGGTAAATCTTTGAGAATGGCGTTGATCTTGCGCTGAGCATCGTTGAGCGATAAGTCGACATTTGCTTCTGAGGTCAAGTAAATCATGACCGTCGACAAGCTCTCAAACGATAACGCCTCTACTTTCTTTACGTTTTCCAAGGAAGCAACTGCATCTTCGATTTTCTTGGTGACCGTATTTTCTATTTCCGAAGGAGATGCTCCTGGATATACGGTGGCAACCGTAATTACGTTTACTTCAAATTTTGGAATAAGCTCGTAACTGAGGTTTTTATAACTAAAAATACCTCCGAGAATTAATGCAATAAATAGTACAATAATGATACTCGGACGTTTTATGGATATTTCGGCTATTTTCATATGTCAATCCTCTCTTTTAGGATGTTATTTAATAATAGATACAGGTGCTTGATCAGTTAAGTTGATTTGTCCGGAGATAATGATAAGCTCTCCTTCTTTTAATCCGTCGAGGATTTCAACAAAATCTCCGAGATTTCTACCCGATACCACTTGTGTAGCAACTGCTTTATTATCAATGATGCGATAAATTAAATTGGAACTTACACTACCTACAAAGGCATCACGAGGAACAAGCAGTAGAGGTGTATCCTGATTTTTATCTGCATCAAAATATGCCGAGCCATACATTCCCGCACGCAATTGCTTGTCTTTGCCATTGGTCAGTAATAAATCTACAGGGTAGTTTAGTGCAGCGTCTGCTTTCGGTGCGATAAACGTTACTTTACCCTCAAAAGTTTCATTGGGAAACACACTTGCTTTTACAGGGATAAGATCTCCTTCCTTTAAATTGGCTACATGACTTTCGTCTACGTTCACTCGTAGTTTTAACTGATTGACATTGACAAGATCGAAAAGAGGGGCGCCTGGTGCAACAAAGCTTCCTTGTTCGACGTGTTTTTTGTTGATAACACCGTCAATGGGTGCTTTAATATTAGCGTCAGCAGCG
The DNA here is from genome assembly GCF_030326445.1 of Myroides sp. DF42-4-2. Lineage (NCBI taxonomy): Bacteria > Pseudomonadati > Bacteroidota > Flavobacteriia > Flavobacteriales > Flavobacteriaceae > Myroides > Myroides sp. DF42-4-2. The sequence continues at coordinate 406,300 of NZ_JACAKI010000001.1, forward strand.
GTGATTTGTGCTGATTTTAAATTGGCTTCTGCGTTTTTGAGCATGAGTTTTACCTGATCCAATTGTTGTTGGGTCACTCCCCCTGTGGTAAAGGCACTTTCAAAACGGGCAACATCCGCTTTGGCAGTGGCATAAGCCGCTTCTGCATGGCGAATTTGAACGTTGATCTGATCGCTATTGACAAGTGCTAAAGTTTGCCCTTTGCGCACACTAGCTCCTTCCTCTACCAACAGACGTACTACGCGTCCTGGTGTTTCCGCTGCAATCGTTACTTCTTGAAAAGGAACAAAGTTTCCATTGGCCTTATAGGTAGCGTCAACGACCTGTACTTTCGCTTGCTCCGCACGTACAGCTATCGTCGCATCCTGCTGGGCAACAAGAGCTGTTTCCGCATCATTCTGAGTCTTGTTTCGCTCTAGTATATAGATGGTCCCGCCAATTAAAGCAACTAGGACTAACGCTGTTATTATTTTTTTCATGGTTGTTTGAGATTAGATGAAGAATTAGTTTAGTAAGGTTTTTAGCTCTCCTTGAGATTTAATAATTTGAATTTCAGCTAGTTTGAAATCGAGAAGAGAAGTTGTGTAATTATTCTCCGCTTCGGTATAAGCATTTTCCGCATTGAGTAGATCAGTCAAAGTAGCCAATCCATGTTGATAGTTGTTCTGCATATTGGTCAAAATACTCTTCGCTAGTTCTACGTTTTCTTTCTGAATGTTAATCGTGATTAGTGCATTTTCAATTGACTTTTGCGCGTTTGCAAAGTCTAAATGCAAGGCTTGTTTGGTATCGTCCAATTCAATTGCTAGCTTTTCAATCTCTATTTTGGCCTGTTTTACTTTTGATTTTGTTTCAAAACCATTGAAAATAGGTAGCTTAAGCGAGATTCCTACGGCAGATGCACTCGTCCAAAATACACCGTCATTCGGCTTTGCCCCCCACGGAAACTTATCCCCCATACCTTGATAACCAAACGTACCAAAAGCTGATAAGCTAGGATAGTAATCTGCCTGTATTGACTTGAGCTTATAGGTTAAGAGCTCTTTTTGCTTCTCTAACAAGTATACTTCCGTGCGATGATCAATTTTATTTTCAGCCAATACTACGCTTTCATCAATAGTAAAGGTATTGTCAGGCAACTGAATAGGTGTGTCTAAATCCATTCCCATAAAGAACTTTAAAGCATTTTGCTGTAGTTCTACTGCGTTGATTAACTGTTGTTTAGTTGCTTTTAGATTGCTTAGGCTTACTTTTGTTCGATCCAAATCAATCTGTGTTGCCAAACCGTTGCTGTGCAAATCTTCGATGATCGATTTGATGCGTGTCGTACTCGTAATAGTTGTCTCTAAAGTCTGTAGCATCGCTTTAGATTGAAAAACTTGATAGTACGTTGAAGCAACTTTTTCAATGATTTGTTCGTCTGTCAACTCCTTGTTGATCACATAGAATTCTTTGGCAGAACGCGCCGCTTTTAATCCCATGAAAACTGCCTGATTAAACAATATTTGAGAAGCAGTAGCCGTAATTTGGGAGTTCCACTTCAAGTTGAAGGGAATCATTTGCGTTTGCCCACCTAGCGTTAAAGGCATTTCCTGGATTTTAACGTTGTTGGCAATATTCGCCTCCACATTGAGGTGTGGCAATGCATTTGCTTTCACTTCTTGAATTTGGTAATCACTGTTGACAATGTCCAAGGAGGCTTGTTGAGCTTCCGATTTGTGAACTAAAGCGTAGTGTAAGGCGTCTTTTAGTGTCAATACAGGTGTTTGTGCCCATCCTTGACTGAGGAAAAATAGACTGCATAGGGTGAGGAAAGTTTTATTCATTGATGATACTTTGTTTGAGTTCTAAGTATTGTTTGAGGCCTTTTTCTGTGGTGATACTGCGCATGTGATGATCGAGATGCAAGGCGTGTAATTCCATGTGAGTATATTCCTCTGGTTCAAAATAATCGTGATCATCGATTAAAACTACAGAAGCAATGTGGAAACGTGCCGTAAATTCAACGTCTAGATTCGGTCGGTATACCCCTTCTTTTATTCCTTTTTCCAAGTTGCGCTCAATAATGCCCACAAATTTTTTCTTGTGGATGATCTTTTGCTTCTGTGCAATCTTCGGATAGTATTTGTTCAGTTGATACAAGCAAACAGAGGTTTCAACCGCAAATACTTCATTTATATTGTTATGGGCCGCGATTATTTCCGCTATAGCCGTTTTGTTTTGTGCAAATAGTACTTCAAGTGATTTTAAGAATTTATCGTTGATGTAGACCAAACTCTTTTCTATCAGTTCAGGTTTTGATGCATAGTGTTGGTAAATTGTCTTTTTAGATATCGACAGTTCTGCTGCAATATCATCCATTGTGATGCTCTTATATCCTTGAGACAAAAACAATTGAGTTGCTTTTTCTAAAATTAAAGTTTCCATGTATCTCTTTTTAGTCGGGCAAATATAAATAGGAAACGGAATTGGTTTTAAAGTTTCCATTGATTTATGAAAACTTTAACTCGAAGGAAAGTTTCCATCTAAAAGTGATGTAAAAAGAAGGGGGAGGATATAGGAGATGATTGAATGGACGATTTACCATTAGTTTGAGAGATTTAGAAGTTGTTCTGCAACAAAAATTGAGGGTAGAGGTGATTGAGGTATTGTTTTTGGATGCAAACTGGTGGATTACTGATCTATTTTTAGGATATTTGCGGCAGTCAAAAAGTAGAAATGCGCAGATAAACTAAAAGTCTTTAAAAAACGCGTATTTTTACCAAAATTTTTTTTGAGCATGCAATCAATAGCAAAATATAAAAAAGAGATAGCATCCTATCTTGATTCAATACAATTAGATGGTCAACCAAAGGAACTGTATGAGCCTATTTCGTATATTCTTTCCTTAGGAGGAAAACAAATTAGACCTGTTTTAACGTTAATGGCAGCTGATGTTTTCAATGAAGATCCGAAGAAGGCTATCCATGCGGCTACCGCCATTGAATTGTTTCACAACTTTTCCTTGATGCATGACGATATTATGGACGATGCTTCTTTGCGCCGAGGACATCAAACTGTACACGAAAAATGGGATGTCAATACGGCGATTCTCTCTGGAGATGCTATGCTAATCCTCGCTTATCAATATTTTGAGCATTATGAACCAACCACGTTTAGAGATTTAGCCAAATTGTTTAGCAAAACGGCCATCCAAGTATGCGAAGGCCAACAATACGATATTTGTTTTGAACAACGCGGAGACGTGCGAATCGAACAATACATCAAAATGATTGAGTACAAAACAGCTGTTTTAGTGGCTGCCGCATTAAAGATGGGAGCAATTGTTGCCAAAACATCCGAAGAAAATGGCGACCAAATCTATAACTTTGGATTGAATTTGGGTATTGCTTTTCAATTGCTAGATGATCACTTGGATGCATTCGGAGACGAAGCAACCTTTGGCAAGCGAATAGGAGGAGATATCCTAGAGAATAAAAAGACCTTCTTGTATTTAAAAGCTTTAGAAAAAGCCAATCCCGTACAAAAAGAGGAATTGCTTCGCTTTTATGCCACTGTGGAATGCGAGAATGAAGACCATAAAATTGAACGCGTAAAACAATTATTTATAGAAACAGGTTCGAAAGATGCCTCTTTACAGTTGATCGAACAATACACAGAAGATGCGCTGAAAATTCTTGACGCCCTAGCCATTGAGGAGGATAAAAAAGAACTGCTTCGCGTTTTTAGCAAAGAATTGATGAACAGACAAATGTAATATACTATGGAGGTAGCAGTAACTTATCTTGAAGATCAATTAAAAGAAAGAAACTTATTTGACCCATTGGTCCAACAAGTTCAACGCGATTTTAGATTGAGTGTAGATGAGGATATTGTCTTCCAACCTTCAACTCCTCTTGAATTGGTACATCAAATTCAAGAGGAATTGGAGCGTATGGCTTCGCGTACTCCTGCCAAGCTATCCATGCTACTCTACCGCATTGACGTAGCAGAAAAAGACATCCACGCTATAGAAGAAGGCGATGTCTTCAACTATTTTCAACAATTGACCTATCTTATTGTGAAACGCGAGTTTCAAAAAGTGTACTTTAGACATTCACTTTAATACCTGAAACATTACGCTATTTATTTTTCTTTTGAGAAGAGCAAGTTTTTAAGTTATACAAAACAAAGAAGACTAATATAAATCACATCTCGCCAGGAAAATGGTATTGCTTTTGTATTTATGTTACAAAATTAGAGATACTATGAATATAATTGTTTGGCAAGTTTTTATCCTTGGAGTTATCCTTCTAATGATTTACAGTTTATATCGCGTAGGACAATCCTCTTATCCGACAAATAAAAAGATTTTGTTTTTCTTTATGGTGCTGTTCTTCCCGCTATTTGGAAGTTTGGCTTTTCTGATGATGAATCACAACAAAGAAAAATAGCAAAGGAAATTAGCAAAGGAAATGACAAGGGTGCAAGGTGCAAAGACACAAGCTAGGAGTTAAATAATATAGACTAGTTTTCGTTTGAAAGTTGTCAGGAACAGGAAGGAAACAACGCTTATACAAGTAAAAAAAAGAGCCGATTTGTACAATCGGCTCTTTTTTTGTATCTTATCCAAAGTGATTCACATTAGAAATAAATGCGGATAAAAGGCATAAAGGCACTGCCATACACCATGTCTTTTTCGCGGTACAATACATTATATCGAATGCCTACCGTTGCGGGGCCACTGCTGTATCCTGCGCCTAAGAATAGGGCAGTATTCCAGAAGTTGGCATCGAGCTTGTGTAAGTCTTCCTTATAAGTATAGGTGTTGTTGACGCGCAATTGCTCCAGTTCAATAGAGATTTGTAATTGTGGAATCGGGTTAGACAAAGCAATTAAGCTCCCGCCATAAATCCACGATTGGTATTCTTTGACACTACTGTAGTAAAAAGAGCGGTCTTTGCTGTTGATATAACTCCCTTGCAAACCAACACCAACACTCAAATAGGGGTTGACGGTATAGAGTGCACTTGGGGCTAACATCACATCCGTATAGCCATTTCCGAAGCCTAATCCGAACCCGCCGCCAAATCTCCATTTTTTGACAGAATCGTAATTTTCGGAGTTATTTCGGTTTTGTTGTGCAAAAAGTGAAAAATTGGACAATAAAAAAAATGAAAAAATGAATAAAATACCCATTTTTTTGACATAAAATCTTCTCATAGCTGTTTTATGAAATTGTTGTGAGATAAAAATAAGAAAAAGTTTATACTTTTGTAATCAAAGAGTTGTATTTTTGTATATATAATATTTAATCAATAGGTCTTTAGACGAAAATTATGGATAGATTTTCCTTTTTAAACGCGGCACACACTGCATTTTTTGCAGATTTGTATGATCAATATTTAGAAAATCCAGATAGCGTAGAACCAAGTTGGAGAGCCTTCTTTCAAGGTTTCGATTTTGCAAATGAATTTAATGATGGCACAGTAGAAAAAGTAACGTATGTAACATCACCAACAACCAGTTCAAATACAGGTAGTTCGGTTGATACAAGCCAAATTGCAAAAGAGTTAGCTGTACTGAAGTTAATTGACGCGTACAGGACTTACGGACATCTATTGACCAAGACCAACCCGCTTAGAGAGAGAAGAGTTGTTCATCCTGATTTAAACCTTGAAAAATTCGGTTTATCAGCGGCTGATCTAAATACAAAGTTTGACGCAGCTAAAGTGTTACAATTGCCAACGGCTACATTAGCACAAATTATTGCTCAATTAGAGAAAATTTACTGCGCTACTTTAGGTATTGAGTTTAAATATATTACAGACGAAAAAGAAGTGAATTGGATCCAAGATCACTTCGAAATCCCAGAAGCAAAATTTAATGCAGAAGAGAAAAAAGAAATTCTACACAAGTTAATTGAAGCGGTTTCTTTCGAAAACTTCTTAAACACAAAATATGTAGGTCAAAAGCGTTTCTCATTAGAAGGTTTAGAAGCTGCAATCCCAGCGATGGACTTTTTAATCGAAGCAGCTGCTACAAAAGGCGTAGAGGAAATTGTTGTTGGAATGGCACACCGTGGTCGTTTGAACGTTTTAGCAAACGTATTCAAAAAACCTACCCAAGAAATATTCTCTGAATTCGACGGAAAAGATTATGATACGGTAGAAGGCTTCGATGGGGACGTTAAATATCACTTGGGGTTAAGCTCAACACGCCAAACACGCGCAGGAAAAGATATCCACCTAAACCTAGCGCCAAATCCTTCTCACTTAGAGACTGTTGGTGCCGTAATTGAAGGAATCGCCAGAGCAAAACAAGATACCGTATTCGCTAGCCAACCATCTAAAGTATTGCCAATCGCTTTACACGGTGATGCCGCTATTTCAGGACAAGGAATTGTGTATGAAATCGTGCAAATGGCTCAGTTAAGAGGATATAAAACAGAAGGAACTATCCATATTGTACTAAACAATCAAGTTGGATTTACTACAAACTATACTGACGGTCGTTCATCTACGTATTCTACAGATATTGCGAAAGTTACCGCATCACCTGTGCTACACGTAAACGCAGATGATACTGAAGCTGCGGTACGCGCATTCTTATTCGCTTTAGAATACCGTATGACTTTTGGTCGCGATGTTTTTATCGACTTAGTGGGATACCGTAAATATGGACACAACGAGGGAGATGAACCAAAATTCACCCAACCTCTTTTATATAAATTGATTGCTAAGCATCCAAACGCTAGAAATATCTATAACGCACGATTGTTAGAAGATAAAATCGTGGATGAAAGCTTTGTTAAAGATTTAGAACAACAATATAAAGATGTATTAGAACAAGATTTACAAATTTCTCGTGAGAATGAATTTGTTAAAATCAGAACGTTCATGCAAGAAAACTGGAAGGATTTCAGAACGGTAGACGAAACGGAAATGGTTGTGGATTACGATACAAAAGTGTCTAAACAAGTGTTGACGGATATCGCTGAGGTAATTACTGCACTTCCAGAAGATAAAAAATTCATCAGTAAAGTAAAAAGACTGATCGGAGATCGCAAAACCATGTTCTTCGAAAACGATAAGTTAGACTGGGCCATGGGAGAACTTTTGGCTTATGGGTCTCTACTTTCAGAGGGGTACGACGTGCGTATGTCTGGACAAGACGTTGAACGCGGTACGTTCTCTCACCGTCACGCTGTGGTTAAAACAGAAGATACGGAGGAATTAATCGTTTTATTGAACCAATTGAAAGACCAAAAAGGACAAATGAGAATTTACAATTCCCTATTGTCTGAATATGCTGTGGTTGGATTTGAATATGGATACGCCTTGACTAATCCAAATACCCTAACTATTTGGGAAGCGCAGTTCGGAGATTTCTCAAACGGAGCTCAGATTATGTTAGACCAATACATCTCTGCTGCAGAAGATAAATGGAATAGCCAAAACGGTTTAGTGATGTTGTTGCCACACGGGTATGAAAACCAAGGGGCAGAACACTCTTCCGCTCGTTTAGAACGCTATTTACAGCTATGTGCAGAACACAATATGTTCGTAGCAAACTGTACAACACCAGCAAACTTCTTCCACTTGTTGAGAAGACAAATGGTAACAGACTTTAGAAAACCGTTGATCGTGATGTCACCGAAGAGTTTATTGAGACATCCAATGGCAACGTCTACCATCAGTGAATTAGCAGATGGTAAATTCCAATACGTGATTGACGATACTGTTACAGATAAAGCAAAAGTGAAATCGTTGGTGTTTGTGTCTGGAAAATTCTACTACGATCTAGTTGCGAAAAGAGAAGAACTAGGAAGAGATGATATTGCATTTGTGCGTATCGAACAATTATTCCCTTTACCAATAGAGCAAATTAAAGCAGTGATCGCTTCGTATCCTAATGCAGATGATTTTGTTTGGGCACAAGAAGAACCAAAAAACATGGGAGCCTACGGCTATATGTTGATGAACTTTGATGAAAAACCATTGCGTTATGCAGGTAATAAAGCATACAGTGCGCCAGCATCAGGAAGTTCAACGCGCTCTAAAAAGCGTTATGCTTATGCAATAGAAAAAGTTTTTAATAAGAACTTATAATAAAAAAAGAGTATTTTTACATAACAATATTTAATTAAAGAATATACGATGAGCATCTTAGAAATGAAAGTTCCTTCACCAGGTGAATCAATTACAGAGGTTGAAATTGCTACTTGGTTGGTAAAAGATGGAGATTATGTTGAAAAAGACCAAGCAATTGCTGAGGTTGATTCAGATAAAGCAACATTAGAATTGCCTGCAGAAGCAAGTGGAATCATTACTTTAAAAGCAGAGGAAGGTGACGCAGTGGCTGTAGGTCAAGTAGTTTGTTTAATCGATACTAGTGCTGCAAAACCAGCAGGAGGTTCTTCTACTGAGGCTAAGCCTGCAGCTGAAGCACCAAAAGCAGAAGCGCCAAAAGCAGAGCCTGTACAAGCACCTGCAGCAGCAACTTACGCAACAGGAACAGCTTCTCCAGCAGCTAAAAAGATACTAGATGAAAAAAACATTGATGCTGCTACTGTTACTGGAACAGGAAAAGATGGTAGAATCACAAAAGAAGATGCTTTAAACGCGAAACACTCAATGGGAACACCAACGGGAGGACCAAGAGGAGAAGAGCGTAAAAAAATGTCTATGTTGCGTCGTAAAGTGGCTGAGCGTTTAGTAGAAGCTAAAAACACAACAGCTATGTTAACTACCTTCAACGAAGTTAACTTGACGAACGTAAACAAATTGAGAAGCGAATACAAAGATGCTTTCAAAGCTAAACACGGTGTTGGATTAGGCTTTATGTCTTTCTTTACAAAAGCTGTTACTCGTGCTTTGGAATTATACCCAGACGTGAATTCAATGATCGACGGACAAGAGCAAATTAAATATGACTTCTGTGATATTTCAATCGCAGTGTCTGGACCAAAAGGTCTAATGGTGCCAGTTGTTCGCAATGCTGAATTATTGTCTTTCCGCGGAATTGAAGCTGAAATTAAACGCTTAGCAACAAGAGCACGTGATGGACAAATTACTGTAGACGAGATGACAGGTGGTACTTTTACAATCACAAATGGTGGTGTATTTGGATCAATGTTGTCAACGCCTATTATCAACCCTCCACAATCTGGTATCTTGGGAATGCACAATATTATTGAGCGCCCAATCGCAGTAAACGGAAAAGTTGAAATTCACCCAATGATGTTCGTAGCCTTATCATATGACCACCGTATCATCGACGGACGTGAGTCAGTAGGTTTCTTAGTAGCAGTTAAAGAAGCGTTAGAAAACCCAACAGAACTATTGTTGGATAACAATCCTAAAAAAGCTTTTGAACTATAATATCAAAAAGGCAACTCGAAAGAGTTGCCTTTTTAGTTTACGGTTGATAGTATAAGATAGAAGGCAAACTATGAATAGTAAACCGTACACAAAATAACGTATCTTTGTCCATTAAAATCACAAGACCATGTCGAAAGAAACGAAAAAAGGAATATTTAGAGGTATTATTGAAAAGGACGAATTGGGAAACTATTTTTGTGGACCATACTTACTCGATTATCAATACACAGAAGCTCAATTTAAGTTGGGGGATATGATTAGTATCAAAACGGTTATTGCTAATCCAAGTGGAAAGAGTAGAACGGCTTATCCAATGAAATCCATGAAATTTTTCTTGGCTGACGAAGAGTAGAGGAAAAGCGAACGATATAGAACATGCAAAGACAGAATTTAGGTTCTGTCTTTTTTTGTATACCTATTGCAACTGTATCGTATATCTAATACTAAATCTCTATTCAGGGCTAGTGCAAAAAAAATATTTTTGCAATCCCCTGTGAGGTAGCCAATTTTTTTTTCTACATTGTACAGTTGCTAGATGCTGTTAATGCCTCGGTATCTGGCTATGAATTCACTTCTTAATTTACAATTGTGCATGCCTAGTTATTACGCTATTTTAGAGCTTGAACCCACGGCTACTTCGGGTGAGATTAAACAAGCCTTTCGCCGCTTGTCTAAGTTGTATCATCCCGATATGAATCAAGGCAATACGACGTATCAGCACAAGCTTTTCGAAGTAATTAAGGCATATGAGACCTTGGGTAATGAAGTTACGCGAAAAGCCTATGATTTGACGTTGTTTCGCACTACAGCAGAACCGTCAAGGGCTACTAACACGGGTTATGCCTCATCTACGACCTCTTATGCCAATCTTTATCAACCTGAAATTGTCGAGTTTTCTTGTAATCAAACCTATTGTTTTGTAGGAGATATCCTTGAAATTTCTTGGGAATGCAAAAATGCCGATGTAATACGCATCTATCCCTTGGGATATATGGATGAGCTAAAAGGAAAGGTTGTATATCGCGTTAGAGAAATGCGCACAAAACACCTCTTTTTTGAGCTAACTGTCACCAATAATTACAGCTCGATACCAGTTAAGAAAGTCATTAAACTAGACAATGGAACCCAGCTGAGATTTACAGAAGAGCATCGCGATGATTTTGCAAATTATACCGCGCCTTATTCCTGGGGCTGGGGTTTTTTAGCACCAGTAGGGCGAAGTTCAAGAAAAGATTACGCCCTGCGTATGGCTCTTTTAGGTAGTCTGTTTGTAGTTGTTTATCTAGGGCAACCTTATTTTGAATTCGAAGATACTTTCTCTTTTCTCTCGACGGTGTTGATTTACCTTGCGATTATTTGCTCCGCCCGACGATTACACGATGTAAGCTGGCACGGAATATTCGCCCTAACACTGCTGATTCCCTTTTTAAATGTCCCAGTGCTCCTTGTGCTTTTTTTGCTGAAAGGAGTTGAATTACCCAACAAATATGGACGAAAACCCAAGTTTTAATCGCATGGAATCAGAAAAAAACGCAGGTGATTTTGCCTTGCTTTTTTAGCGTTTCTCATGGGAAGCTAACGTTTTTTTTAGCTTATATTTGTAGTTAATAATGTTCAAATCATATTTTGAGATGAGTTCTTTGTATTATATCGACAGAACGGATACGCGTTTGGAAGACGTTATGTTTACCGAAACAGTAGCAAGGGAAATCGAAGCGTTCTTAAAGGAGTATAAGTTTCGTGAAATTTTGACGAAATACAATCTTCCAGTAAGTAATAAAATTTTGTTATACGGCAAAACGGGGTGCGGCAAAACAATGACAGCAAAAGCAATTGCCAAGCAATTGGACAAAAAGTTGATCGTTGTGAATTTGGCGACTATTGTTTCCGCTAAACTTGGTGAAACAGCCAAAAACATCGAAAGTCTATTTAAAGAAATTCAATATGAAAGTGCCGTTTTGTTTTTTGATGAATTTGATTCTTTAGGTCAAATTCGCGATTATGACAACAAGGATAATAGCGAGATGAAACGCGTGGTAAATGCTATTTTACAGCTAATCGACAACCTCCCACAAAAATCAATTTTAATCGCGGCTACCAATCAAATCCAAATGATTGATGAGGCATTAGTGCGTCGATTCGAGGTCAAGCTGGAGTATACCGCTCCAGAAAAGGAGGCTTTGGATAAGTATTACGATAAGATGCTAGCTGTTTATCCTGAAGAATATGCTCAAGTAGAGCGATTGTATGATATTTCCTATGCAGAAGCCAAAACACATATTTTCCGCACAGTAAAGAACAATATTATTGCAAGCCAATTAGAATTAGAAAATTAGTAAAGAATCAAAAGAATAGAATTTATGATGAAATGGGAAAAGTTGCTGTCTTTAAAAAAGCACGGCGACACCTTTGTACGTAATCGCTTAGATGAAAGTCAGACGCGAATAGGATTTGAAGTAGACTATGACCGTATTATATTCTCCTCGCCTTTTCGCAGTTTACAAGATAAAACACAAGTGATCCCTTTGTCAAAAACCGATTTTGTTCACACGCGTTTAACTCATAGTTTAGAGGTTTCTGTAGTAGGTCGTTCACTTGGACGCAATGTAGGGGCAAAGTTACTAGAGAAATATACATTTTTAGCAGAAGAATACGGCTATACCGTAAATGATTTTGGTGCGATTGTCGCCGCAGCATCCTTAGCACATGACATTGGAAATCCTCCATTTGGTCATTCAGGAGAAAAGGCGATTGGCGATTTTTTTAGCCGCGGAAAAGGCGTGGTGTTCAAAGACCAATTGACCGAAAAAGAATGGCAGGATTTGATTGATTTTGAAGGAAATGCCAATGGTTTTTCTATCTTGACTAAATCTCGTCCTGGTATTGATGGCGGTTTGCGTATTTCCTACGCAACATTAGGTGCTTTTATGAAATATCCAAAAGAGAGTTTACCTAAAAAACCCACACGAGATATCTCAGATAAGAAGTACGGTTTTTTCCAGGGAGACAAAGAAGCCTTTATTGATGTAGCCTCTGAACTGGGTATGATCATGAAAGATGATCGTGTAGAAACGGCTTTTTATCGCCATCCGCTAGCGTATTTGGTAGAAGCAGCCGACGATATTTGTTATACAATTACTGATTTCGAAGATGGGATTAATCTAGGGTGGATTCCCGAAGAACACGCCTTAGAATTCTTGATTATGATTGTGCAAAATAGCATTAATACCCAAAAGTATTCTCAACTCAACTCCAAAGAAGACCGAGTAAGCTATTTAAGGGCTTTGGCCATTGGTAGTTTAATTGACGATGTGACGCGTTTGTTTATCGAAAATGAAGAAAAGATTTTGGCAGGAGATTACCCTTTTGCTTTAACTGAAAAATGTTCCTATATCGCACAGATGAAAGACATCTTAGCGGTGAGCATCAATAACGTCTATCAAAGCAAAGAAGTAATTGAAAAAGAGATCATAGGGTATCAGGTGATAGAAACGCTTTTAGAACGCTTTATTACAGCTACAAATAACCGTTATTATGGGGAAGACAATCACTATGATGGATTAATTTTAAAACTTTTGCCTGAGCGCTATATTGTAGAAAGTGATAGTTTATATGAACGATTGATGAGTATTTGTCATTTTGTCTCCATGTTAACCGATGGTAAAGCACTAGAATTATATCACACCATTAAAGTAACCAAATAAAAAAAAGGCATTTGAAATTAATTTCAAATGCCTTTTTTCATTATTTAACAAATATGGAAATGCGATTATATTTTTTTAGTTGTTGGAATCCAAACGTGAGCGTAAGCCATCATTCCTCCGTCCCATACTTTCATTGCATCTGGAGCAGCGAGCGCTTTTGCTTCTTCTAATGTCATTCCAATAACGTTTCCTTTACTCGTAGAGATAGATGTTACACCACCTTTTGTTGCAATTGCAAATGTTGCTTTTCTCCCATCTGAGTAATCTTTAACATATAACGTTAAGAATTGTCCATTTCTTTCTGCGTAGTATCCTTCAGAGTTAGTGATTTCGAAAATGATTTGTCCTTTCGTTTCGTCCTCAAAAACTTTTTTCAATTCTAATTTTCCACCTTCAGAGAATGTACCTGATCCAGTGAAATCTCCCATGAATAAGAATGCTTCGTTGTTTTCGCCCACCGTGAACTGATAGTATCCTAAGTTATTTCCAATTGTAGCAGAAAGATAGGTACCGTTTAATTCGGCAAATGCTGGTGTAGTTTCACCACCATCAGCACCTACTTTTTCATAAGTACTAAATCTAGCCCCTGTTAATTCTGATGCTAATGCAAATTCAGCTTCAGCTTTTGTCTTAGCGTCTGCTTCGCCAAACGTTAATCTTGCTACATCTACTGTGTTTTCTGTAATATTTTTCAATTGAACCACATAGAATGATCCTGCTTTTTCACCTGTACCTTCTAATAAGATTTTGTTGGTATTGGTGTTGTGCTGTAACACTTTCATATCATAAGAATCATTGAAGTTCACTACTGTATTACCGAAAGTGTAGTAGTAGGTATGTCCTTGTTGAGAGAAAACGTATCTTCCTTGTACAGGTAAATTGATTTTTACTGGCTGTTCACCACCAGATTTAGTCAATTTTAACCAGCTAAATTTGTTGTTTGCGTGGTCTGGTGTTCCGTTTCCACTTGGAGGGAAAACCGCTTCGATTGCTTCGATTTCAGATTTGAATGAGTAATCAATATTAATGTCTAATGACTCTCCCTCTTTGATGTTGCGCAAGAAGAAAGCTTTGTACTCACTCTCTTTTGAATGTTTAGAAACAACTTTTAATACGTTGTCCTTGTTTTTGTAAATTTTGATGATATTATAGGTATCATCTTCTTGACCGCTTCCTGCCATTAATGACATTTGCATCGCGATTGATTTCTTTTTAAACTCAAATGGAATTGGGTTTCCAGCATGCGCATAAGCGTAAGTTCCTTCAAATGGCAATTCTGAACCAACTTCAGTTTGTCCATTTTTGTTGTCTTCTTTTCTGATTACGTCATCATCACTAGAACAGCTAGTAGTACCTACAGCAAATAACGCCATAATTGCAAAAGCAGATAAGAGTTTAGTTACTTTCATCATGAGTAGATTATTATTATGTTTTTAGTTATAATTTAATTTAGACCAAAAATAAATAAGAAAAACGACATGTGCAATATTATTTTTATTTTTTCTAAATAAGAATAGCGAATAAGAGATTGTGCGTGTTTTTTTTGTTTTTTGTGAGGATTTGGTGAGCGGAGCCCTTCACAAGGTTTGTTTAATTTTTTCTTTTTATAACAAAATTAATCGTTGTAAAAGGTAGGTTCATCAAAAATTAAAGCACAACGCACAAATCGTAGCGTAGCGAATATTCGTCGAACACCAAAGCAATTATAAACTAGGTGAGATAAAGAGCAACGCACAAAGCACATTCGACCCCATAAAAAAAAGGTATTGTGAAATTTCACAATACCTTTTTTTATTTTGTAATCATTGTATCTGAATAGACAGATAACCTAGATTCTTAAGCTTCAAATGGTTCGATAGAAACGTAAGACTTGTTGTCTTTTTTCTTTTGGAATTTAACAACACCGTCAACTTTAGCATGTAAAGTATGGTCTTTTCCCATATAAACGTTTTCACCAGGATTATGCTTAGAACCTCTTTGTCTTACAAGGATGTTTCCAGCGATAGCTGCTTGACCACCGTAAATCTTAACACCTAAGCGTTTCGATTCTGATTCTCTACCGTTCTTTGAACTTCCGACACCTTTTTTGTGAGCCATGACGTTATAATTTTAAATTGTTAATTACTCAGCTGCTTCAGCTGTTTCTTTTTTAGTCGCTTTTTTCTTTGCTCCACCGAAGTTGATTCCTTCAATTACGATTTGAGTCAAAGCTTGTCTGTGACCGTTTTTCTTTTTGTAACCTTTTCTTCTTTTCTTTTTGAAAACGATTACTTTGTCACCTTTAAGGTGTTGTAAAACTTTAGCTTCTACAGAAGCACCTTCTATAACTGGGGCGCCTACAGTAATGTTATTGTTGTCATCAACTAAAAGAACTTTATCAAAAGTGATAGTCGCTCCTTCTTCTGTTGCCAAACGGTGAACATAAACTTTAAGGTCTTTGCTAACTTTGAATTGTTGCCCAGCTATCTCTACGATTGCGTACATAACAATAAATTATTAAGGTTTATTTAAGTGTGCAAATGTACAATTCTTTTTTAATTGGTCAAATCTTTTTTAAAAGAAAAATAGTTAATAGTTAGTGGTTAAGAGTTGATTTTGTTCATTCTGCGGTTTGCTTATGCGCAAAAAAACAAATGTCACAAAAAAAAGAGATCTACTGTAACAAAAGACTACTTCGTGCGTCTTATAGAGCTATAAACTAAATTCAAAAACTAAAAAATGAAAAGATCACTCTTGATTTTAGGCGCATTATTTTACGGAATGACTGCGTCAGCTCAAAAAGTGGAATTCGAAGAATACACTTTAGATAATGGGCTAAAAGTTATTTTGCATCAGGATAAATCAGCTCCTGTTATTATCACATCGGTCATGTATCACGTAGGGGCGAAGGATGAAAATCCTGAGCGCACGGGCTTTGCACATTTCTTTGAACATTTGCTATTTGAAGGAACAAAAAATATAGAACGCGGAGAGTGGTTCAAACTAGTAACGGCAAACGGAGGACAAAACAATGCCAATACATCGGATGACAGAACGTATTACTACGAGGTGTTCCCATCAAACAACTTAGAGTTAGCTTTGTGGATGGAGTCAGAGCGTTTAATGCACCCTATTATCAATCAAATTGGTGTAGATACCCAAAATGAAGTGGTAAAAGAAGAAAAGCGTTTGCGTATGGATAACCAACCTTACGGACAATTATTACCTCAAGTAAAAGAAAACTTATTTAAAAAACACCCGTATCGTTGGGCACCTATTGGTTCTATGGAACACTTAGACGCGGCAACATTAGAGGAGTTTTTAGCGTTTAATAAAAAATTCTATATTCCGAATAATGCCGTGTTAGTCGTGGCAGGTGATTTTGAAAAAGAACAAGCGAAAACGTGGATTGATCATTACTTTGGTACAATCGAAAAAGGGACT
Organism: Myroides sp. DF42-4-2; assembly: GCF_030326445.1. NCBI lineage: Bacteria > Pseudomonadati > Bacteroidota > Flavobacteriia > Flavobacteriales > Flavobacteriaceae > Myroides > Myroides sp. DF42-4-2. The sequence goes on from NZ_JACAKI010000001.1 coordinate 422,789, forward strand.
CCCGTTACACGTGTAGCGATTCAGGAAGATCCAATTACAAATGAAATCAGAGCTGAATACGAAGATCCAAACGTTCAAATCCCAATGTTGGTGCAAGCTTACCGCACGCCATCAATGAAAACGCGTGATGCACGTGTATTAGATATGATTTCTACTATTTTATCTGGAGGAAAAAGCTCAAGATTGTACAAGAAAATTGTTGATGAGCAGAAAAAAGCATTAGAAATTGGGGCATTCAACTTGAGTCAAGAAGATTATGGCGCTTATTTAATCTTTGGTTTGCCTATGCAAGGATTTACAACCGCTGATTTAGTAACTGAAATTGATAAAGAGATTGAGAAATTACAAACAGAATTAATTTCAGAGCGCGACTTCCAAAAATTACAAAACGTATTGGAAAATAACTACGTGAGTGAGAATGCTGATTTAGAAGGATTAGCACATAATTTAGCTACGTATAGCTTGCTTTATGGAGATACCAATCTAATTAATACAAATATTGAGTTGTACAAAGACATCACCCGCGAGGAAATCCGTGAGGTGGCTAAAAAATACTTGAATAAAAATCAACGATTAATTCTAGATTATATTCCAGAGAAGGAAGCGAATAACTAATGCTAAACAAGACAAAGAAAAAATGAAAAAAGTATATATATATGCAGCTAGTTTAGTTTTTGCTTTAGCAGCTGCTCAACTACAAGCGCAAGACAGAAAACAACCGGTTTCAGGACCAGTACCAGCGGTACACGTAGGACAACCTACTTCTTTTGTCCTAAAAAATGGATTGAAAGTTTTAGTGGTTCCCAATCATAAATTACCACAAGTATCTTATACCTTAACGATAGATAATCCTTCCATTGTTGAAGGGGAAAAAGCAGGTGTATCCTCTATTTTATCTCAAGTATTAGGGAATCAAACAAAAAAAATGTCCAAAGAACAATTCAATGAAGAAATTGATTTCTTAGGAGCAAATATTCGATTTTTCTCTAGTGGAGCGTTTGCTAGTGGATTGTCTAAATACAATGAAACTATTTTAGGCCTATTAGCCGATGGAGCTTTAAATTCTGTAATTACACAAGAAGAATTCGACAAGGCTAAAGCGCAAGTAATAGAATCTTTAAAAACAAGTGAGAAGAGCGTTTCTGCAGTTGCAAGTCGTGTAGAAGATGCTTTGTTATATGGAAAGAACACTGCGGCAGGAGAATTTGAAACTGAGGCGACCGTATCGAATGTTACGTTAGCAGATGTACAAGCACATTATGAGAAGTATTTCACACCAAATAACGCTTATTTAGTAGTGGTTGGTGATGTAGATTACAAAAAAACAGAAAAGGCAGTTAAATCATTATTCAGCAACTGGAAAAAATCAACTGTCGCTTTTGAAGAAGCAGCTACCAACAAAAATGTAGCGTCAACGCAAATTGATTTTGTCAACATGCCCAATGCGGTACAGTCTGAGATTGCTTTAGTCAATGAGGTAGATTTAAAAATGACCAGTGACGATTATTTTGCTGCAATTTTAGCGAATCAAATCTTAGGCGGAGGTGGTGAAGGACGCTTGTTCTTAAACCTACGCGAAGCACATGGATGGACATATGGTGCGTATTCATCTATTAGTGTTGCGCGTAAATACCCTGGTAAATTCAGAGCGAGTGCATCAGTGCGTAACGTCGTAACGGATAGTGCTGTAACAGAATTTATCAAGGAAATTGAATTGATGCGTACAACCTTAGTAAAGGATGAGGAATTGAAAATGGCTAAAGCCAAATACATCGGGAACTTCGTGATGCAAATTCAAAAACCAGAAACAGTAGCTCGATATGCTTTAAATAAAGAGCTACACAATTTGCCTGCTGATTTTTACGAGAATTACATCAAACGCATTAATGCTGTAACAGCAGCAGATATTCAAAAAGCAGCGCAAAAGTACTTCTTAAATGAGAATATGCGTATTGTAATTGTTGGAAAAGGAGCAGATGTTGTTGCTGGATTAGAAGGATTGAATAAACCGATGTTCTTCTATGACAAAGAAGCAAATGCAGTTGAAAAGCCTGTATTCAAAAAAGAAGTAGCAGCAGGTGTAACCGTAGAAACAGTCTTGGCAGCTTACATTAAGGCTATTGGTGGAGCGGATAAAGTAAAGGCTGTGAAATCACTTTTAATTACTAGCGAGGCTGAAGTACAAGGTATGAAGTTGGAAATGGTAAATAAAGTGAAAGACGGATATTTGTCTTCAGAACAAAAAATGATGGGTACGGTAATGTCTAAGCAGGTGATTACACCAAAAATGGGATATACCATCATTCAAGGTCAAAAAACAGATGTTACAGGAGATGACTTGAAAGAAGCTCAAGCTGAGGCAACGCCATTTGCTGAATTAAAAGTAGATGCAGCGGCAGTATTAACGGGAATTGAATCCATCAATGGAGTAGATGCATACGGAGTAAAAGCAGGTAATACCACAACGTATTACGATACAACTACAGGATTGAAAGTCGCTGCTGTTCAAGAATTGGAGCAAATGGGACAAAAAATGCAACAAGTTGTGAACTATTCAGACTATAAAGAGGTGAATGGAATTAAATTTCCTTTTGTTCAGTCGATGAATGTGGGAATTGAAATTGAAATGAAAGTGAAGGAAATCAAAGTTAACGAAGGAGTTTCGGATGCAGATTTTAAATAATCTTTTTTAAAATTAATTATAATTCTTTTTATGAAGTCGCTATTCTAAATGAATAGCGACTTTTTTTTTGCGTCGACCCTTGTGATTGATTCTCAAAATAAAAAGACTGAATGATAAAGGGAAGAGCATGTACTTTTTTTGTATTTTTGTAGGACAAAAGCATTGTATAAATCAATTAGTTAACAAGGAGAAGATGAAAATAGTAAAGCTAGGATTAGTTGCCTTAGTAGGCGGAATCTTTTTAGTAGGTTGTAAAGGAGAAACAAAGCAAGCTGATGAACAAGCGAAAGAGCAAGTAGAAGCAGTGGGGCAAGTAAGTACAACTGAATCGAATGAAGTAGCAGGTGCGATGGAACAAGCTACATTTCAGGTTGAAGGAATGACATGTGCTTTAGGCTGTGCAAAAATGATTGAGGGTAAGCTAGCGGGATTGCCAGGTGTAAAAGAGGCAGTGGTTGACTTTGACACCAAAACAGCTAAAGTGATCTTTGACGATGCCAAACAAAATGGAGAATCGATTACCAATACGGTTCAAAAAATTGCAAATGGCATTTACAAAGTAGAGAATTTAGAAGTAAAAAACCTTTAATAGGATGCAATAAAAAAAGGCTTTCGGTTGTCGAAGGCCTTTTTTTATGTGGTTTTTATTAGTTGTCTTTTGCAGCTTTCTCCCATTTTAGCGATTCAAGCATTTGTCGCATATCCTGTTGGATATAATGACTAGCAGGAAGAATAGAGTCGAAATTGGGCTTGGCATAAAAGTATAGGGAAGCGACTACGAAGTTCTTGACGCTATCTGTAGCGTAGAACTGTACATTTGTTGCCGCATTTCCTCCAACGTGATAAAACATACCGAAAACTCGGTCTTTTTCATTGAGAAACGGCTGTTCAATAATTTCATCTGCTTTGATGAAGTGTTCGTAAGTTAACTTTTGTGCATCTTTCAATAGAACATCGAGGTTGTTGTCAACCGTTTTATAGTTCATAAAGATGGTCGCTTTCATTTCGGGATAGTGAATTTCAAATGCCGTTGATTTCAATTCTTTGGCTGTAGCATTTTTATTCAGGTCAAAAGTGAAATGATGGTATGAGTTTTCGTAGGTTTTATATTCTTGTTTTGGATAGTTCAGTGCTAAATAAGCATTGGGTTTGGGTGTGGTTTCTTTTTTGCAAGAACCAAGTGCTAGTAGTAATCCTAAAAAGGCAGCGCTGTATCGCGCGGATGTTTTGTGAAACATAGGGTTTATTTACTTATCCGATTAAAAAGGCAAATTGTCATCGTTGTTTTCTCCCGGAATGGAGAAGTTGTCGATTGCCTTTTTGCGTTCAATTTCTTCTGGTGTAACGGTTCTGTTGCTGTCTTTTTTAGTGTCAAGAAACATGAATTCTGTTACGATAATTTCTACAATTTGCTTTTGTATTCCTTCTTCTGATGTCCATTGTCTAGTTCGTATTCTTCCTTCTATATAAATGCGATCCCCTTTGGTAAGGTATTTTTCACATACTTCTGCTTGTTTATTTCGAACTACAATGTTGTGCCATTCCGTAGAGTTAATGCGTTCATTGGTTGTTTTATTGAAGTAAACTTCGTTGGTTGCCAAAGGAAAACGCCCAATGCAATTTCCATTCTCAAAATAGTGTATTTTGACATTTTCGCCTAGGTGACCAATGAGGATAACTTTGTTTAGTGTGCCATTCATAAGTGCAAAAATTATACGGTTAAGGATTGAATAAAGTTATGAATTACAATCGGAAAACCAAATTTATTTAATTCACCCCAACGAACAGTATTCCCAGTGAGTGTTGGTGTTTTCACCAACCAAAAGTGAAGGTGTAATTTTTGATGCGACAATTGGTGAATAATCACCTCTGAATTGAGGCATTCCAGTTGGGTTACGGTATAGTTGGAATAGTGTTGTTGCAAGTGTGTTTCTATATTAGCAGGTGTATTTTCGAAGCGATCAACTAGGGGGAATTGGTATAGGTTCTGCCAAATATCCTTTTGTGTGCGTTGTTCTAGTAGGGTGTTACCTGCGTCGTCTATAAAAACAAGGAAGTCCATATATCGGTTCTTTACCTTGGTTTTATTGAGTTTTACAGGGAGTTTATCCACTTGATTGGTCTGATAGGCAACGCAGGTGGAAATGAAGGGGCAAGGGGAGCAATCCGTGCCTTTTGGGGTACATTGTAAGGCGCCAAAATCCATGATGGCCTGGTTGAATGTAGCAGGTTGTTCTTGGGATATTAAACTAGCGGCAAGCTGCTGAAATTCTTTTTTTGTTCTTTGAGTAGATATATCAGATGTAATTCCGTAAATTCGTGCGAGAACTCGAAAAACATTCCCATCGACTACAGGAACGACTTCGTCATATGCAATAGAGGCAATTGCGGCAGCAGTATAGTCGCCAACGCCTTTTAATGTGAGAAGCTCTTTATAAGTTGTAGGGAATTGACCATCAAGTTCAAAGGCGACTTTTTTAGCTGTTGCATGTAAATTTCGCGCGCGGCTATAGTAACCTAAGCCTTGCCAAAGCAGTAAAACATCGTCTTCTTGTGCATTTGCCAGATCAAAAACAGTAGGATAAGACCGTTTAAATGCCTCAAAATAGGGTAATCCCTGTGCTACACGCGTCTGTTGGAGAATAATTTCTGATAGCCAAATGGAATAGGGATCTTTTGTTTCACGCCAAGGTAAAAAACGTTTGTTGTCTAAGTACCAAGCTATTAGTTTGTTAGAGAAAATCATGTTTAAAAAGTGTCTGGCGCAAAAATAAACGATATATAATTAAATTTTAATCGATTAAGATTGAATTATTGGATTATAAATTAATATATTTGCACACTCTAAAAAAAACGGACAACAACAAATATAATTAATATCTAAAATGACTAAAGCGGACATTGTAGCTAAAATTTCAGAGAAATTAGGGCTTGAGAAAGGTGACGTTCAAGCGACAGTAGAATCTTTTATGGATGAAGTAAAAGCGTCGTTAGAAACAGGTGAAAATGTGTATTTAAGAGGTTTTGGAAGTTTTATCATCAAAACAAGAGCTGAGAAAACTGGAAGAAACATTTCAAAAAACACAACGATTAGAATTCCAGCTCACAACATTCCTGCATTTAAACCAGCTAAAGTGTTTGTAGAAGGTGTAAAATCAAACACAGAAGTAAAAGTAAAATAATTTATTAATCTCTAAATTACACACATTATGCCAAGTGGTAAAAAAAGAAAAAGACATAAGGTAGCAACGCATAAGCGTAAAAAAAGAGCGAGAGCTAACCGTCACAAAAAGAAAAAGTAGTTTAATACTACTTTTTTCTTTTTCTAAGAAAGTTTAAAATACGTTCATTGATAACTATCTTATCAAGTTGAAGAAGGAATAAACAAGTGTCTACTTGTTTTTTAAAATAATGTTTAATCCATCTATACAAACTCATTTTGTTTTGAAAGGATTCTCCAAAAAAACAAAACAGTGTAATGAATGAGTATGGATAAAAATGTACAGTGTGAATAAAGAGCTAATTATTAGGTCGAATTCTGATACAGTAGATTTTGCCTTATTAAAAGATGGAAAACTAATTGAACTACATAGAGAGCGTGAAGCTGATGAAGGAAATGGTTTTCAAGTAGGGGATATTTTTATCGCTAAAATTAGAAAACCCGTTCCCGGATTGAATGCTGCGTTCGTACACGTAGGTTTTGAAAAAGATGCGTTCTTGCACTATCACGACCTTGGTCCGAACTTAAAAACGCTACTAAAGTTCACTAAACTTGTAAGTGGAGGTAAATTAAAAGATTACGCCTTAGAAAACTTTGTTTTTGAAGATGAAATAGATAAGGATGGTGCCATTACTGATGTACTAAGTGCCAATCAATCTTTATTAGTTCAGATTGTAAAAGAACCTATTTCAACAAAAGGACCTCGTATTAGTTCAGAATTGTCCATTGCAGGTCGATACGTCGTACTTGTACCTTTTTCCAATCGCATTTCAATTTCGCAAAAAATTGAATCTAAAGAGGAAAAAGATAGACTAAAAAAATTAGTGCAATCCATCAAACCCAAAGGTTTTGGAGTAATCGTACGCACAGTTGCCGAGGGCATGAAAGTCAGTGAAATCGACAAAGATTTACGCAACTTAATGGCCAAGTGGAACAATATGTGCAAAAAGTTAACAACCGCACATCATCCCTCTAAAGTATTGGGAGAAGTTAATAAAGCTTCCTCCATTCTTCGAGATGTTTTTAATGATACTTTTACTGGTATTATTACTGATGATGAGGATCTGTATTACCAAACCAAGGACTATCTACAAGAAATTGCACCGACTAAGGTGTCGATTGTAAAACATTACCAATCGAGAGAAGTTCCAATTTTTGAAAAATACAGCATTGAACGCCAAATAAAGACCTCTTTTGGTAAAACCGTTTCTATGAGCAAAGGTGCTTATTTAATCATAGAACACACGGAGGCGTTGCATGTCATTGACGTGAATAGCGGGAATCGTTCAAACAAAGCACAATCTCAGGAAGACACTGCTCTTGAAGTTAACTTAATTGCCGCTGCAGAAATTGCACGTCAGTTGAGATTGAGAGATATGGGCGGAATCATTGTGGTTGATTTTATTGATATGGGCAACCCAGAAAATAGAAAGACCCTTTATGATTTCTTGAAAGAGGAAATGAGCGATGACAAAGCCAAACACAAAATTTTACCACCTAGTAAATTTGGATTGATTCAAATCACGAGACAACGCGTTCGTCCAGAAGTGTCGATCGAGACTCGAGAAGAGGATCCCAACGAGCATGGTGAGATTGAAGCTCCAATTTTAGTTATTGACAAAATTAGAGCCCACATCGAAAATATTATTGCAAGAGATCCATCTTGCAAAATTATCTTGAATACACACCCTTTTGTGGCAGCTTATCTGACCAAAGGATTACCCTCCTTGCGCATGAAGTGGTGGATGGAGTTCAAGAAATGGATCAAGATTGTACCGCGTGACGCTTACACGTATTTAGAATACCATTTCTTTGATGATAAAGGAAAGGAAATATCAGAATAACGAAAAACCCAAAACGGCATCCGTTTTGGGTTTTTTGTTAGTCTTGCTGCTCCAGATAGAACTCAATTGTCTGGGTATGGCCTTGCTCATCGGCAATGGTCAGGTAATTAACCCCCAATTTACCGTGAATGGCTGTTTCGTGAAATTGGCTTGTTGTACCAATGTATTGTTCGTTTAAATACCAAAACAACGCTTTATTGGCGCTACTCGCACTCGCTTTGGCAATAAAGGGTTGTACTTCAGAGTAGAAGTTTTTGGTCAGGTAAATGTGGTCCCCGTGTTTGGGGTATATAAACTCAATCTTTTTTAACTGATCTTGGGTGATACAATCCCCTCTAAAAGGCGGTAAGTCTTGGTAATCACTATGTGATTTTCTGTAGAAATACGCCATCGTTGGCGGTAGAATAAACCATGGTGTAGGGCGGATTTGTTCGATGTCTTCACACTGACTGTTGACTTGATACTGCAAGGAAGCGTCCAAGTGCACGAGTTTGTGATAGGGACATAGTGCGGTTTTCTTTGCCCGATACGGAATAAGGTTCATTTTGGTTTGAGGACAAGTAGGACCTGCAAGATAACCCGAGGATGTACAAACGGCTACTTCTTCTAAGTCGTTCAAAGGAATGGGCATTTCTTTTTGCTTGGGCAATAGCTTGAATAGATCAAATAGAATGGGGCCTGCCATGCGAACCCCACTAATGGAAGGTCGTCCTTCGCCTGTGGCATTTCCCACCCAAACACTGACAACGTATTTTTTGTTGACCCCAATGGCCCAAGCATCGCGTCCGCCAAAACTCGTACCCGTTTTCCACGCGATTTTAAGGGCTGAGTCGTAATATTGCCAGGCTTCATCACCTTCGGGTCGATTTACTTTAGTTAGGGCTTCAAATGTATTGTAAATGGCTCCTGCACCCCAAATCGTTTTCTCCTTAGATGTTTCTCCAAAGGATGAAGCAATCCCCGCTTTCCAATTGAGCTCTTGCATTTCTTCGGTGCGATACGCCTGTTCTTTATTGTAGTAATGGACTGTGCCCACCAGGCCTGCATAGGCTCTTGTCAATTGCCATAAACTGCTTTCCGCTCCTCCTAAGATAAGCGATAAACCATAGTGATCGGGGTATTTATTGATAGAACTCAGTTTGAGTTGTTGTAAATTGTCGTAAAAGCGATACACACCATATTGTTGTAACAGTAAGACAAAAGGAATGTTTAAAGAACGCGACAGCGCTTCATTGGCCGTCACGGCTCCTTCATAGCTATTGGAGAAATTCGCAGGTTTATAACCGGAGATTACAACGGGAATATCAGCGACCAATTGATTCGGTAAAAGGGATGCATCATCGAGCATTGCCGCATATAAAAATGGCTTTAGAATACTACCCGTACTTCGGGACGCTTGAATAATATCTACATCCTTTTGATGGGCGACGGTAGTAGGTGAATTTCCAATATAGGCAATGACATCGCGATTTTCTACATCGACAATTAGCGCGGCTATATTGTAAACCTCGGCTTGTTTGTAGTGTAAATAGTAGTTCTCCACAATAGCATTGGCACGTTGTTGTACAGCATAATCCACAGTGGTTGTCAAGCGCTCTTCTTTGTTTGTCTTTGCAATATACTGCAGCAGGTGAGGAGCAATTTGTGGCAGTTCATGTGGTTTTTGGGGTAAAGGTTCTGAAAGGGCCAACGCATAGGTACTTTGGTCAATACGTCCCCTGTCTAGTAGTTTTTTCAGTAGAGCATTGCGCTTTTGAAGTAAGAGTTCTTGGTTTTTACCTGGATAGATTAAACGAGGTGCATTGGGCAATACTGCTAAAGTTGCACATTCAGCCCAGGAGAGTTGCTCTGGCGAAGTTCCGAAATAGCGCCATGCTGCAACATCGAGTCCCACCACATTACCCCCAAAAGGAGCATGGGATGCATAGAGACTTACAATTGATTTTTTACTGTACTTAAATTCCAATCGAGTTGCTTGAATCAGCTCTATTATTTTTTCAAAATAGGTGCGTTTTTTTCCATCTCTCGCTAATCGAATGGTTTGTTGGGTTAAGGTACTTCCGCCTCGTTTTACTTTTTTAGCCGATAAATTTGACGCAAATGCCTTGACAATGGAAACGGGATTAAATCCCCAATGGTATTGGAAATATTCGTCTTCATATGCAATGATGCACGTTTCGAATTTTTCTGGTACTTGTTCCATAGCGGGAAATCGCCATTGACCATCACTTGCAATTTGTGCCGCTAGTAACTGGTGATCCTTACTTTCAATTACGGTTGAATAGGGTTTTTCAAATAGGGTTTGAGGCAAACAAAAATAATAGGCAATCAAGGCGATCCCTATCAAAATAGAGCCTACTTTCTTTTTCGTGCTCCACGTCCGCCATTTTACATTGGGTCTGACTTTCATATAAAGCAATACAGGGATATGGTTATCCCTGTATTTTGTATTGATTTAGAATTCCGTTATTTAATTACTTCCACCCATTGGCCGATGGTACGACAGCGATAAGCATTGTCATACATTGCATTGGCTTGTACCCCTGGTAAGTAGTAGTTTCCTAAGTAGGAAGCGTTTAGGGTTACGCGTAGGGTTTTGCTTGTATTGGCGTTTAACGTAAAGTAGAACATGGTGCGATCATCGCGAATATCCGTATAGTCTACTTGGTTTTGCGCGCCCCCTGCATCAGTATAGCGCAAGTTTACAATCTCCCAACCCGAAGGAACAATATGTGTTAATGCAACGTTTTCAATACTTCGGTTGCTAGTGTTTGAGATGACAATATCACATACAAATTCAGTTCCTTGTTGTAAACTACTTGGATTTATTGCTACACCATTGGTTGAGCGATAGTTTGTTCGGATTGTCAAGTTGCTTTGATCTGCTTGTTCTTCTCCCACAGGTAAAATTCCACTGGAAGTCAAACGCGCATAAAGGGTAGCTTTACTCTTATTTTGGACCATCAAAGTATTGTTCGACTTGATGTTCTTTAGTTCTGTACTCACCATAGCTTTGGTTGTATTAACCTTAGCCTCTTGTCCGTTGTATGCGTACAACGTATTGATTCCATCACTTGGTTTATGCACGTTGACATAGCTAGCTATTGCGTTTAAGGCATAGGCTGTTGTTTGCGTACTCATCCATTGGGATGAACCTAGTTTATTGGCTAGCTCGATGGCATATTCATGTGTTTTCACTTTGTTCGCTCCGCTGTTCATCATCGTTTCTAAAACCATAGCTAAATTGCGTTCATAAGAGCCATAGTACGAATATCCTGAAATTTCATCCAAGGAAAGGTTGGCAATTAATTTTTGAGCGGCTTCTTTTTGTCCTGCAAGCGCATAGGCTGCTGCGAGACGGAATTTAGCATTTGTAGAAATACCTTGAGTCTCTCTTAATCGGTTCATGGAAGCAACGTCCGCTTGTCCGGCTAGGGCCAAGGTATACAAGCGATATGCCTGAGCAAAATCAGAACTATAGCGTTTGTCGTACTTCCATTGACGGGCCATTTTTTGTTGGTATGCGATCCAGTTTGCTTTGCTATTCACCGGTAGTACATATCCTTTTTTCTCTGCTTCAAGATAGAAGTGGCCTACATAGGAAGTTGCCCAATCGTCGGCATAGCTGTTCCCTGGCCAATACGCAAATCCTCCGTCGGAGAACTGACGTTGTGCCAAGCGTTGAATCCCTTCGTTTACATTGCGTTGGATGCTTTGTTTTTTGCTGTCATCCAATGTGATTAGCTCAGCGAGGTAAAGCTGCGGAAACACACCAGAGGTAATTTGTTCTGTACAACCATGAGGGAAGGTAATCAAGTAATTGAGACGGGTGGTCAAATTGATGTTCGGGAAGGTCGAAAGCTCTAAAGTAGCTTTGTTACTTCCTGCAATGCCAAAAGGAACCCAATCTAAGTTTTCTTGACCTTGTGGATCAACGGTTACTATTTGTGTACGCGTAGTCACTGGGTTTGGATTGAGTACATCCAATTCAATGCTATACGTGGCTTTTTCTTTTCCTGAAGTAGCTTCAATATCAATTGTTGAAATTCCCGTTTTGTTGCCTACTTCTAGTTCAAAATACGCAATTTTATCATCGGGTTCACTAAAGGTTACTTGTTGTGTAGACGAGCCGCTAATTTTAAATTTATCATCTGTTTTAACGGAAACTTTGACGTTTTTCACGTGGTTTTCCATGGCGAAAACCGTAACAGGTAAGGTGATTTTCTCTCCAGGAACTGCGCGTCGTGGCAACGAACCTAAGATCATTAATGGGTTGTTTACTTTAACGGTTTTATCCGCATGACCATAGGCTCTGTGTTCCGTGTTAGAAGCGACGATCATCGTGCGAACAGAACCGATGTATTTCGGCAATTTGATTTCGTGTGAAGCTGTTTTGCCCTTTTCTAAGGTATACGGACCAGAAAAGATAACAACAGGCTTAAAGCGATTGGCTTTTTTGACTTGCCCTGCGCCTAAATCTTCATCCCCACCAATACTGAATACTTGATTAATAGTTCCACCATAAGCTCCAATGATGTAGTCAAACACATCCCATGTGCGAACACCAAGTGCGGACTTACTATAGAAATTTTGCCATGGAGCCGGGGTTTTAAAACGCGTAAGATCCAATAATCCATCCTCGACAATAGCTACCGTATACGTCATTTTGTTTCCATTTTTCTCCTTGACTTTTAAGGTGAATTTCTCTTCTGGACGCAATTTTTCTGGCATGATTATCTCAGGCTCTAATTTAGTCTTCTTGTTGTATACGCTGATTGGCGCAATTCCATATAGACGAATTGGCGAATTGTTAATTGTATAGGCATGTGGCTGAATCAAGGTAATGTTGATATAGGCATTCGGAGCCATAGCCGCCGTTGCAGGTAATTCAAATGTCGTTTCGCCTTGTTTGGTTTGTACCCAATGCGTAGATAATACACTGCTGCCACTTTCTACAGAAACCAAGGCTCTTCCTCCTTCACTTGAAGGGAAAGACAATTTGATCTTTTCGTCAACAGTATATTCTTTTTTATCCGTAGCAATTGACAGGGCAATTGCTTCTTTTCCTTCTCTGTGTTTGGTTTTGGCAGACCAATACGGCCAATCGACATACACTTGTTGGGATGTGATATGTCCACTGTTGAGGTTGGTAATAACTACCTCGTAGTTCCCCCAATCTTGTTCAGGGATCTTTAATTCGAATTTAGTAGCGCCAGTTGAAGAGGTCGTCAGTTGATCTGTACTATAAAGGCTGTAATAGTCCGAAGCGTTGTAATTGGATACGCCATACTCGTTCGAACTCCACCACCAGTATCCCTTTTTGCGGTATACATCTACGCGTACGTTTTGCCCTAATGCTTTACCGTCACTAGTTACAGTTACAATAGAAAAGGCCAACGGTTTATCCGTTTCATAATACCCGTATTTATTAGCTTCAGGAGCCTTGATTCCTACATAACTCGCATAAGGAGAGTAGGTAAGAGTTGAAACATCTGTCGATACATCACCGCCGTTTTCATATACTTTGGTCGTTAAAATTGCTTTTAACATAGCGGAATTCTCAACAGTGTTCTTTAAGTTAAGCGAAAACGAGAATGTTCCGCTTTCACTTGTTCTACCCGAATACACATTGATATCTTCTGTTGCATAGGAAGATAAGCTGTTGTTAAATCGGTAATTCGGATAGGTTTTAAAGGTCGTTTGTTCAGGTAATAATTTTATTTGTACCTCGGCTTTTAAATTTTTAGCCGTACTTCCTTGTAGCCATTCTACTGTATAGTCGATTTTCTTGTTATAGTCATCAGAAGCGATAGTTTTCCCTTCTGCATTGTTTTTTATTTTTAAGCGATTAGGCTTAATTGTTTCTACTTTAATGCGCTTGTGAAATTTTGCGCCTCCTACTTGGACAATCGCCTCCCAGTTTCCTGTTGGAGCTTCTGTATCTGTTTTTACTTTAAACGCATAGTGGTTGGCAACATTTTTCTTTTGCACGATTTGTTCGGTTACTTTTCCAAAAGGATCAGATAGCGTCAATTTAATCGGGTGATTATCTGGTAAAGGGTTGGCAATATCATCGAGGATAAATCCGATGTGAATATCGTCGCCAGGACGCCATACGCCGCGTTCTGTATAGACATAACCGTTCATTCCCTTTTGTAAGGTTGTGCCGTCCACATCGTAATTACTTACTGAAAGCGCATTGGCCTGATCGATTTTGATGTAAGTGGTATTGTTGTCTTGTTTTGCCAGAGCAAAAGAAGCTTTGGCTTTGCCGAGATTTACTTTGGCAATTCCATCACCGTCAGTTTTTGCTGTCGCTAACAATTGTTGTTGATAGCTATAAAATTCAACCGTTGCTCCATTGACAGGTGCTGTAGTTAAAATATTCGTTACAATCGCTGTGTAAACATTGTCGTTTCCACCTTTGACGATTATACCTAAATCACTTGCCAATACGTTAGCGCTTGGCATTTGTGTATAGTAATAGTAAGCGTCAGAACATGGATCTTCGCGTTCTTCCCATGGGTAATAGCGGTAGTAGTACTCGTATTCGTCCTCCTCTGATTCTAAATCCTCCTCCACTTCAAAGTCTATTTCTTCCGCTGTCTCTTGTGTACAGTTGAGTGCATAGGCTTTTTTGAAAGAGAATTTTACGTGGTAAATAGCTCCTGGATCTGGTTTAATTAAAGTAGATAAATCCAAAGCATAGGCATTCCATCTCAAGAGCGCTTTTGGATCTGGATTGGTCAATTCGATCGTTGTTTTTGCAATGGGTGCTGCAACGCTATAAAGAGAGTAGGAACCATCCAAGTTGTTGGATTGTAAAAACTGCAAAATATTGTTTTGGAATACTTTATACACTTTTACGTCCACAGCCCTTAGCGAGGTGGCTTTAAAGTTGATTTTCAAATTTTCCGAAGAGGGTAAAATAGTTCCGTTTTGAAGTAATTGTACTTCGGGTTTCGGAACAGCAAAGCTGATGGGTTGCGTGTGAATTGCATTCAATCGGTTGCCATAGCTATCTGCAATTCCCTCTTGAACGATTAGAATGGCTTCCTCTGGCAGCGCCTTTTCACTGTATACTTTGATTAGATTTCCCTCGATTAAAAAAGTCAGGGCTAAGCTTTCATAACCCTGTAAGCGGATTAATCCTTCTACACTTTGATTCTTTTTAACGGGATTCGTGAAGTTAATTGCAAACGAGTGATTATCTCCAAGTGTTGTTAATACTTGGTGAACCTCAAAAACATCTTGGGCTGGGATATCAAAGGTTTGCGTTGTTTTTTGCTCCAATTGCAGGGGCTTAGCATCAAGAGTTAATGTTAATTCCGAAGCTTCTTTGTGGCGTTTTATCCCTCGAATACTGAAGGGAAATTCTTTTGTCTCTTGGATATCTGCTGTTTGAAAAGAAAGTTCGAGTCCTTGTTTGCCTTGTTGTGCTTTCGCTATCTTTTTGATCGTTTCTGTACTGGCCCAATCGCTGGATTTAATCACTCCGTGTAGGACGTAATTGTCTTTGTCGACGGATTGTAAATCAGTAAACTCAGTTGTGAATTGCTGAGGTACAGTATGTACCAAAAAAGAAAACGTTTGTTGGGCATCTTCCACGGGAGTTAGCTTACCCAAGTGGAAGTTAATGTGGTATTTCTGGTCTTGTTTCAGGCGCTCTGCTGGTTCAAAACGCAAGGTTTGATTGGCTAAATAATGCAATTTCCCTTTTACAGCAGGTGAAATGGTAAATAATTTAGCATCGACTTCTTGTTGATCTTGCCATTCACCCCAATTTTTGGTTAGGGCAATGTCGATCGGTGATTTGGATGAAATCATCCCTGTTGTGAAGGCCGTGATATACTCGCTAAAATCCTTGGGATCTGAAAGCGGAAAGTCTTGGGCATCCTCTTTTTTACAAGCCTGTAAGAAGGCTAATAGCAGACACAGGGCCGTTAGTACAATTTTTTTATTCATAGCTTTTTTATTTATCTTCTCTTTTCAAAAAACGAACGCATAAGTGCTGCGCATTCCGCTGCTAAAACACCTGAGGTAACAAGGGTCTTTGGGTGGAGTTGACCTCCCATAGTCTGAAAACCTCTTTTTTCGTCACTTGCTCCCCAGACCACCCTTGAAATCTGACTCCAATACAAGGCCCCTGCACACATTTGGCAAGGTTCTAAAGTTACGAATAAAGTGCATGATTTCAGGTATTTAGCGTCTAAATAATTTGCTGCGGAAGATACTGCTTGCAATTCCGCATGAGCGGTGACATCGTGTAATAGTTCCGTGAGATTATGACATTTTGCAATGATTTTATCGTTGGAAACTACAATAGCGCCAACAGGAATCTCCCCTTTTTCAAAGGCCATTTGCGCCTCGCTTAGGGCGATTCGCATAAAGTATTCATCTGTGAAAATATCCATAACTCACGTTTATATTTAAGCAAAGTTAAGTGAAAAACAGTTGTACTTATTTTATATCGTAAAAAAAACACTATATCTAGGGAGTTCTATAGATGAAAAATTAACTAGCTTACATCAAGAGAAAAGACGTTTTTTTGGCAACAAGGTTTTGTTTATTAATAGTGCATCCAGGTTGTTTATGGAACAAATATTTTGCATGCTGGATGATAAAGAGGAGCGAAGTATTTTTTACTAGATCACATCCTTAGGTCTATTGATAGAAAAATTCGGTCTTGATTCAAGGGAAACAGCTAATACTAAAAACAAAGTTGTAATTTTGTTTTTCACAAAAGAATAGTAATAGGGCTTATGTTATTAGAACAAATCAAAGATCCTTCAGACCTGAGGAAACTGAGTCTCGCTCAGTTGGAAGACTTAGCGGTTGAAATTCGACGATTTATTATTGATGTTGTAGCCACCAAAGAAGGACATTTAGGTGCGAGTTTGGGCGTTGTTGAATTGACAATTGCCTTGCACTACGTTTTTGATACCCCGAATGATTTATTGGTTTGGGATGTTGGACATCAAGCCTACGGACACAAATTGCTCACAGGGCGTCAGGGCGTGTTTCACACCAACCGACAAAAAGGGGGCATTAGTGGGTTTCCGCACAGAGAAGAAAGTCAATATGACGTTTTTGGCGTCGGGCATTCGTCTACGTCTATTTCTGCTGTTTTGGGAATGGCGATTGCCTCTAAACTAAAAGGGGAGCCTGAGAAACAACATATTGCGGTGATTGGAGATGCCTCTATTGCTGCAGGTATGGCCTTCGAAGGGTTGAATCACGCAGGAGTCAGTGATGCTAATATGTTGGTTGTGCTAAATGATAACGCCATAGGAATTGACCCCAGTGTTGGAGCGTTAAAAGATTATTTAACGGCTGTAAAAGAAGGCAAAAATCACAAGCGAAACAACATGATCAAATCCTTGCATTTTGATTATCGCGGTCCAATAGATGGACACGATTTAAAACTGTTAATCAAGGAGTTGACCAAGTTAAAAAAGCACAGAGGTCCCAAGTTTTTACACGTAATTACTACCAAAGGTAAAGGGTTAAAACAAGCGGAGGAGAATCAAGTAAAATACCACGCACCAGGTAAGTTTGACAGTGCAACAGGGGAATTGATCATCAAACAAGAAAAGGAATATCCCGCTAAATACCAAGATGTCTTTGGGCATACCTTGGTTGAATTAGCTGAACAAAACCCTCTCATTGTAGGGATTACACCTGCTATGCCAACGGGAAGTTCCATGAAATATATGATGGATGCTTTTCCTGATCGCGCCTTGGACGTGGGAATTGCCGAACAACATGCAGTTACCTTAGCGGCAGGTATGGCAACGCAGGGACTCATTCCCTATTGTGCCATTTATTCTACTTTTTTACAGCGCGCGTACGATCAGTTAATTCACGATGTGGCTTTGCAAAAACTACCCGTTGTCTTTTGTCTCGATCGCGCAGGTTTAGTCGGAGAGGATGGAGCTACTCATCAAGGTGTATTTGATCTAGCCTATTTGAATTGCATTCCCAATATGGTGATTGCCGCTCCGTTGGACGAGGTCGAGTTGAGGCAGTTGTTGTACACCGTACAATTGGGAATTGATACGCCTTGGGCCATTCGCTATCCTAGAGGAAAAGGAGTAAAGCAATCCGATTGGCGCGTGGGTTTTGAAAAACTTAACGTATCAATAACTAAAAACTTAAGAAAAGGCGATAAATTTGCCATAATTTCAACAGGAGTAATAGGAAATAATGTCATACAAGCCTTTGAACAATGTGAAACCAACGCTTGGACACACGAACATTTTTTGTTTGTTAAACCGTTGAATGAGCAGCGATTGCACGAAATATGTAAAAGTCATGTGCAAGTGGTGACCATTGAAGATGGCACAGTTAAAGGTGGTTTTGGAAGTAGTATAGCCCAATTTGTATCCCAGCATTACCCTGAGCTCTTAGTTGAGAATTTAGGTGTTCCCGATGTGTTTATCGAACACGGTACCGTATTGGAACAGCAGCAAATTTGTGGTATAGATGTAGATTCAATTGTAAAATTAATTAGAGATAAGTTTTGAATAATTTAGGAAAGATTGCTTTTTTTTCTATCGTTATAGGGTTGTACACCGGGACTAGTTTGGCACAAGTAGGCTCAACTACTGTTGAACTGCCAAAGGCACAATCCGATACCCTGGTCACTCAGGATACGATAAAAGTACAAGAAAATCCGTTTAACCCTTTGATGAATTTTTTACCGCGTAAAAACTACGCAGAAGAAGATTTGTTATTGAGTTATATGAATCTTGGCAGTAGAGAAGACTTGGCTTTTTTTAAACCCGAAGTTTTCGTTGAACGCAGTAAGCCAAAGTACAGTGCTATAAAAACGAAGTTTAATCCGCAAATCGAACTGTCCGCTATTCCGGTAAACAATGAAATCATTGGATATTGGGAGAAGACAAATAAAGTGGGATTGGATTTTAACCAAATTGCCTTTGTCAATTGGAGTGCTGGAGGGGATAATTCCATTGCGGGCTTGCTAAAAGGAGATTTTAGCAGAAAGTATATCAAAGGACGTATGATCTGGGATAATACGTTAAACGTGCGCTATGGGGTAAATAAGCAGTCCGATCGGGAGTTGCGCAAATCGGATGATGTCCTAGAGCTCAACTCTACCTTTGGATATAAATCCTCAGCCGCCTCGGATTGGTACTATGTGTCCAAGCTAAATTTTAGAACGCAATTTACTGATGGATTTAACTATCCCAATACAGATAATCCGGTCTCTCGCTGGTTAGCACCTGCTTACCTCTTTGTCGGGGTCGGGGGAGAGTATATGGATTCCAAAACCGGAATTAAATACTATATTTCACCACTGACGTATAAAGCAACATTCGTCAATGATCAAACCTTGGCAGATCAAGGTGCATTTGGTGTCGATCCCGCAATCAAAGACGAGGATGGCAACATACTAAGGCATGGAAAGCGCTCCAAAGCTGAGGTGGGTCTATTGGTGAGTACAGAATGGAAAAAAGAAGTGTTTAACAATATATTTATTGATACAAAATTGACGTTATACAGTGATTATATCGATCAATTTGGCAATATTGATGTCATGTGGGATTTGAAACTGGATATGAAGGTCAATAACTTTGTTCGCGCCAATGTAGGGATTAACTTAATCTATGACGACAACGTAAAAAACAAAGTGGAACGCGGTGGAGTACAGGTGATTGAAGGACCTAAAATCCAATTTAAACAAACCTTAGGAGTAGGCTTAGTCTATTCGTTTTAATTTTATAAATTAGCGCTATGAAGCATCTTTATTTCCTTTGTTTTTTCTGTTTGATCAGTTCTTTTTCTTTTGCACAACAAGTGGAAGTAGATGAAGTAACCCGTAAACAGGATAGCATAGCAGCACTAGATTTTAAGTATAGAGAAGATCAGTTTTACTTTGGAATTTCTCACAATCTAATGCAGGGAAAACCCAAAGGTTATGCTTCTAGTACTGTTTCACTTGGGGTTGATTTTGGTTTTTTGAGAGATTTTCCCCTCAATAAAAGCCGAACGATCGCCCTTGCACCGGGTGTTGGATTTTCGTATCAGAATTTGCGCAATAACTTTGGTCTAACAGCAGACAGAGCCTATACCGTAGTAGACAATCAAAAGCGAAATAGTCTGTCGCTGCATATGCTAGATTTTCCCCTTGAATTGCGTTGGCGAAATTCAACCCCTGCTAGCCATAAGTTTTGGCGTGCCTATGTAGGAGTTAAAGCCAGCTATGTTATGGGGAGTCGATTGAAAACATCTACAGATGAATACTCGGTAACCTTACGCGGCGATGACAACATCAACAAATGGCTGTTTGGTATGTATGTAGGTGCTGGGTTTAATACTTGGAATTTTTACGCCTATTACGGGTTAAATACCATCTACAAAGACGCTCCAATTAAAAACGATCCTGAGAAGTTGCGCCTGTTTAAAGTCGGCGTTATCTTTTATATTTTATAAGGAAAGAGCTGTTCAAGCTCTTTTTTTTATGGCCGTAAAAGCACCCAACAAGCCAGTTGTGGCAGTAGGCCAATCAACCCACCAACAATCACCTCATAGGAGGTATGCGCACGCAAATACAAGCGGGCACTCGCCGTTAATCCCGTGATGAGAATACAACTAATCAACAAAATTAAAGCGGGGGTTTTTTGGTGAATGAGCAAAAGCGTGAAGAACGTTAAGCCTCCTGTGAGCATAGCCGTGTGTACGCTGAATTTTTGCCTAAAGATTGCGCCTAGTAACAAAAGGGAATAGGTGACGATTAACCCCCAAAAATACAGCTTTAACTCATAGGCACTATTGTTGTATAATACCAGTGTTTTAAGGACGTAAAGCAAAGCAATATTGATGGCAAATGGAAAAATGCGCTCTTTGGTATCACTGACCATTACACTGGATTTGAGTACGCGCAAAGAACGCATCAAATAGTAGATAGAGATGGGAATAAAAAAAGTAACGATAGCCACTTGACTTAGGATAATGGATAGTTCTATCGGAGTAAAATAGTAGTACTCGATAATAAAATACAACCCAACCGTCTGTAAAGGCAATACTATGGGATGAAAAAGATAGGAAACAAGTTGAGCTAATTTTTTCATAATTGCCGACCATTTTTAGCGGTATCGTTTGTTTTTCAGTCTTTTTTAATCTGATTTTCCGTTTTCTAAATTCTCTTTCTCATACGCGCAACGGGAATATCCAGTTGTTCGCGGTATTTTGCAATCGTTCGCCTTGCAATGGGATAGCCTTTTTCTTTGAGTAATTCAGCTAATTTATCATCAGGATATGGTTTTTTCTTGTCCTCTTCTGAGATAATCGTTTCCAATATTTTTTTGATTTCAATGGTTGATACTTCTTCTCCTTGGTCGTTCATCATTGCTTCAGAGAAGAAGTTTTTGATCAATTTCGTTCCATAGGGAGTTTCGACGTATTTGCTGTTGGCAACACGAGAAATAGTAGAAATATCTAGGCCAACTAAATCGGCGATATCTTTGAGAATCATCGGTTTTAGTTTAGTTTCATCTCCAGTTAAAAAATATTCTTCTTGGTAGTGTACAATGGCGCTCATTGTCACATATAACGTTTCTTGACGCTGTTTGATCGCGTCGATAAACCACTTAGCCCCATCTAACTTTTGCTTGATGAATTGTACGGCGTCTTTTTGAGAAGCGCTGGCTTGTGTTGAGTCTTTATAGGTCTGCAACATCTCTTGGTAATCACGAGAAATGTGAAGTTCAGGCGCATTTCGATTGTTTAACGTCAATTCAATTTCGCCATCGACAATTTTGATTGTAAAATCGGGAATGACCTGTTCGATAAATCGATTGGTGCCAGTATAGGCGCCCCCAGGTTTGGGGTTGAGTTTTTCAATTTCGTCAATCGCTTTGCGCAATTGATCTTTGGTAATATTGTAGCGCGACAACAACTTGTCGTAATGTTTTTTGGTAAAGGCATCGAATTGATTTTCAATGATATCTTTGGCTACTGTAATGGCATCGGTTGGAGTTTTGTGTTTGAGTTGCAACAATAAACACTCTTGTAGGTTACGTGCACCCACTCCGATCGGTTCTAATTCGTGAACAAGAGCTAGGATCTGTTCTACCGTTTCTGTATCGGTATAAACACCTTGAGTAAACGCAAGATCATCAACGATGTCTTGAACCTCTCTGCGGAGATAGCCCATTTCATCAACACTGCCCACTAAAAATTCCGCAATGATGCGCGCCTCTTCCGAAAGGATAAAGGTGTTTAATTGATTGATGAGGTTTTGGTGAAATGATTCTGTTGCAATAATTGGGGCTTCATAGTCCTCGTCATCCGAACTGTAGTTGTTCGCCTGTAATTTATAATCGGGAATTTCATCATCGCTCAAGTAGTCATCAATATTGATGTCTTCTGCGTCGATGCGCTCGCTGTCAAAATCGTCGAACTCATTGTCCAAGCTATCAAACTCATCAGTTGAATCTTCTTTACCTGTTTCTAAAGCGGGATTTTCAATTAACTCCTCTTTCAACCGTTGTTCAAAGGCTAAAGTAGGTAATTGAATCAGCTTCATCAACTGGATTTGTTGAGGAGATAGTTTTTGGGATAGTTTAAGTTGTAAACTTTGTTTTAGCATGCTAAATAAAATTAACGAAATAAAAATGTTTACTTTTAATCATTGTTCTTCCTAATTTACAGAAAAAAAACGATAAAAGTAAACATTTAAAGGGTTTCTTTTTATGAATAATTAAAACGCTGCATTTTGGGGCGTTCTAGGGAAAGGAATCACGTCTCTGATGTTTGTCATTCCAGTAACGAATAGCACTAAACGCTCGAATCCTAGTCCAAATCCACTGTGTGGAGCTGTACCGAATTTACGCGTGTCTAGGTACCACCATAGTTCCTCTTTATCAATGCCCATTTTCTCAATTTTGTCCAATAAAACCTCATAGCGTTCCTCGCGTTCTGAACCACCTACAATTTCTCCAATTCCAGGGAATAAGATATCCATAGCGCGAACCGTTTTACCGTCTTCATTCATACGCATGTAGAAGGCTTTGATATCTGCTGGATAATCAAATAAGATTACCGGACATTTGAAGTGTTTTTCAACTAAATAACGCTCGTGCTCACTTTGTAAATCAGCACCCCATTCTTCAATGATATAGTTGAACTTCTTGTTTTTATTCGGTTTAGACGCTTTTAAAATATCAATAGCTTCTGTATAACTAACGCGCTTGAAATTGTTTTCTGTGATAAAGCGAAGTTTTTCAAGCAAAGCCATTTCACTGCGTTCTGCTTGTGGTTTATTCTTTTCTTCCTCTAGTAAACGAGTTTGTAAGAAGGCTAAATCATCCGGGCATTTTTCTAGGGTGTAGTTGATTACATACTTGATGAAATCTTCTGCTAGATCCATGTTGTCCGCCAATTTGTTGAAGGCAACTTCAGGTTCAATCATCCAGAATTCAGCTAAGTGACGCGAAGTATTTGAGTTTTCTGCGCGGAAAGTAGGTCCAAAGGTATAAACCGAACCAAGTGCCATGGCATAGGTCTCTGCTTCTAGCTGTCCTGAAACCGTTAGATTCGTCGCCTTTCCAAAGAAGTCTTCAGAAAAATCAACGCTTCCATCCTCTTTTTTTGGCAGCTTATTTAAATTGAAATTTGTTACTTTAAACATTTCTCCAGCACCTTCTGCATCCGAACCCGTGATGATCGGCGCATTGAAGTAGAAGAAACCATTGTCTTGGAAATACTTGTGTACCGCGTACGATAACGTACTTCTTACACGCATAATCGCACCAAAAATATTCGTTCTAATTCGCAAGTGCGCATTTTCACGTAAAAACTCTAAAGAGTGTTTTTTCGGCTGAATTGGGTATTCCTCTGGATTCGATTCACCATAAACTTTTAAGTTTTCAACTTGGATTTCTACATTTTGCCCAGCTCCTCTACTTTCAATTAAGGTACCTCTTACAGAAATAGCTGCTCCTGTGTGAATCTTTTTTAATAACTCAGCAGGAAACTTATCTAAGTCAACAACACATTGAATGTTATTGATTGTCGATCCGTCATTTAAAGCAATAAATTGGTTGTTTCTAAATGTTTTTACCCAGCCTTTCGCTTTTACTTCATGCAAAAGTGCCTTTCCGGTAAGCAGATCGATAATTTTGGTGTGTTTCATTTTTGATTATATTTTTATTACCTAGTAGATCAAATCTTTGAATTGAAATACGAACAAATGTACTAAAAAAACAATAGATATTGATGTAAATAAACGGGTTATTCATCAAAGATTACACACCAAAACTAGCTTTTTATATGGTTTTGAATTGGCGCTCATTTGAAAAGTAGAAGAAGTAGCTTAAAATATCAGAAAAGTATATAAATTAAAAAAGCCCGCATCAGCGGGCTTTCTTTATACTTTAAGAATTTCTTCTTCTTTTCTCACTAAGATTTCATCAATCTTTTTCACAAAAGCATCTGTTAACTTTTGTACTTGCTCTTCAGCCTCTTTACAAACGTCTTCAGAAACACCATTTTTTTCTTCTTTTTTGATATCGTTGTTAGCGTCTTTACGCGCATTTCGAATACCAATTTTGGCATCTTCTGTTTCTGCTTTAGCCTGTTTTACTAATTCTTTACGTCTTTCTTCTGTTAACGCAGGAATATTAATGATAATGTTTTCTCCATTATTCATTGGATTCAACCCAAGATTGGCAATCATAATTGCTTTTTCAATTGGTTGTAACATGCTTTTCTCCCATGGAGTAACAGTTAACGTACGTGCATCGGGAACGTTTACACTCGCTACTTGAGAAAGTGGCGTTTGAGAACCGTAGTAGTCCACAAAAACACTACCAAGCATTTGCGGTGATGCTTTTCCAGCACGAATATTTAATAACGATTTTTCTAAGTGAGCAATAGAACCGTCCATTGCCTCTTTTGCACTCGCAATAATTAAATCGATTTCTTCTGTCATAACGTTTATTAATTAAGGTTTACGGAAACAGTAGTTCCTACTGTATCATCTCCTTTGCAAACTTTTAGTAAATTATTTTCTTTATTCATGTCGAATACCACAATAGGTAATTCGTTTTCTCTACTCAAGGTAAATGCTGTGGTGTCCATGACATTCAATCCTTTAGTTAGTACGTCGCTAAAAGTGATTTTTTCAAATTTAACTGCTGTAGGATCTTTTTCTGGATCTGCATTGTACACGCCGTCAACACGTGTTCCTTTTAAAATAACATCGGCATTGATTTCAACGCCGCGCAATACAGCCGCTGTATCAGTTGTGAAGTACGGGTTTCCTGTTCCTGCACCAAAAATAACAATACGTCCTTTTTCTAAGTGACGAACCGCTCTTCGCTTGATGTAAGGCTCAGCTACTGCTTCGATTTTTAAGGCTGTTTGCAAACGAGTAAGCATGCCCGCATCTTCTAATGCGCCTTGAAGTGCCATACCGTTGATGATGGTAGCAAGCATCCCCATATAATCGCCTTGAACGCGATCCATACCCACACTTGCACCAGCTACTCCTCTAAAAATATTACCACCACCAATAACAATAGCTATTTCAACACCCAAATCATGTACTTTTTTTACTTCAGCTGCGTACTCAGCTAATCTCTTAGGGTCAATGCCATATTGATTCTCTCCCATTAAAGCTTCTCCACTTAATTTAAGCAGAATTCTTTTATATTTCATGGATATGATATTTTTAAAGTTTTGCAAATATAAAGATTATATACTACTATAAAATAGCTTTTGCGAATTTATCCTGATGAATTTTAAAGGTTCTCGCTGCCGCTTGGTATCCCAACTCAAATATTTCATCCATCCGCTGCTTATTGCGCTCAAAGGTTGAATATTGTGTAATGTGATGGGATTCAATTAACCAATCGCATAAAGCTGATTGGGTTCGATTGTGATTAGCAGCCATTAAATCATAGGCGCGAATCGCAACCGAACGCAGTGAATTGAGGTTTTTCTTCTCCAGCTGTTCGATCGGACACACATTGCTCCCGATTAAAAAGTCGCAGTCCTTTCGAATTAAATCTGTCGCAAAATTATTGAGGATCCCACCATCACTGAACAATTGATCGTCAATTGTATGAGGAGAAAATATAGCAGGAAACGCACTGGAAGCCAGTATAGCGTCGATTACTCGGGTAGTTGGACTAAACACGTGGACTTCCCCTTTGGCAATATCAGTGGTATTCACCAATACTTTGATCGGCAAGTCATCGAGGGTACGGTTTTCGAACACGGAAAACAAATACTTTTCAAATGCATTCGAATCAATAAGTCCCGCTTTCTTAAACGTGAAAAAATGCCAATTTAAAATATTGACCGACTTGAAAAAATCCAAAATTTCACGTGGAGTTAAGCCCATTGCATACAAGCAGGCTACAATTGAACCTGCGCTTGTTCCTGCCAAGATTTTAGGTTGAATTTCTTGTTCTACTAAAAAGGAAAGAACACCTGCATGTGCAATCCCCTTATAGCCACCTCCAGACAAAGCCAAACCTATTTTAGGTGTGATCATAAATAAAAGTATTGAAAGATTTGTGTTTAAAAGATTAACTTTGAATTCAAACTAATAAAATTACACAAAAATGAACAAAGTCGACCAAAATGTATTGAATAATAGTTTTACGTATGATGCATTTCGTTCCTATGTAACAGAGGCTTTGCAAAATAATCCGGAGAAACTCCAACTAACAGCTGATTATTTGCCTTATGCTGAATTAAATGAAGCGCGCTTGCATCGCTTGGACAAAACCCTAAACGTAGAGCCTGAAGTGGCAGAAGTTATGGAAAATCTTAACAAGGAGTACATCTGGTTAGTGATTTCTGAGAGTTGGTGCGGGGATGCTGCTCAATCGGTACCTATGTTGAATAAAATGGCTGCTATTACCGATAAAGTGGATTTGCGCATTGTGTTTCGCGATCAAAATTTAGATCTGATGGATCAATACCTCACCAATGGAGGAAGAGCGATTCCCAAGTTGCTAATTGTCAATAAAGAAAGTAGAGAAGTACTTGGTGATTGGGGACCTCGCCCTGCTGATGCGGTACAGTTAGTCAACGACTACAAAGCAGAACACGGCAAGTTTGACGAAGATGGAATCATTGCGTTAAACAAATGGTATACAAAAAATAAAGGTCAACAAGTGCAACAAGAAGTGGCTGCGCTGATGACCGATATTGATCAATAAAGTAATAATACAATCACTATTGTACGATAGGTCCGACAATAGTGATGTTTTTGGACAAAGACATCCCTGCAGGATTGCATCCTAATGCACCTTCAGGGATGACTTGACCTAATTTCTCAAAGTACTCCGCCCAAACGGGGAAAGTTTCTCCTGTATATTTTGAACGATACGTCATCGGATAAAGGTGAAAGAACTCTTTGTTTTTATTCGCCGATTTAAAGGCGTCGTACAGCAATTCTGAACAATAGTATTTGCCGTTGGCATAGAGGTAATTGTCGTCATAGGGAGTGCCAATCTGTTGTAAGGCAAAGGCCTTCGCTTGGGGAATTAACTTCTCATATCGCGCTAATAGCCTTCCCAAATACATCGTTTCTGGTGTTTTGGCTAAAAATTCATTCAATGGGGTGAGGCAAACTTCTGGCCAAGTGGCTTCAATCACTTGAAGGGATCCTTCGTGCTCAACGACCATTCCAATGTGGTTAAAATTTAATCCTTCGTGTCCAAAGGTCACTTCGTTAATCGCATCACATAGAGGACCACATTTTAGGTTTTGAAAGATTAAATCTCCTTCTTTAAACGTCGTTTGTTGGGCGTAGCTCATGGTGCAAAGCAACCCAAGTAAAGCAATTATTTTTCTCATATTCATTTGTCGTTTGTACAAAAATAGAACTATCCCCCTAGATAAACAATCGAAGAGGCCAAGGTTTAGTCGAGGAAAAAGCCTTTTTTTTGAATTGTTAAAGTTTATAAAATGATTCGATCTCAACTAGTGACGAACTGTAATTAATTGTATATTAGGTGGATTAACCATAAAAATATACTATATGTCACAACATTTTCCATTTCCAGCATTCAAAGAAAAATATGGAAACTATATTGGAGGTGCATTCGTACCACCTGTTAAGGGGAGATACCTCGACTCTATTACTCCAATCAACGGAACGGTATTTGCACAGGCGGCTCACTCTACGGAGGAAGATTTGATTTTGGCTATTGACGCAGCAGATAAGGCTTTTGAAACGTGGAGCAAAACTTCTGCAACAGAACGCAGTAATATCTTGTTTCGCATTGCCGATCGCATGGAGCAAAACTTAGAATATATCGCTAAAGTGGAAACCATTGACAACGGAAAGGCTTTACGTGAAACGCTAAATGCCGATATTCCATTGGCGATTGATCACTTCCGTTATTTCGCTGGTGTGATCCGCGCTGAAGAAGGATCTGTAGTTGAATTAGATGAGCACACGGTTTCGATGATTGTACACGAACCCCTAGGCGTTGTCGCTCAAATTATTCCTTGGAACTTTCCGATTTTAATGGCGGTGTGGAAACTAGCTCCTGCTTTGGCAGCTGGAAACTGTGTGGTGCTTAAGCCTGCAGAAAATACCCCAATTTCTATTTTGGTCTTACTAGAGTTAATTGGTGATTTATTGCCTGCTGGTGTAGTGAATATCGTCAATGGATCTGGTGCTGAACTAGGACAAAAATTAGTTGCTAATCCAAAAATTAGCAAAGCAGCTTTTACTGGTTCTACTGCTACGGGTCGTTTGGTGATGCAGTATGCAACTGAAAATATCATTCCAGTAACTTTAGAATTAGGAGGGAAATCGCCTAACGTATTTTTTGAGTCTGTCATGGATCACGATGATGAATACCTAGATAAAGCAATTGAAGGGGCTGTATTATTTGCGTTTAACCAAGGGGAAGTGTGTACATGTCCTTCGCGTTTGTTGATCCAAGAAAGTATTTACGACAAGTTTATCGCTCGTGTTATTGAACGCGTAAAATCAATTAAAGTCGGAAATCCATTGGATCCTACCACTATGATGGGGGCACAAGCATCAAAAATGCAATACGACAAAATTAGTTCCTACCTTAAACTTGGAAAAGAAGAAGGCGCTGAAGTATTAGTAGGAGGGGATGTCAATCACCTAGGGGGTGAGTTAGAGCAAGGATATTATATCCAACCTACCTTGCTAAAAGGGCACAATAAAATGCGCGTATTCCAAGAAGAAATTTTCGGACCTGTATTGGCTGTTACAACCTTTAAAGATGAAAAAGAAGCCATTGAAATAGCTAATGATACGCTATACGGATTAGGTGCGGGTGTGTGGACACGTGATGCACATCAGTTGTACCAAATTCCACGCGCTATTAAAGCCGGACGCGTTTGGGTAAACAATTACCACAATTATCCTGCGGGTGCTCCTTTTGGAGGTTACAAACAATCTGGAATTGGACGTGAAAATCACAAAATGATGCTCGGTCACTACCGTCAAACTAAAAATATGTTGATCTCGTACAACAAGAAAAAAATGGGATTCTTCTAAAATTTATAAGAGATGTCGAAAATTAGCCGCATTGATGTTACGGAAAAAGCCAAGGCTTTGATTGAAGAACTGCATGCAGAACACGGAGATTTGATGTTTTATCAATCTGGAGGATGCTGTGAAGGCACACAACCCATGTGTTTTGTCAAAGGAGGTTTCCCTTTAAGGCTTCGCGATGTGAAAATTGGAGCGGTTTGTGGTTTTGACTTTTGGGTAGATCGCGATTTATTTGAGTATTGGAAACACACTCATTTTACATTAGACGTAGCCGATGGTTTCGGAACCGGCGGTTTTTCCTTGGAAATTCCCAAACAAAAAACATTTCAAATACAGTATCGTATGTTTACACCTGAAGAGTTGAATCAACTTGAGGAGGTAATTTTAAATGAATAATTGCTTTAATACGATGAATGTGAGGAGGCTATACGAAAGTGTAGCCTCTTGTTGTTTTAGTTTAGGTCGATTACTTTTTAGTCGTATAATCATCTGTTGTGTTGTTCCTTTTCCTTTTTCCTGATCGCGCGGATTTGCAATCAGTGGCATCGGACAAAGAGTTTTGTTTCTTGCAGTACAACGGAACAGGAATGGGTTTTGTTTGGGTCTTGTTCGAGTCATGTTCGAGTCAGCTTCGGTAAATGGGGGTTAAACCCCCGTAAATACGAAGGTTTGTCGAAGAAGACCCGAACAAGAGTAAAAGAAAACCAAATAAACGACTGAATAACAGTTGTTTGTATTGTTTGTTGACGGAAAAACAAACCCATTTGTGCTTTTGCTTTCCAAATAGTGGAAAAACGCGGAAGATATTCAGGTTAATTTCGTCTGATGTTGCTTTGTCGTGTATTCGTGCAGCTTGTGAATAGCAAAGAACGATTGTAAAAGAATAGTAACCAGTAAACCAGGTAAATTAGGGCAGATATTAAAAGAGGAATTTTAGGTGGCCTACGTGGGAAGGTAGGTGCAGTAGGTGCAAATGCGCGTCATCGGAGTTTTATACAATACATAAGAGGGTGTCCTTTTGGGACACCCTCCTTGTTATTTTAGTTTTGGTCGATTATTTTTTAGTCGTATAATCATCTATTGAGGGAGTTGTTCCTTCTCCCTTTTCCCATCTCCACTTTCTATTACACGGTCTTCAAATTCCTCTATACTCAATGCGTTTTTCACGTCATATTCCCCTATTTTAGTACGACGCAAGGCTGTTAGATGCCCTCCACTGTTCAATTTTTCTCCAAAGTCAAATGCAATAGAGCGGATATAGGTACCCTTTGAACATGCGATTCTAAAGTCGATCTCAGGTAATGCCACACGCGTCAGTTCAAAGTCAGAAATACTAATTGGACGGCTGCTAATTTCTACTTCTTCTCCTTTGCGAGCGTGTTCGTACAATCGCTTGCCATCTTTTTTAAGGGCGGAGAAAATAGGGGGGCGTTGTAG
This sequence comes from Myroides sp. DF42-4-2, assembly GCF_030326445.1. Taxonomy (NCBI): domain Bacteria; kingdom Pseudomonadati; phylum Bacteroidota; class Flavobacteriia; order Flavobacteriales; family Flavobacteriaceae; genus Myroides; species Myroides sp. DF42-4-2. The sequence goes on from NZ_JACAKI010000001.1 coordinate 453,499, forward strand.
GGTTGTACCCAGAAAACTCCCGCGGGTTTGTTCGATCATCTCCTCCGTAATATGCGCGATTGGAAAGGTTTGATTGATTTCAGTTTCCAAATCATAGGATGGTGTAGTGGCACCCAGCTGAATTGTACCGGTATATTCTTTTTCTTGTCCTTGTAATTCCGTAATGGTTTTAGTGGCTTTTCCCGTGCAAATCAACAATAATCCTGTTGCCAAGGGATCTAAAGTTCCGGCGTGACCGACTTTTATTTTTTTTAGCCCGTATTCTTTTTTCAATAGCCATTTAATTTTGTTAACGGCTTGAAACGAAGACCAATGTAAAGGTTTGTCAATGAGTAAGACTTGACCTTCTTGAAATGCTTCTGCTGAAAATTGCATGTTTAGTTTTTTAAGTATCCGAAGTAAACTAGTAGGATTATCCCTGCAATGATGCGGTAATATCCCCAAGGTTTAAATCCGTATTTTTTGATAATTCCAATAAAAAATTTAATGGCAACAATAGAGACAATAAACGCTAAAACGTTGCCTAAAAGGAATAATTTTAAGTTGTCGCTGTTTTCGAAAAGTAGTTCGTACCCCATTTTTCCTGATTCGTATTTTTTTAATACGATCGAATACACGGTTACAGCTGCCATGGTAGGCACGGCTAAAAAGAAAGAGAATTCTGCCGCTACCTGACGAGATAACCCTTGTTGCATCCCTCCAATGATAGATGCTGCAGATCGGCTTGTTCCTGGCATCATAGCCAAACACTGCCAGAATCCAATGCTTACCGCTTGTTTTACGGTAATGTCTTCTTCGCGTATTGTTTTTGGGTTTTTGAAGTATTTATCTATGAAAATAAGAACAAATCCCCCGATAATTAACATGATAGCAATGTAGATGGTTTCTCCAAGTACAGCGTCTATTTTTTCGTCTAATAATTTCCCTAATACTAAGGCGGGAAGGACGGCGAGCACTAATTTTTTATAGAATGAAATACGAGTGAAATCAAAAAACTTACGCCAGTAAAGTACTACAACAGCTAAGATTGCTCCAAATTGAATGGCGGTTTGAAAGAGTTTGACGAAATCGTCATCCTGAATCCCGTAATACGAGCTCAAGAAAATCATGTGGGCTGTAGATGAAACTGGTAAATATTCCGTAAGTCCTTCTACTATAGCTAGAAGGATGGCTTGTATTAAATCCATAAAATTAGTTTGTTATGATTGCTTTTTATCTTTTTTAAAAATGGAATAGATGGCTACACCAATACCGATAAAAAACACAGCCGGTGCAAGGTGAATCCTTCTGAAGCTGTAGATGGCTTCATTGAATTTTGTTGGGTCATCATTCGAAGCACCTCCCATAAGGATGAAACTCAGGGCTATAATGGCGAAGCTCGCCAATAGCAACGTGTAGTTTTGTTTGGAAAACAAAAAGCCAGAAGGGTTGTTGTCTTTTTTCATATTTAATAAAGTTCGTCTGATTTAAGGTTTAAGAATCGCTGTGTAGCGAAAAATGTACTAATTGTTGTGATGATAATTCCCGCTAAAATTAAGCCCAGTCCCACGATGACCAAAGGCATATAGTTTGTCGTAGGCGAGAGCTCTAAATCTGGGAATTTTTGATCGAGATAAAACGTTAAGGCCACCAGAGCAATAACGGCTAAAATGGATCCAATAAGCCCCAAACGCATGCTGTGCCAAATGAATGGACGACGAATAAAGGTCTTAGTCGCACCTACCATTTGCATAGTCTTGATCGTAAAACGACTGGAGAAAATTAATAAGCGCAGGGAACTGTTGATTAACAACATAGAAATAATGGTTAGCACTCCTGCAATGAGCAGTACCCAGTTGGTAATTCGCTTGATGTTTTCATTAACAAGTTCAACGAGCTGTTTGTCGTAGGTTATTTCAGCTATATTCGGTGTTTTGAGTAGTTCAGCTTCAATTTTTGCCAAGCTGTCGGTTACAACATAATCTCCGTTAATATAGATGTCATACGAGTTTTGAAGAGGGTTATATCCTAAGAATTCAAGGAAATCCTCCCCTAAATCTTCTTTTTGTGTCTCGGCCGCTTCTGCTTTAGAAACAAATTTGAAAGACTTTACATAAGGTGCTTCGCCTAGTTTTTTTGAAAATAAATCAAACTCTTTTTGGGTGGCATTGTCACTAAAAAAAATATTGATCGGAATATTTTCGCGAAAATTATTCGATATTCTCTCTGAATTAATGACAAATAAGCTCAAGGCTCCCAATAAGGAGAGAACCAAGAATATACTTAGTATCACAGAAAAATAAGACGAAATTAGTTTTCGCTTTTGGTATTTTTCATACGTTGACGTCATAGTGCAATTTTTAAAGCTGTAAAATTAAAAAACAAAAGTGTTTTTAAAAGATAATAACGATTAAACTTTTCTAATTGATATAAATATAGTTTATTTCTTTGTATTTTGTATGAGATCGGACAAAGAATACGCATTTGTTCGTTCAATTCTTATTTTATACCGCTACAGGGGTACAGCTGTTCGAATCTTTTGGGCATACAGGTATTAGATGTATCAAAAATTGAGCCTTAGATGTTGAAAATCAATTAATAAATGGGATGAAACAAACGGAAAAACGCAGGTTTATACTACATACCTTATTTTCTTCTTTATTTTTAGGGGGAATGTGCTACTTTTTTATTGCTGTTTTTCAACCTTTTGGCACCTATACCTATAGGCATAGCAATAAATATTTACTGCTGTTGCCCTATGGTTTTTTTGTTTTCTTTGGATTTTTGTGTACTGCTTTGCTAATGAGAAAAGCTACAACCGACTGGAGTTGGCAACTAGAGGTGAAAAAAGGACTTATACTGTTGTTTTTCTGTTCTATTTTAGGCTACTTGTACAATATGCTTTTTATTAGCCATCATCCCTTTTCATTGATAGGATGGCTGGAAATGGCAGTTTATACTTTACTGATCGGCCTGCCTATTTGTGTGCTACACAGCTTACTTTGCTATGTGTGGTATCGTGAACGTTCGATGCTAAATCAGGAGCATTTCACTGCTAATATAGGGGAGTGGCTTGTAAACAAAGAGGAAGGGGAGGAGATGGGAAAGAAAGATGAAGTTGTGTCGATCAAAACCGATGTCGTACAAGAAACGTTCACTTTGAGGAAATGTGATTTTATCTATGCGCAATCCGAAGGTAATTACTGTACGGTTTGCTATCTGGTAGAAGGACGTTTACACCAACAACTGATGCGCTTGCCCCTGAAAAAATTGAAAGAACAATTGACCTTAGTTTCTATCCAATACTGTCACCGTTCGTATTTGATTAATACCATACACCTTCAAGGAGTAAAAGGAAATGCGCAGGGAGGGAAAGTTCGCTTGAATTACATTGAACAACCGCTTCCTGTTTCGAGAACGTACATCCAAAAATTAAAAGAAAATAAAGCAAATTTAACCTAGGTTCTTTTTTGGAATTTAGCCATCCTGTATTTGTTTTTTGAAAAAATCTCCTCTGTATTTGTCGTTTATCCCAAAGCGTTGTTGTTCGTCCCAAATTTTTAGTTGATGCTGTTTTATTCTGCAGTTTTGCTGAGATGAATATAAAAACACACCGATGAAAAAAGTTGTAATACTGGCGTTTAGTTGCCTATTTAGTTTGTTTAGTTGTCAGCTGAGAGCAGAAGATCAAGATCGCGAACTTAGCGGGGATTGGAAAATGACTCTAACACATCCAGATCTGGGAGCAGTAGATCTTATTTTATCTTTTGATGCCAAAGAAGATACCTTTGAAGCTTATACGCGAAAAGGAGCAGATAAAATTATTGTTGGCGGATGGACTTCTTTTTTGGGACGTACGTTTACTTCCTCATTCAAGGACGGAAAATTAATTGCTATTGACGAGGGAAAGCACACGAAAAAAGACGGTAAAAAGGAACTTAGCGGTATTTTTCGCTCGCCGATTGGCAATTATTACTTTGCTGCGACTATTGAAGCAGGGGTTTTACAAGGAACGTTGAAAACAAAAAATCAATATGTAAAAGGAACAGTAGTGGGCAAAAAGTTAGAGCAACCTTTGCCTTTGGTAAACTACGCCCAAGTGTTTGAGGAAGTTGTCGTACAAACGGAACAAAATATCTTCAATAAAGCGCTTGTGGAAAGCAAGGAGTGGTTGGGGTTTAAAAAGAAAATGACTCAAGTGGTCCCCCATCTAAACGACGATCTTGAAATGGTATTTGCCTTTTACTATTACGCCTCGAAATTGCCTTTTTCGCACTATGCTTTAGTGCGGTCGAATGAAAAAAAGACGGAAATAGAAAGGGATGAGTTAGCTATTGAGGAGAAATCGGTAAAATTTACGGTGCAAGGAGAGGGAATAGGTTTGCTTTCTATTCGCGATTTTAGCGGTACAGCGGAAGCAATGCAGCTTGTGTTCTTTGAAATCGAACAACAGGATATTCAGCACTTGATTGTCGATTTACGCGATAACTCTGGAGGAGGGATAGAGGCAGGTTTGACTTTCGTCAATCAAGTTGCGACACATCCTTATTACGGTGGAGTTTTTCTCACGAGAAAATGGTTCGATCAGCAGCAATATCCTCCCACTCAAGCGCAACGCTCTCGTTTTATTTCGCTTGCGGAAGGCGATGCAACGGATTTGTTGAGCCATATTCACCGTTATCCTGGTGTTGCTTTGTCTGTGCAACCCGCAAAAAAAGCGCGATATGACGGACAATTGTATGTATTGGTTAATCAGCGTACGGCGAGTACTTGTGAACCCATTGTTCACGGTTTGCAACTGGAAGATCGCGCTGTAGTAGTCGGTGAAAAAACTGCTGGAGCCATGCTAAATAGCGAGCGCTTTTCCTTAGCCCACGGATTCACATTGGTCTTGCCTACTGCAGATTATTATACGGCAGATGGAAAGCGATTGGATCAGGTCGGCGTGCAACCAACAAGGTCTATTCCCAGTGAGGAGGCCTTGGATTATGTGCTTAAAGAACTGATCGGAAAAAGTGTGAAACCCAAAGAGTAGTCGTTTTATTGGTAGGAAGTGAATTAAAGTTTTCACTTTGTTATAAATATAGTTTATTTTTGCGTCAAGATGGCGTTTTTTTTCGAGCTCCTCGAAGAAGAACTGGTGTAATAAATGATATTTGTACTATGAAATACAATCCAAGCGAAATCGAAGCAAAATGGCAAAAGTTTTGGAAAGAAAATCAAACTTTTAAAACCTCAAATCAATCCGATAAACCTAAGTATTATGTCCTAGACATGTTTCCTTATCCTTCTGGAGCAGGACTGCATGTAGGTCATCCTCTAGGGTATATTGCCTCGGATATTTTTGCACGATATAAAAGACACAAAGGATTTAATGTATTACATCCTCAAGGATACGATAGTTTTGGATTACCTGCAGAGCAATATGCAATTCAAACGGGTCAGCATCCTGCAATTACAACAGAAGTAAATATTGCGCGTTACAGAGAACAATTGGATCAGATTGGTTTCTCTTTTGACTGGTCTCGTGAGATTCGCACCTCAAATGCAGATTACTATAAACACACCCAGTGGATTTTCATTCAGTTGTTTAATTCCTGGTATAATAAGGACTCAGATAAAGCGGAGTCGATTGCTACTTTGATTGCTTTATTTGAACAAAGTGGAAATGCGACGGTTAATGCTGTGTGCGATGAGTCGATTGTGGCTTTCACTGCACAGGAGTGGGCTTCTTTTTCTCCAGAAGAAAAAGAGCACCTCTTATTGGGGTACCGTTTGACGTATTTAGCAGAGACAGAAGTAAACTGGTGTCCAGCTTTGGGAACTGTTTTGGCGAATGACGAAATTAAAGACGGTTTGTCAGAGCGTGGAGGTCATCCAGTGGTGCGCAAGAAAATGAAGCAGTGGAGTATGCGTATCTCAGCTTATGCAGAACGCTTACTAGAAGGACTAAATACAATTGATTGGACAGAGAGCTTGAAAGAGAGCCAACGCAACTGGATTGGAAAATCGGAAGGTGCAGCTGTCGTGTTCAACGTAAAAGATTCAGCAGAAACGATCGAAGTATTTACCACGCGCCCTGATACAATTTTTGGTGTTAGTTTTATGACTTTGGCACCGGAGCACGATTTAGTGAGAAAAATTACAACGCCAGAAAAAAGTGGTGCAGTAGAAGCGTATATCGATGCAACTTCAAAGCGAAGTGAGCGCGAGCGTATGGCGGATGTGAAAAAGATTTCAGGTGTATTTACCGGAGCATATGCTGAACATCCATTTACCAAAGAGCCAATTGAAATTTGGATTGGCGACTATGTGTTGGCTGGTTATGGAACGGGTGCTGTGATGGCAGTTCCTGCTGGTGATACCCGTGACTATGCGTTTGCCAAGCACTTTGGTATTGAAATTAAAAATATTTTTAATCAAGATATTAGCGAAGAGGCTTTTTCAGAAAAAGAGGGATTTGTTTTAGAAAATTCAGATTTCTTGAATGGATTAGCTTATAAAGAAGCTACGGCTAAGGCCATTGAAGCTATCGAAGCTTTAGGGCAAGGAAAAGGGAAAACAAATTACCGCTTGCGCGATGCTGTGTTTTCTCGTCAACGCTATTGGGGGGAACCATTTCCCGTGTATTATGTCAATGGTTTGCCGAAGATGATTGACAAGGCGTATTTGCCCATTCTATTGCCAGAAGTTGAAAAGTACTTGCCAACCGAAGACGGACAACCTCCTTTGGGGAATGCGCATACTTGGGCTTGGGACACAGTAAATAACAAAGTGGTTTCAAATGATTTAATTGATGAAGTTACTGTATTTGGATTAGAGCTAAATACAATGCCTGGATGGGCTGGTTCTTCTTGGTATTGGATGCGTTATATGGATCCTACAAATGAAGAGGCTATCGCTTCAAAACAAGCCTTGGAATACTGGCAAAACGTCGATTTATATATTGGAGGAAGTGAGCACGCAACAGGACATTTATTGTATAGCCGCTTTTGGAATAAATTCTTAAAAGACATTGGCGTAGCACCGACAGAGGAACCTTTTGCTAAACTGATCAATCAAGGGATGATTTTGGGTACTTCAGCTTTTGTATATCGCGTGGAAGGAACGAATACGTTCATTTCAAAAGATATGATTAAAGATGAAAAAGTACAGCAATTATACGCTTATGTTGGGTTAGTAAATAACTCGTCTGAATTGGATATGGAAGGGTTCAAGGCGTGGAGACCTGACTATGCAGAAGCAACTTTTATTTGTAATGCGAACGGAAAATACATCGTTGGACACGAAGTAGAGAAAATGTCTAAGTCATATTTCAACGTAGTAAATCCAGATGATATTTGCCAGGAGTATGGAGCAGATACGCTTCGTTTATACGAGATGTTCTTAGGTCCATTGGAGCAGGCAAAGCCTTGGAATACTGCAGGTATTTCGGGAGTATTTGGTTTCTTGAAAAAACTGTGGAGATTGTATGCGGATGATACTGCTGTGGTGGTCGTGGATGAAGAACCAACAAAAGAGATGTACAAGTCTTTGCACAAAACGATCAAAAAGGTAGAAGAGGATATTGAAGGATTTTCTTTTAATACATCGGTTTCTCAATTTATGATTTGTGTAAATGAGTTAGGACAGCAAAAATGTCACCACCGTGCCATCTTAGAGCCTTTGGCGATTTTGGTTGCACCGTATGCGCCACATATTGCAGAAGAACTATGGAGTATGCTCGGACACAAAGGGACGATTGCTGATCAACCGTTTCCTGAGTTTGTTGCAAGTTACTTAGTAGAAGATGCAAAAGAATACCCAGTTTCATTCAATGGGAAAATGCGTTTTAAAATTGAATTGCCTTTGGATTTAAGTGTTGAAGAAATTGAGAAATTAATTTTAGCAGACGAAAGAACCCAAGCGCAATTACAAGGACGTGAACCGAAAAAGTTAATCGTGGTGCCAGGAAAAATTATCAACATCGTGGGGTAAACAACCTGGAACAAAGGAGTATAAAAAAAATCCCGTTGTAGTCATACAACGGGATTTTTTAGTTTTATTTTCCTGGACGTAAGAGCAAGGCGCTATCAAAATCTTTTTTGATGGATTTGAGGTAGCGTTCTGCTTCTAAACGCGTTTTGAAATTTCCTGCCAAAACTTTATATGAGGGATTGGAATAAATGACAGTTGCCTCCATGTCTGGATACATTCTTTTGAAGCGATTTAGGGCTTCTTTTGCTTGCTGGTTTTTACCGTAAAAAATCTGAATATTGTATTTATCCGTATTCAAGGTAGAGCTTGTTGTAGCTCTTTTGGCATCAACGAGCTTTTTTATGGCTAAAGACTCTTGAATCGCACTGTTTTTCTCTTGAGCATAACTTATTGTATGCATAAAAAACAAGCAAAAAAGGACTGGAAATATTCTTAAATTTCTCATAATGAAATGTATTTGAAGCAAATTTACAATTATTCTTGAAAATTGCGTGAGATCGCTTTATTTAGAACGCGTATAAATTAAAGATTAAGGTCGTTAAAGGTTTTAAGAGTTATCCATAAATTGTATTTTTGTCGGAGTTTGTAAATAAGGTGTATTGAATAATAGTTGATTATCACTGTTATTAAAAACCAAGTTTAGTTGAAAATCAATTTATAACTATGAAAAAAGTGGGTAACCATAATTCGTTTTCAAAGATTTTATTCTTTTGTTTAGCATTAATGCTATCGTTTTCTACAATTTCGTTTGCTCAAGATGTAGCAAAGGGTAAGGAATTGTTTAATTCTAACTGTGCGGCATGTCACAAGTTAGACGGGGCTTCTACTGGACCTGCACTTCGTGGAGTTGTTGAACGTCACGACGGAGATGTAGAATGGCTACACAAGTGGATCAAAAGTAGTTCGTCTTTGATTAAATCTGGCGACGCTCGTGCGGTAAAACTGTTCGATGAGTGGAACAAAGTTGTGATGAACGACTTTCCAGGTTTATCTGACCAAGATGTAGATGATATCTTGGCGTATGTATCTGAACCAAAAGCTGAGGCTCCGGCTGCTGCTGCAACTGCAGGTGGTGCTCAAGGACAAGGTGGTGGAGATGCGGTTTCTAATATGATTGTATTAGGAGCACTAGTAGTGGTGTTGTTATTATTGGTAACGATGCTTTTCCTTGTTAAGAAAGTACTGAATAAAGTTGTTGAGGCTAACGGATTAACTGAAGAGGTTCGTCAAACTGTTCCGTTGTGGAAAGCGTTTGTGAAAAATCAATTCTTGGTGATTTGTTCTACAATTGTATTTGTTCTAATTGGTTCGTATTTCGCTTATGGCTTTATGATGCAAATTGGAGTAGATAAAGGGTATGAACCAGTTCAACCTATCCACTTCTCACACAAAATTCACGCGGGAGACAATGGTATTGATTGTAAATACTGTCACTCTTCTGCAAGATCAAGTAAAACTTCTGGAATTCCTTCGTTAAACGTTTGTATGAACTGTCATAAAAACATCAGTGAATTCACTGGAGATGAAGGTGCAGATTACGGTAAATACACGCCAGAATTTTACACTGCTGAAATTCAAAAGTTATATGACGCTGTAGGATGGGATCCTGCGACTCAAAAATATACTGGTAAAGAGAAGCCTGTTAAATGGGTTCGTATTCATAATTTACCTGATTTCGTTTACTATAACCACTCACAACACGTAAATGTTGCTGGTTTAGAATGTCAAACTTGTCACGGACCTGTGGAGGAAATGGAAATCATGAGACAACACTCTCCATTGACAATGGGATGGTGTATTGACTGTCACAGAACAACGGATGTTAAGTTGAAGGATAATGCGTACTACGCTAAAATCCACGAAGAACTTGCTAACAAATACGGAGTTGAGAAATTGACAGTTGCTCAAATGGGTGGACTTGAGTGTGGTAAATGTCACTATTAAGAATTATTTAAGAATAAGAAGCTAATATTTATATACAATGGCATCAAACAAAAAATACTGGAAAAGTGTTGAGGAGCTGAATGATAATAGTTCTATTGTTGAGACGCTAAGAAACAATGAGTTTGTTGAGGAAATTCCTACAGATGAATTTCTTGGAGACAAAAACAAATTGTCTTCTTCTTCAACAACTCGTCGAGACTTTTTGAAATATGTTGGTTTTTCAACAGCTGCAGCAACTTTAGCTGCTTGTGAGGGACCAGTTATAAAATCAATTCCTTACGTAGTTCAACCAGAGGAAATTATCCCTGGAATCGCGGATTACTATGCGACTACAATCGCGGATGGTTTTGATTTTGTGAATGTTTTGGTTAAGACTCGTGAGGGTCGTCCAATCAAAATTGACAATAATAAACTTGCAAACGCCTATTCAGGTGCGAATGCGCGTGTACATGCCTCTGTGCTTTCAATGTATGACAGCATGCGTCTAAAAGCGCCGAAAATCGAAGGGAAAAATGCTTCTTGGGATGAGGTAGATGCTAAAGTAAGAGCAAGTTTACAAGATGCTAAATCAACAGGAGGAAGCGTAGTTGTGTTAACGAATACAATGGCGAGTCCTTCGACAGATAAATTGATCGGAGAGTTTATTGAAACATATCCAAACGCTAAACACGTGATCTATGACGCTGTTTCATCATCTGCAGCAGCAGATGCTTATGAGCAAGCATACGGAAAACGCGGATTAGCAGATTACGATTTTGGAAAAGCAAGCGTTATCGTTTCTGTTGGTGCTGATTTCTTAGGAGATTGGCAAGGTGGAGGATACGACTCTGCTTACGCTCAAAAACGTATCCCTAAAAATGGTGTAATGTCTAAGCACATTCAGATTGAAGCTAATATGAGTCTTTCTGGAGCTAATGCAGACGTTCGTATGCCATTGTCTGTTGCAGAACAAAAAGCAGCTTTAGTTAAATTGTACAATGTAATCGTTGGAGGATCTGTTTCTTCTGCTACTACAGCATACGACGAGGCGATTAATAAAGCAGCAAAACAAGTAAAAGCAGCAGGTTCAAAAGGAGTTGTTGTTACAGGTTTAGAAGATGTAAACGCACAATTAGTTGTATTGGCAATTAACGAGGCATTACAATCAGAAGCTTTCTTGCCAGAACAAACAAAATATGTAAGACAAGGAAATGCTGCAAAAGTAGCTGAGCTAATTAAAGAGATGAACGCTGGTAAAGTGCATACTTTAATTATGTCAGGTATTAACCCAGTGTATACTTTGGCAAATAGCGCTGCTTTCGTTGAAGGATTGAAAAAAGTAAAAACTTCAGTGAGCTTCGCATTAAAAGAGGATGAAACAGCTTTAGAGACTACAATCGCTGCTGCTGCACCTCATTATTTAGAGGCTTGGGGTGACGTAATGATCAAAAAAGGTCACTACTCAATTACTCAACCTACAATCAGACCTTTATTCGATACAAGACAGTTTCAAGAAGCTTTATTGTTGTGGAATGGAAATAATACAGCGTATTATGACTATATCAAAGCAACAAGTGCATCTTATGTTTCTGGATTAACTTGGAATCAATTGGTTCACGATGGTTTTGCTGTAACAGGTGAAAACGCGAAAATCTCAGCTTCTGCTGATTTCTCTTCTGCTGTTTCTGCATTGAGCAAAGCTAAAAAAGGAGAAGGTCTTGAATTAGTATTGTATACGAAAACAGGAATGGGAGACGGACAACAAGCAAACAACCCATGGTTGCAAGAGTTCCCAGATCCAATCACGCGTGTATCATGGGATAACTACTTAACTATCTCTCGCGCTGATGCTGAAGCTTTAGGTATCGTAAACTTCCACGTTGCTAACGGTGGTTTAGACGGAAGCTATGTTACGATCCAAGCAAACGGCGTTACTTTAGAAAATGTACCTGCATTAATTCAACCTGGACAAGCAGCTGGAACAGTTGGTTTAGCTTTCGGTTACGGAAGAAAAGCTAGCTTAAAAGAAGACATGCAAGTTGGGGTGAATGCTTATACTTTATATCACAACTTCGATAACGTTCAACAAGTTACAGTAGAAAAAGCATCAGGAAACCACGAGTTTGCTTGTGTTCAGTTGCAAAATACTTTAATGAGTAGAGGTGATATCGTAAAAGATACAACGTTAGAAATTTTCAATACAAAAGATGTAGAAGAGTGGAATATCTTCCCAGTGGTTTCTTATGATCACCAAGAAGTAAGAGCTTCTTCTGTAGATATTTGGGAATCTTTCGATCGTTCTGTAGGTCACCACTTCAACTTATCGATTGACTTAAACGCTTGTACAGGATGTGGAGCATGTGTAATTGCATGTCACGCAGAAAACAACGTACCAGTAGTTGGGAAGTCAGAAGTAAGAAGAAGTAGAGATATGCACTGGTTGCGTATCGATAGATACTATTCATCAGAAGATACATTCTCAGCGGATGTAGATAAGAAAGTAGCAGCAAAAGGATTCTCAGAAGCTCGTTCTGCTTATATGGAATTAGAGCATCCTGCAGATAATCCACAGGTTGTATTCCAACCAGTAATGTGTCAACATTGTAACCACGCACCTTGTGAGACTGTATGTCCGGTAGCGGCTACATCACACGGACGCCAAGGACAAAACCACATGGCTTATAACCGTTGTGTTGGAACAAGATACTGTGCAAACAACTGTCCTTATAAGGTAAGACGTTTCAACTGGTTCTTATATGCTCAAAATGATGAGTTCGATTTCCACATGAATGACGATTTAGGACGTATGGTATTAAACCCAGACGTAGTAGTTCGTTCAAGAGGGGTAATGGAAAAATGTTCATTGTGTATTCAAATGACACAAGCAACAATCTTACAAGCGAAGAATGAAGGTAGAGCGGTTCGTCCAAACGAATTCGAAACTGCTTGTTCTGCAGCATGTTCTAGTGGAGCTATGGTATTTGGAGATGTTAATGAAAAAGAATCAGAAATTACTAAATTAGCTGAATCAGATAGATCATACCACTTATTAGAGCACATTGGTACAAAACCAAATGTTTTCTATCACGTTAAGGTTAGAAATATCTAGTTTAAAAAGAATTATTAATTAAAGAAACATATAAAGGATTATGTCGTCACATTACGAAGCACCCATTAGAAAACCTTTAGTTATCGGTAAGAAATCTTACCACGATATAACTGTGGATGTGGCTAGACCTGTTGAAGGACGAGCAAATAAATTATGGTGGAGAGTATTCGCTATAGCTTTGTTAGCTTTCTTATGGGGAGTAGGCTGTATGGCTTATACTGTAGGAACAGGTATAGGTACTTGGGGATTAAATAAAACCATTGGATGGGCTTGGGATATTACCAATTTCGTTTGGTGGGTTGGTATCGGTCACGCTGGTACATTAATTTCTGCCGTATTATTATTATTTAGACAAAAATGGAGAATGGCTATTAACCGTTCTGCTGAGGCTATGACAATTTTCTCAGTAGTTCAGGCTGGTTTATTCCCGATTATACATATGGGGCGCCCTTGGTTAGCGTACTGGGTATTACCTATTCCAAACCAATTCGGTTCGTTATGGGTAAACTTTAACTCGCCGCTATTATGGGATGTATTCGCGATTTCTACGTATTTATCAGTATCATTAGTTTTCTGGTGGACTGGTTTACTTCCTGACTTCGCTATGTTACGTGATAGAGCTATCACTCCATTTACAAAAAGAGTATATTCAATTTTATCTTTCGGTTGGTCTGGAAGAGCAAAAGATTGGCAACGTTTTGAGGAAGTTCACTTAGTATTAGCTGGTTTAGCTACGCCACTTGTACTTTCTGTACACACGATTGTATCTTTTGACTTTGCTACGTCAGTTATCCCTGGATGGCATACCACGATCTTACCGCCTTACTTCGTTGCAGGTGCGATCTTCTCAGGATTCGCTATGGTTAATACCTTGTTGATCATCATGAGAAAAGTATCTAACTTAGAAGACTATATTACAGTTCAACACATTGAGTTGATGAACATCATCGTTATGATTACAGGATCTGTAGTTGGGGTAGCCTATATTACAGAGCTATGGGTAGCTTGGTATTCAGGAGTAGAGTATGAACAATACGCTTTCTTAAACCGTGCTTCAGGTCCATACTGGTGGTCATACTGGTTGATGATGACATGTAACGTAATTTCTCCACAAGTGATGTGGGTGAAAAAAATTAGAACAAACATCATGGCTTCGTTTATCATTTCAATCGTTGTAAACGTGGGGATGTGGTTCGAGCGTTTCGTAATTATCGTTACCTCGTTACACAGAGATTACTTGCCGTCATCTTGGACAATGTTCCAACCAACATTTGTAGATGCTGGTATTTATATCGGAACAATCGGTTTCTTCTTCGTACTATTCTTGTTGTATTCTAGAAGTTTCCCTGTAATTGCGCAAGCAGAGGTGAAAACTATCTTGAAATCATCAGGTGAATACTACAAAAAAGAAAGAGATAGTAAAGAAGGTCATCAATCATTAAATCACTAATTCGTTATGAGTAATAAGTTTATTCACGCAATATACAATGATGATGATGTGTTGTTAGATGCAGTTAAAGAAACAAGATCTGCTCACCATCACATTGAAGAGATATACACGCCTTTCCCAGTTCACGGACTAGACAAGGCGATGGGATTAAAACCAACTAGATTAGCTATTTGTGCATTCTTGTACGGTTTAGTAGGTTTAGCATTCGGAACAAGCATGATGTATTTTATCATGATTGTGGATTGGCCACAAGATATTGGAGGTAAACCTAGTTTTAGTTTTATCCAAAATATGCCAGCTTTTGTGCCTATTATGTTTGAGATGACTGTATTGTTTTCTGCTCACTTAATGGTGTTAACATTCTTCTTTAGAAGTAAATTATGGCCATTTAAAACAGCTGAAAACCCTGATGTAAGAACAACTGATGACCATTTCTTAATGGAGGTTGCTTTAAAAGGAGACGAGGATACTGCAATTGAATTCTTCAAAGGAACAGGAGCAGTTGAAGTTAAAGTAATTGAAAAGTAATAGTAGCATGAAATCGATATATAAAATAGTAACTTTAGCGGGTGTAGCTGTTTTGACTACGTCTTGTTTTAACAAAGAGCGTCCTAACTATCAGTTTATGCCTAATATGTACGAATCTGTAGCCTATGAAACATATGCAGAGGTTCCTACTACAGTTTTCAAAAATGGTAAAGAAGGACAACTTCCTGCAGAAGGATCAGTACCTCGTGGATTTCAACCGGAAGAGTATGCAGATACACCAGAAGGATTAGCTGAAGCGAGATTACATTTGAAATCACCCCTAACTGCAGAAGAGAAAGATCTAGAGAAAGGTAAAGCGTTATATGCAATTTACTGCTCAGTTTGTCACGGTGCAAAAGGAGATGGAAAAGGTAATTTGGTAAAAAGAGAAAAATTCTTAGGGGTTCCTAACTATCACGATAGAGAACTTACTGAAGGAGGTGTTTACCACGTTATTACTTATGGTTTGAATTCAATGGGAGCGCATAAAAACCAATTAACGCAACACGAGCGTTGGTTAGTTACTGATTATGTGCTTAAATTGAAATCAGAATAATAAATTGTAAAACTTAGTTGAAAGTTTAGATATGTACACATTATCAAAAAATTTGAAAACCTTTGCGTTAGTCCTGATGGTTCTAGGATTAGTAGGGATTGCGTATGGGTTTTTCAGTGCACCAAAGACAACTGCTGATGTAGAGCAGATTTTAAATGAGCAAGCGCACCACGGAGGTGGTCACCATGCCGATCATGGCGAGGTTTCGGATGCAGATCACGAAGCGCACCAAAAACATTTAGAGCATGTGTTGACGCAGATGCAAAATAAACCTTGGACAGCTGTATATGTGGCTTGTATTTTTGTAATGCTTGTTTCTCTTGGGATTTTAGCTTTTTACGGAATCAATTACGCCGCAGCAGCAGGATGGTCGCCAGTTCTTTTCCGCGTTATGGAAGGATTAACGGCTTATCTATTGCCTGGGTCTATCATTTTCTTACTACTTTTAATCGCAAGTGCTGCAGGAGGTAACCACCTATTTATTTGGATGGATCCTACCATTGTAGCGAACGACGCATTAATCGCTGGAAAAACTGGATATTTGAATATTCCTTTCTTCTTTATAAGAGCGATCATCTTCTTAGGTGGTTGGAACTTATATCGAGTGTATATGAGAAAGCAATCGTTGAAATTAGACGAGACAGGTGACTTAACATTCCACAAAAAAATGTTCAAAGCATCTGCTGGTTTCTTAGCTTTCTTTATTGTTACTGAATCAATGGCATCTTGGGACTGGATTATGTCTATCGATACGCACTGGTATAGTACATTATTCGGATGGTATGTATTCGCTAGTTTCTTCGTAACTGGTATTACAACAATCGCATTCGTTACCTTGTATTTAAAAAGCAAAGGTTATCTGGAATTTGTGAATACAAGTCATATTCACGATTTAGCTAAATTTATGTTTGGTTTAAGTATTTTCTGGACTTATCTTTGGTTCTCACAATTTATGTTACAGTGGTACTCTAACATTCCAGAGGAGGTTACCTACTTTATCTTCAGAATTCAAGAATATAACTTACCGTTCTTCGGCATGTTATTGTTGAACTTTGTGTTGCCTTTATTACTATTGATCAATACAGATTTCAAACGTCTATCTTGGATTGTTGTTATGGCTGGTACATCTATTATTGTAGGTCACTATTTAGACTTCTTTATTATGATCAGTCCGGGTACAGTTGGTGGATCTTGGTTTATCGGAATTCCTGAAATTGCAGCGTTAATGTTCTTCATCGGATTGTTTATCTATGTTGGATTTACAGCAATTTCTAAAGCTCCTTTATTAGCTAAGAACAACCCGCTAATTGAAGAAAGTAAACATTTTCATTATTAATAATTAAAAATAAACCAATGACTAGTTTATTAATAGTAGCGATAGTTGTATTATTGGGAATTGCAATCTGGCAATTGACAAAGATATTTGATTTAACGCAAGTAGGGTCTGGTCCTGATGACTATGAATCTCAACTAGCTAATCCAAAAGATAACAACATACAAGGATATGTAGTTTTCGGATTCTTAGCTTTTATTTATGTATTCACTATCTATTGTTTAGTAGAATACGGAAGTTTTCCATTAATGAGTGATTCAGCATCAGAACACGGAAATACAGTTGATAATCTAATGTGGATTTCAATGGCGTTGATTTTCTTTGTTCAAATTGTTACTCAATTCTTATTACACTACTTCGCATTTAAAGCTCGTGGTGTTAAAGGAAGAAAAGCAAGATATTTTTCTGATAATGATAAATTAGAAGCAGCTTGGACAATCATCCCAACCATTACTTTAACAGGTTTAATCCTTTACGGTTTGTTCGCTTGGAATGATATCATGTTTGTTAATGAAGAGGAAGAAGTTATCAACATCGAAGTATACGCAAAACAATTTGCTTGGGATGTTCGTTATGCAGGTCCTGATAATACATTAGGAAAAGCTAACGTTCGTTTTATCAAAGGTGTAAACGTGGTAGGTGTTGATATGACGGACCCGAATGCGCAAGATGATAAAATGGCAAAAGAACTTCACTTACCAGTTGGAAAGAAAGTTGTTTTGAAATTTAGATCACAAGATGTATTACACTCTGCTTATTTGCCTCACTTTAGAGCGCAAATGAACTGTGTACCTGGAATGGTGACTCAATTTGCTTTTGTACCTAGCGTTACAACAGAAGAAATGAGAACACGTGAGTCGATTGTTAGTAAAGTGAATAATATTAACAATATTAGAGCTGATAGAAGTCAAGAGCTTATTGCTGAAGGGCATGAACCTTTAGATCCATATACATTTGATTACCTATTATTGTGTAACAAAATTTGTGGAGCTTCTCACTATAACATGCAATTAAAAGTTGTTGTGTCTACAGAAGAAGAATATAACGCTTGGTTAAAAGAGTTACCTACTTTAGCAGAACAAGTAGCTGCTGAAAATGGGGCTAAAGAAGAAGAAGTAACTGCACCTGCTGAAACAGAAGTTGTAACAGAAGAAGTAGAAACTGAAGCTATCGCTCAAGTAGTAAAATAATTCACGTATTTAATTAAAACTTATACTATGTCAGCAATAGGACACGAAATAATTAATGATCACGATCACGATCATCACGATAAAGGTAATTTCTTCACTAAATACGTATTTAGTTTAGATCACAAGATGATTGCAAAACAATACTTGATTACAGGTATTATTATGGGAATCATCGGGATTGTAATGTCCCTTTTATTTAGAATGCAAATCGCGTGGCCTGAAGAATCTTTTCAGGTATTCAAATGGTTATTAGGAGAAAAAATGGCTCCAGACGGAGTTATGCGAAATGATATTTACCTTGCTTTGGTTACCATGCACGGAACAATCATGGTATTCTTCGTATTAACTGCTGGTTTAAGTGGTACGTTCTCGAACTTACTTATTCCATTGCAAATTGGAGCACGTGATATGGCTTCTGGATTCATGAACATGTTATCTTACTGGTTCTTCTTTGTTTCTGCGGTATTAATGGTTATTTCAATCTTCGCAGAAGGTGGACCTGCTTCTTCAGGATGGACAATTTATCCTCCTTTAAGTGCACTTCCACAAGCAATCCCAGGATCAGGTATGGGAATGACATTATGGTTAATCTCTATGGCTATCTTCATCGTTTCCTCTACAATGGGATCGTTGAACTACGTAGCAACAGTAGTTAACTTGAGAACAAAAGGAATGACAATGACTAGAATGCCATTGACAGTTTGGGCGTTATTCGTTACAGCTATCATCGGTATCGTATCTTTCCCTGTTCTTTTATCTGCTGCATTATTATTGATTTTCGATAGAAGTTTTGGTACTTCATTCTTCTTGTCAGATATTTATTTAGCTGGAGAAGTTTTACATTACCAAGGAGGATCACCAGTATTGTTTGAACACTTATTCTGGTTCTTAGGTCACCCTGAGGTATATATCGTAATCTTACCTGCAATGGGTATTACATCAGAAATTATCGCAACTTCTGCACGTAAACCAATCTTCGGATACCGTGCGATGATTGCTTCAATCTTAGGTATTGCGTTCTTATCAACAATCGTTTGGGGTCACCACATGTTCGTATCGGGTATGAACCCGTTCTTAGGATCTGTGTTTACCTTCACAACATTATTGATCGCTATTCCTTCCGCTGTAAAAGCGTTCAACTATATCACTACAATTTGGAGTGGTAATATCCAAATGAACCCTGCTATGTTATTCTGTATTGGTTTCGTATCTACGTTTATCACAGGAGGTTTAACAGGGATTATCTTAGGAGACTCAACACTAGATATCAACGTGCACGATACGTACTTCGTTATCGCTCACTTCCACTTAGTAATGGGTATCTCTGCACTTTACGGAATGTTTGCTGGTATCTACCACTGGTTCCCTAAAATGTTCGGAAGAATGATGAATAAAAACTTAGGTTATATTCACTTCTGGGTAACTGCAGTTTGTGCGTACGGAGTATTCTTCCCAATGCACTTTATCGGATTAGCAGGTTTACCTCGTCGTTACTATTCAAATACAGCATTCCCATTATTCGATGAATTCTATGATGTGAACGTATTAATTACTGTATTTGCTTTAGTAGGATCGGCATTCCAATTAGTATTCTTATGGAACTTCTTCGTTAGTATTTTCTATGGTAAGAAAGCACCTCAAAACCCTTGGAGATCAAACAGTTTAGAGTGGACTACACCAGTAGAACACATCCACGGAAACTGGCCTGGTGAATTACCAGTGGTTTACAGATGGCCATATGACTACAGCAAACCTGGTTTACCAGAAGATTACGCACCTCAAACTATGCCTTATATGGAAGGTGAGGAGCAATTACACCACTAAAATTATTTAGTTTAGATATAAAAACGCCATTCATTTTTGAATGGCGTTTTTTTGTATCCCTTTTTTTGAATTATCTTTGTTTCTATGAATGAGCATCTAGATCCTACAACCAAACATTTCAACCAAGAAGAATTTGACGTTGAAAAAAAACTTAGACCCCTGTCTTTTGACGATTTTGCGGGTCAGGATAGTGTGTTGGAAAATTTAAAAATCTTCGTGGCTGCTGCTAATCAAAGGGGAGAAGCACTTGATCATGCTTTGTTTCACGGACCTCCGGGACTCGGAAAAACTACTTTAGCTAATATTTTAGCCAATGAATTAAATGTAGGTATCAAGATTACTTCTGGACCAGTGTTAGATAAGCCAGGAGATTTAGCAGGTTTATTGACAAATTTAGAGGAGCGTGATGTGCTTTTCATTGACGAGATACATCGTTTGAGTCCCATTGTAGAGGAATACTTATACTCTGCTATGGAAGATTTCAAGATTGATATTATGATTGAATCAGGACCCAATGCGCGTTCGGTTCAAATTCACCTTAATCCGTTTACCTTAGTGGGTGCAACTACGCGTTCAGGTTTACTAACCGCACCTATGCGTGCGCGTTTCGGTATTCAAAGCCGTTTACAATACTACTCTAAAGAATTATTAGCCACTATTATCGAACGCAGTGCATCCATTCTCCAAGTGCCCATTGATCTCGAAGCTGCAATTGAAATTGCTGGACGCAGTCGCGGAACACCGCGTATT
This sequence comes from Myroides sp. DF42-4-2, assembly GCF_030326445.1. Taxonomy (NCBI): domain Bacteria; kingdom Pseudomonadati; phylum Bacteroidota; class Flavobacteriia; order Flavobacteriales; family Flavobacteriaceae; genus Myroides; species Myroides sp. DF42-4-2. The sequence continues at coordinate 474,118 of NZ_JACAKI010000001.1, forward strand.
GCTAATGCATTGCTGCGTAGAGTGCGCGATTTTGCCCAAATTAAAGGAAATGGTACCATTGATATCGAAATCTCTAAATATGCCTTAAATGCCCTGCATGTCGATGCACGTGGTTTAGACGAAATGGACAATAAAATCCTTTCGACAATTATTGATAAATTTAAAGGTGGGCCTGTAGGTCTATCGACCTTAGCTACTGCTGTATCTGAAAATGCTGAAACCTTGGAAGAAGTTTACGAACCTTATTTGATTCAAGAGGGATTCATTATTCGTACTCCCCGTGGTCGTGAAGCGACGGAATTGGCATTTAAACACCTCGGTCGTTCTAAATCTGTAGGCGGATTATTTGATTTATAAGCAATGAAGGATAAACGCGCCCTTGATATCGTCTCTACTAGCGCTAAAGCTGCCCATTATGCTACCCTCATCAAAGCCGAAGCCAAGCGCTTAGGATTTATGTCTTGTGGTATCTCTAAAGCAGGTTTTTTAGAAGAGGAAGCACCGCGTTTGGAACAATGGTTGCATGCTAATATGCACGGCAGTATGCAATACATGGAGAATCACTTCGATAAACGATTAAATCCAACCTTGTTAGTAGAAGGAGCAAAAAGTGTCGTTTCTTTGCTTTTTAACTACTATCCAGAACAGACACAAAACGCAGATGCATTTAAGATCTCCAAATACGCCTATGGTGAGGATTATCACTTTGTGGTTAAGGATCGCTTAAAAGAATTGTTGCATTTTATTCACGAGCACATCGGTGACGTAGATGGGCGTGTTTTTGTCGATTCTGCCCCAGTACTAGACAAAGCTTGGGCCGCAAAAAGCGGATTGGGATGGATTGGTAAAAACAGCAATCTCATCGCCAAACAAGCGGGTTCTTTCTTTTTTATTGCCGAATTGATTATCGACTTAGATCTCGAACCCGATGGAGCAACCACTGATCACTGTGGTAAATGCACCCGTTGTATCGACGCCTGTCCAACGGGAGCTATAGAAAGTGCTTATGTCGTCAATGGATCTAAGTGTATTTCCTATTTTACTATTGAACTAAAAGACGATATTCCAAAAGAATTTTCGGGAATGTTTGACAATTGGATGTACGGTTGCGATGTCTGTCAAGACGTTTGCCCGTGGAATCGCTTTGCAACCCCCCATAAAGAAGCCCGATTTACTCCTAAGGATGAGTTAATGAACTTTTCCAATCGGGAGTGGGAAGAACTTACTAATGAGGTTTTTAATGATATATTTAAAAAATCCGCAGTAAAAAGAACGAAATTTACAGGATTAGTGCGAAATATTAAATTTTTAAAGGAATAAAATTCTAACAATAAATTATCTTTAAAAAGAGGTAACTTTGTTTATTCGGTTAAAATTATTTTTATGAATAAAGAAAGCTTACGCAGGGAAGCGTTGTTATATCACGCGAAACCAACGCCTGGAAAAATACAAGTTTTACCTACAAAGAAATACTCTTCTCAAAGAGATTTAGCCTTGGCTTACTCACCAGGAGTTGCCGAGCCTTGTTTAGAAATCGCTAAAGATGTAAATAACGTTTATAAATACACAGCAAAAGGAAACTTAGTTGCTGTTATTTCCAATGGAACAGCCGTTTTAGGATTGGGTAATATCGGTCCTGAAGCTTCTAAACCCGTTATGGAAGGAAAAGGTCTTTTGTTTAAGATTTTTGCAGATATAGATGTGTTTGACATTGAGGTAGATACCACGGATATCGACAAATTCATCGAAACGGTGAAAAATATCGCCCCAACTTTTGGAGGGATTAACTTAGAAGATATTAAAGCGCCAGAATCGTTTGAAATTGAAAGACGATTAAAAGAAGAATTGAATATTCCCGTGATGCATGACGATCAACACGGAACAGCAATTATTTCTGCAGCAGCTTTATTGAATGCTCTCGAACTGGCAGGAAAAAAGATTGACCAAGTGAAAATGGTGGTTTCTGGTGCTGGATCTGCTGCAATTGCATGTGCCAACTTATACGTTGCCTTTGGTGTGAAACAAGAAAATATACTCATGTTCAACAGTAAAGGGGTATTGAAGAAAGGGGATGACCGCATTTCGGATATGCAACGCGTTTTTGCGGTTGACTATGATATTTCCTTAAAAGATGCCATGAAGGGAAGTGATGTCTTCATCGGACTTTCAACAGCGGATGTTGTAACACCAGACATGTTATTGGGGATGGCAGAGAACCCTATTGTATTTGCAATGGCTAATCCAAAACCAGAAATTGATTACAACTTGGCGGTAGCGACGCGTAAAGACGTAATTATGGCAACGGGTCGATCAGATTATCCGAACCAAGTGAATAACGTTTTGGGATTCCCTTATATCTTTAGAGGGGCATTGGACGTTCGTTCAACAAAAATCAATGAAGAAATGAAGATGGCAGCCGTAGTTGCACTTGCTAAACTAGCAAAAGAACCGGTGCCAGAACAAGTAAATATCGCTTACGGAGAAACTAAACTTAGCTTCGGTCGCGAGTATATTATCCCTAAACCATTCGATCCACGCTTAATTGCCGTTGTTCCACCAGCAGTAGCTAAAGCAGCTATGGAGTCTGGATTAGCTGAAGCGCCAATTACAGACTGGGACAAGTATAAGCAAGAGTTAGAAGAACGCATGGGTTCTGATAACAAATTGGTGCGTATGTTGTTTAATCGCGCTAAAATTGATGCTAAACGCGTAGTCTATGCTGAAGCTGACCACTTGGATGTGTTGAAAGCGGCTCAAATCGCCTACGAAGAGGGAATTGCTATTCCAATCCTTTTAGGAGATAAAGAAACAATTCTTGAACTTAAGAAAGAAATTGAGTTTCACGCTGACGTAGAGATCATTGATCCCAAAGCAGATAGCGAAAAAGAAAGAAGAGCAACATTTGCAGATTTATACTGGAAAACAAGACAACGCAAGGGTATTACACATTACGAAGCAGCTAAACTGATGCGCGAGCGCAATTATTTTGCTGCCATGCTTGTAAATACAGGACAAGCAGATGTATTACTAACTGGATATTCACGTAGCTACCCAACTGTAGTGAAACCAATTTTAGAACTTATTCCTCGTGCACAAGGTGTAGATAAGATTGCTACGGCAAACTTAATGATGACCAAAAGAGGCCCTATGTTCTTAGCTGATACGGCAATTAATCCAAACCCTACAGCAGAAGAGTTGGCTAAAATCGCCGTTATGGTGGAGAAAACCGTGAAATTATTCGGATTAGACCCCGTAATTGCGATGCTGTCTTATACGAACTTCGGATCTGCACAACATGCCTCTCCTACAAAAGTAAAAGAAGCAGTGAGAATCTTACACGATCAACACCCTGATATGGTTGTAGATGGTGAAATTCAAATTGACTTTGCATTGAATAATGAAATGCTGAAATCTAAATTTCCATTCTCTAAATTGGTGAACAAGAAAGTTAATACGCTTGTGTTTCCTAATTTAGATTCTGCGAATATTACATATAAAATGTTGAAAGAATTGAACAAAGCGACGTCAATCGGCCCAATTATTATGGGACTTGAAAAAGCAGTTCACATCTTCCAACTTGGAGCAAGTGTAGATGAAATGGTCAATATGACGGCAGTAGCTGTAGTGGATGCTCAAGTAAGAGAGAACCGCAAGAAAAAATAAAAAATAAAATAAAAATCTTCCTTGATCTGAGTGTCATTATGTTAGTAAATAGTTAAAATTATTTACTATTTTTGATGAAAATTAAAGACTATGATTGCGCAGATCCAAGGAAGATTGATTGAAAAAACACCTACAGAAGTAATTGTGGATTGCCACGGTGTAGGCTATCAAATAAATATATCTCTTTATACGTATTCGCTTATAGGTAATTCTGAGAACCTAAAGCTGTATACTTTTCTTCAAATAAAAGAGGATGCGCATACTTTATTCGGATTTATAGACAAAGTAGAGCGCGAACTGTTCAAGCTTTTAATCTCCGTATCTGGAGTAGGAGGGAATACCGCTCGTAATATTTTGTCGTCTACTGTACCCAAAGAATTATTGCAAATGATTGCCAATGCTGATGCGAAAGGCATTCAGCGAATCAAAGGTATTGGTGCAAAAACTGCCCAACGAATCATATTAGACTTACAGGAAAAGGTAATAAAACTTTACAATATAGACGAAGTTTTACCTACGATTAACAATACAAATGCGGATGAAGCGTTATCTGCTTTAGAGGTGCTTGGTTTTGTTCGCAAAACAGCAGAAAAAGTGATTGATTCGATTTTAAAATCGGATCCCAATGCCTCTGTTGAAGATATTATTAAACAAGCATTAAAAAAATTGTAAGTCTTGGGAGGTTTCTTAGTTTTTCACCGTAAGCTGGCTTTCTGTTTACTTTTTATTTTGTGTGGAGTCTTACCTGGACTTGCACAACCTGTGGTATTGGATCAAGCAAACGATTCTCTGCCTCAACCCGCTTATGATTTTGGCAATATCGAACTGCCAGATCCAGAAATTATCAAGGAATCTTATCGCTATGATCCACTAACGGATCAATATTACTATTCGAAAGTGGTGAGTGATTTCAATTTGAGTTTACCTCTTATTCTCACCCGTGCAGAATACGAAAAGATATTAATGCGCGCCGAAATGCGTCGCTATTTTGCCCTTAAATTCAACGCCGTTAATGGAACTTTAGATGATCCGCAGGCCCAACGCGATATGTTGCCGCGTTACTACGTCAACTCCAAACTATTTTCTGGCATTTTTGGATCGAATGAAATCGATGTTAGACCTTCGGGATCGGTTGAGTTTGACATGGGAATTCGCCATACGAAGCAGGAAAACCCATTAATGTCCAGCCGAAATAGAAAGTCTACGACTTTCGACTTCGATCAGCGAATTAGTATGGGGTTACAAGGGATGGTTGGTACGCGATTGGCGGTGAATGCCAATTACGATACCCAAGCGAGTTTCGATTTTCAAAACATCATGAAGCTAGAATATAGCCCAGATGAAGATGATATTGTACAAAAAGTAGAAGTAGGTAACGTCAGTATGCCAATAAGCGGTTCTCTTATTCGAGGAGCGCAAAGCTTATTTGGGGTGAAAACAGAATTGAAATTCGGAAAAACAACCATTACTGGGGTATTTTCTGAGCAAAAATCTCAAACTACGTCCGTCAATGCAGAAGGTGGTGGAATGTTGGAGGATTTTGAATTGTACGCCTTAGATTACGATGAAGATCGCCACTTCTTCCTCTCTCAATACTTTAGAAGTAAGTATGACGAAGCCCTAAAAAACTACCCTTATATCAACTCACGTGTGCGTATTACCCGCGTTGAAGTCTGGGTGACCAATCGCTACAATCGCGTGAATCAAACTAACAATAACTTGAGAAATATCGTGGCGATTCAAGATTTAGGGGAAGGTTTTTTGCGCAATGTTAAACCGGAAAATATCTTCTCGCCTCGCGTGGATCCTGCAGCATTTGTGTTGAACAAAACTATTGATGCTCCCGTAGATAACAAAAATAACCAATACGACCCTGGAAAAATTGGCAGTAACTATCTGACACCTTCCATTCGAACATCGGGGATTGGTGGAAGCGGGTTTACCAATAACGTACAGGAAGGATTGGATTATGCCCGTTTGGAAAGTGCGAGAAAATTGAGTCCTAATGAATTTACCTTCCACCCGCAATTGGGTTATATCTCCCTTCAACAACGGTTGTCCAACGATGAAATATTAGCAGTTGCCTTCCAATATACCATTGGAGATAAAGTATATCAAGTAGGTGAATTTGGAACCGATGGAGGTAGTTCAAATGAGCAAACAAGTATTCCAGGGCAAACAGACCCAGAGGCACAGGTGCCTTTAGCGCAAGCTTTGGTCGTGAAAATGTTGAAGAGCTCCTTGACTTTAACGAGTGCACCTGTTTGGAATTTGATGATGAAAAACATTTACCAAATTCCCAATGCGATGAATATCTCTCAAGACAAGTTTCGCTTTAATTTATTGTATACAGATCCGAGTCCGCTGAACTACATCAGTCAGGCGGGGGATGTTCCATTGCCAGAAGGAGTCGATCGTACACCGTTATTGAAAGTGTTTCACCTCGATCGCTTAGACTCATCCAACAACCCACAGAACGGAGGAGATGGATTTTTCGATTACTTGCCACAAGGAAGTGCAACTAATGGATTAGACCCATCAACAGGTAGTTTTGGCACGAACAACAGCGGTGGCTATGGTGGGAATAACTCTTATGGAGGGGGCTATGGCAATAACTCCAATCGAAATCAGTACAACAGCAACTCCTTTGATGGAATTACTATTGATGCCGTGAACGGGCGGATTATCTTTACTACTGTTGAGCCTTTCGGTTCGCATTTGTTTGATAAATTAAAAAATAAGGTAGATGAAGATTATGAAGTGTCTGCCTCTTATAACTCCAATCAAAAGAAATACGTATTCCGCGAATTGTATGCCAATACTAAATCATCGGCAATACGCAACCAAAGTAGCAAAAACAAGTTCCAATTAAAAGGGAAGTACTCAAGCGTTAGCGGACAAGGAATTCCTATTGGAGCATTTAATATTGCCCCGGGATCTGTAGTGGTTAATGCCGGTGGTCGAATTTTGTCAGAAGGCGTTGACTATACCGTTGACTATACCGGTGGTCGCGTGATGATTTTAGATGAAGCCCTATTGGCATCTAATACACCAATTAATATTTCTGTTGAGAATAACACCATGTTTGGCCAACAAACGAAACGCTTTTTTGGATTGAATGTCGATCACCAATTCAACAAAGATTTTAAAATTGGCGGTACGTTTTTGCGCTTGTCTGAAAAGCCAATGACGCACAAATCGATGTATGGACAAGAATCTGTGAATAATACGATATGGGGATTCAACACACAATATTCGACAGAAGTTCCCTTCTTGACTCGACTAGTAAATAAATTACCCAATATTGATACTGATGTTGAATCGAGAGTGTCATTGAGAGGAGAATTTGCGTATTTACAACCAGGAACGTCGAAAAATGACCAAATGAATGGAGAAGCAACCGCGTATATTGACGACTTTGAAGGCGCTCAATCTCGCATCGATATTCGCTCTCCTTTGGCTTGGAAATTATCGAGTACACCTGTGGGCTTCTTTAAAAAAGATAGCGACACTTATGAAGATCCAAATCAGTTGCCACAGTCTATAGAAGATGGGTTCCGTCGCGGAAAATTATCGTGGTACACCATTGATCCAACTTTTTATGTGGGAGCAAAACCTACCGGAGTTGGTGAACGCGATATGTCATCTAACAGAACTAGAAGAATCTATAGCGAAGAGTTATTCGCTACAAAAGATATTGCCTATGGAGAAAGTAGGGTGATCACGACCTTGGATATGACTTATTATCCTGCAGAACGCGGTCCATATAACTTTAATCCAACCTATCTCAATAGCAGTAAATCAACTACTCCACGCAAAAACTGGGGAGGGGTAATGCGCGGATTGGCAACGACGAACTTTGAACAGGCAAATATTGAATTTGTTGAATTTTGGATCCTCGATCCTTATGTAGGTAGAGCCAATGACGTGATGCCAGATCGAAATGATGGAGAATTGCGCTTGAACTTCGGATTCATTTCGGAAGATATTTTGCGCGATGGATATAAACAGTATGAAAATGGTTTGCCAGGAGTAGGAAGTACAGTAGCAACCATTGAAACAATTTGGGGTAAAGTGCCTGCAGCTCCTTCGCTAATTTATGCATTTGACGTAAATTCCGAAAGTCGACGCCTTCAAGATGTTGGATTGGACGGATTGAATGACGAAGAAGAGAAAATTAAATTCAAAGACTTTGCAGGGTTCCCTGATCCCGCTGCAGACAATTTTGTACACTACTTGGATGCAGAAGGAGGAATCTTAGAACGATATAAAGATTATAACGGGTTAGAAGGAAACTCACCTGTCTCTGGAACTAGAGGTGGAAATAATCAACCCGATGCTGAAGATATTGATGGTGACAACACCATGAATACTATTGATGCTTATTTTGAATACGCCGTAAAAATTAAAGCCAATCCAGAAGTTGGTGAAAATTATGTAACTGATATTAGAAATACAACCGCTCAATTAGCTGACGGATCTGTGACCCCAGTTCGTTGGGTCCAATATAAAGTGCCAATTGACGAAAATGGAAAGAAAATAGGAATGATTGACGACTTTCGATCCATGCGTTTTATGCGTATGTATTTAACGGGATTTGAAAGCGATATTACCTTGCGTTTTGGAAGTTTGGATTTAGTGCGTTCAGATTGGAGAAGATATAATGCAAGCTTACAAAATGACAAAGACAACAACCCTTTGCCTTTACAAGCTAATACAGGTTTTGATGTTACCTCTGTTGGGGTGCAAGACAATTACGACAGAAAACCTATTCCTTACGTAGTACCACCAGGAGTAAAACGCGAACAGTATTATGTTAATAATACCATTGTAGCACAAAATGAGCAATCGCTATCTTTAAAAGTATATCCTGTAGAAGCAGGAAAAACTCCAGATGGATTAGCCCCAGGTGATTCAAGAGGAGTGTATAAAAACTTTAATTTGGACCTTCGTCGCTATAATAAGTTGCGCATGTTTATTCACGCAGAAGCACTTGAAAATAGCGCTGTGCGTTTACGTGATGATGAAATGGTTGCCTTTATTCGTTTAGGAACAGATATTACGGATAACTTCTATCAAGTGGAAATCCCATTGAAAGTAACCAATCTAGGTGAGGCAAATCCCGATTTGATTTGGCCAGAAGCGAATGAATTGGAACTGCAGTTAGAACTCTTAACTAAGTTGAAAGTTCTCTTTATGAATGAAGTTGGAAAACAAGAACGCTTAACGGATATTTTCTTTAAAGAAGAAGATGAATTGTCGAGTGGAGCTTCGCGACCAAATAAGTTGCGCTACGGAATAAAAGGAAATCCAAATCTCGGAAATGTACGAGTAATCATGATCGGTTTGCGCAATGACCTGGATCGCTATGGAGCAACGGGAGATTTAGCTGGTGAGTTTTGGTTTGATGAGTTAAGAATGTCCGATATGGACAATCAAGGCGGATGGGCAGCTACCTTGAGTATGGATGCAAACTTAGCAGACTTCGCCAATATTTCGGCAACAGGAACAAAGCGAACCATCGGATTTGGTGGATTAGAACAAGGACCAAACCAAAGAAGTAAAGAAGATTTTAAATCCTATAGTATTGTAACCAATATGAATTTGGGGCAATTACTCCCGAAAGATTGGAGAATCAATTTGCCGTTTAATTACGCTATTAGTGAGGAGTTTATTACGCCTGAGTTTGATCCAGCTAATCCAGATGTTAAGCTGAAAACGATGAAGTCAGTTTCCCCATCTTCCGCTATGGCTGAAGAAATTGAAAAACGCGCAACGGATTATACCAAACGCAGAAGCATTAACTTCATTGGGGTGAATAAACAGAAAAACCCAGAAAGTAAAAAGAGAGTCTATGATATTGAAAATATCACCCTCTCACATTCCTATAATGAAGTGGTTCACCACGATTTTGAAGTGGAATCTATGATTGATCAGCAAACGCGTTCATCAGTAGATTATGCCTATAGTTTTGAAGCAAAACCAATAGAACCTTTCAAAAAAGTAAACTTTATGAAGGGAAGATATTGGCAAGTATTGAAGGATTTTAATTTCAATTATATGCCTTCTAACATCATGTTTAGCAGTAATATTATGCGTCAGTACAATAGACAACAATTCCGCTTAATTGACGTGGAAGGAATTGGTTTAGATCCCTTGTATAGACGTAACTATTACTTCAATTACAACTATGGATTCAATTTCGATTTGACCAAATCACTGCGTTTAAATTATGTAGGAGGAAGTAATAATATCGTTCGAAATTACTACGATAGTCAGTATAATATTATTGAAAGTAGCACCATTTGGGATGACTATTTTAATACAGGAGAACCGAATCAGTTCACGCAACAATTGACGTTGAACTATGATTTGCCATTGAATAAGATTCCATTCTTGTCTTTTGTTCGTTCTACCTATGCGTATACAGGAACATACAACTGGCAACGCGCTTCTGATGCTTTTAGTCATATTGAATTTGACGGAATTGAATACGGGCTAGGAAATACTATTCAGAACTCGCGCAACCAACAGTTGAATACTACCTTTAGCATGGAAACTTTGTATCGCTACGTTGGTTTAGTAAAGACCAATAAAGCCAAGCGTTCACCTGCGAAAAAAGCAGCGATTGTGCCGGGGCAAAAAGTGGTACAAACCAAAGGGGATGAAAAAGAAGGAGCAGGAACGGCATGGAAAGATTTTGCTATCGGTTTGTTAACTTCCGTAAAAACGATTCAGATTAACTATTCCGAAAATAGCAGTACTGTTTTACCAGGTTATATGCCAAGTGTTGGGTTCTTTGGAACTGCCAAGCCAACGATGGGATTTGTTTTTGGAGATCAAGCAGACGTGAGGTACCGTGCAGCAAATAGTGGTTATTTGACCGATTTTCCAGAGTTCAACCAAGAGTTTACACAAGTGACAAATAAAATGTTGAATTTTACTGCAAGTGTAAGCCCTATTCCAGATTTAACAATCGACGTGACAGGAAGGCGAATGAAGTCCGAAAACTACACAGAGCAATTCCAGGTAGTTGACCGTGAATACCAATCGCAATCGCCATATAATTATGGGAATTTCAGTGTGTCAACCATTATGTTAGCTAGTGCATTCTCTAGTAATTCCCTTGAGTATTCAGCAGCTTTTGAAGAGATGAAAGAAAACCGTTTGATAATCGCAAATCGTTTAGCTACAGCTAGAGGAATAGATATCAACGATCCAAACAACTTAGATAAGGATGGTTTCCCAATTGGATATGGCAAAGGAAATCAAGAAGTGTTGTTACCTTCTTTCTTAGCCGCTTATACCGGTCAAGGCGCTGGTAAAGTTTCTACGAGTATGTTTAGAGATATTCCATTGCCAAACTGGAATATGCGCTATACGGGATTAATGCGCATTCCTTGGATTAAAGATAAATTTAGAAGATTCTCCTTACACCATGGCTATACGGCTACCTATGCTTTGGGATCATTTACCTCTAACTTTGAATATCAGGCTAATCCAGATGAGATTAATCAATACGGAAATTATCCAGCTGAAACGGTCGTTAATAACGCAATTTTAACTGAGCAATTTAATCCGTTAATCCGCTTTGATTTAGAGACCAAATCGGCAATTAAAATTTTGGCAGAAATCCGAAGAGACCGTACCTTAGCATTGAGTTTCGACAACAACCTCTTAACGGAGACTACAGGACACGATTACGTGATCGGATTGGGGTACCGCATTAAAAATGTCGGCTTCAACTCGATGTATGCTAACAATGGAATGGGTGGGCGTATTGAGAGTGATATCAATGTTAAAGTTGATTTAACTCTAAGCCAAAGAGAGACAATCGTACGTTATTTAGATTACAACAACAACCAAGTGGGTGGAGGACAAAATATGTGGAAGCTTTTGATTACAGCAGATTATATGCTGAGCAAAAATCTAACCGCCATTTTCTTCTACGATCACTCGTTTTCTAAAGCAGTTATTTCAACTATGTACCCTATAACAAATATTCGCACGGGACTGACTATGCGATATAGTTTTGGAAATTAGTTGAATTTGTTTCGAAATCTATAAGATTATTATACATTTGCTAAAAAATATTACAAAATGAATTTACCAGCTAATTTAAAGTACACAAAAGACCACGAGTGGGTAGCTATCGAAGGTGATATTGCTACAGTAGGTATTACAGATTTCGCTCAAAGAGAGTTAGGCGACATCGTATATGTTGAAGTAGAAACGTTAGATCAAACGTTAGATAAAGACGAAGTGTTTGGTACAGTTGAGGCTGTAAAAACAGTATCTGATTTATTTTTGCCTTTATCAGGAGAAGTAATTGAGTTCAATGAAGGGTTAGAAACAGAGCCAGAATTAGTTAACCAAGATCCTTATGGAGCTGGATGGATGATTAAAATTAAAATTGCTGATTCAAGCGAAGTAGATACTTTGTTGACAGACGCTGAATATAAAGAATTAATTGGCGCGTAAGGTATACTTTGTTGCCGGTCTGTTGTGGACGTGTTTCATTGTGTATGCATGTCTAGCAGAAGCAAGCACTATCCCTAAAACGAGCTTTTTCAATATTCCAAATAGAGATAAAATTGCGCATTGCGCCTTTTATTTTGTTTTTTCACTGATCTGGTTTTTATTTCACAGTAAAAAAAATACAGATAGAAGGACAAAAAGAAGAATAGGAATAGTTATCTTTACTATTGCAACGTTCTTCGGTGGGTGTATCGAGTTATGTCAATACTATTTCACCAGTTCTAGAAGTGCTGAATGGGCAGATTTTTTTGCGAATTCTTTAGGAAGCGCAGTAGGAATTATATTTGGTTTATTTATAACAACGCATAAAAAAAAATAGAGCCCCAGTATTGGGGCTTTTTTTATTAATATAAAGTACTTACAACTATGAGAGATTTGAGAGAATTTATGGATTCTACGTATTTGAAAACTGCAGAACAAGCGGGTTTGTCTGAAGTGGAGAATAAAAGAGTAGTAACCCAACTGATTCAAGAAGCCATCGACGAGCATTTTAAATTGGCGATGATTCGACCAGAAGAAGTAAAAGAGGGTAGAGCATTAGTTGATCAGCACAACGCCAGTGTTTTAATAGGTACAGTTATCGACTTTCCTTTAGGTGACGGAGGATTAGAAGCAAAGTTAGCTGAGGCAAAACAAGCGGTTGCTGATGGCGCAGATGAATTGGACTTTGTTGTGGATTATAAGGCTTTTCAAAACGGTTTAATCGATCAAGTGAAGGAAGAGGTTAAAGCGTGTACAACGTATGGTTTACAAGCTGGAAAAGTGGTGAAATGGATTATTGAAGTCGCCGCCTTGTCCCACACTGATATCATTAAATTGACGACGCTGATCAAAAATGTAGTGTTGAGCAATTGCAAAGAAACAGATTACGACAAAGTATTCGTTAAATCATCTACTGGTTTTTTCAAAACAGAGGGCGGTAAACCCAACGGTGCAACTATGGATACCTTGGTTCTTATGCTCGAAAACGCAGGCCCACTACCTGTAAAAGCTGCTGGAGGTATTAGAGATCGTGAAACGGCTATTGAAATGATCACTTTAGGCGTTAAAAGATTGGGAACTTCTGCTGCAAAAGTTATTGTTGAGGGGACGGGAAGTACTGAAAATTACTAAAAGATTAAAATAAGTGAATATTCAAAGCTCTAACAGATGTTTATAGGTGTAGTTCTAAAAATTGGATTATATTTGCAACTCATTAAAAACAAATGAAAACAGCTTTGAATATTTCTTCTGAAAATAAACAATCGGTTTCTATCCTTAAGGAATTTAAAGAAATGACTAAGATGGGACTTGCCCTGAGCGTAGTGTTTTCCACTTTGGCAGGTTATGTTTTAGCAGTTCCGGATATTAGAAGCATCAATTATATGACCATTCTCGCTCTAGCAATAGGGGGATATTGTATGGTTGGAGCATCAAACGTGTACAATCAAATCATTGAACGCGACTTAGATGCAAAAATGAACCGCACGGCCAACAGACCGATCGCTTCAGGTCGTGTTAAGCCAACACCCGCTTTTATTCTAGCAGTGGTGCTCACGCTTTTGGGAATTGCAATCTTATATGCTATTAACCCCAAAACGGCCATGTTTGGCGCAATCTCTATCTTTTTATATACAAGTGTTTATACGCCACTGAAAACCATCACGCCTTTATCGGTATTTGTCGGTGCTTTTCCAGGGGCAATTCCTTTTATGTTGGGATGGGTAGCGGAAACAAATAATTTCGGTATCGAAGCAGGAACCTTATTTTTAATCCAATTTTTCTGGCAATTTCCACATTTCTGGGCAATCGGATGGTTCTTGTATGATGACTATAATCGAGGGGGATTCTCGATGTTACCAACAGGAAAAAAAGACAATAAAACACTTACGCAAATTATCTTATATACCATTTGGTTGATCATCGTTTCCATCTTCCCAGTGTTTAACGTGACAGGACGCCTATACTTAACGCCGATCGCAGCTGGTTTGGTGTTGCTCGCTGGTATTTGGATGCTTACAGCAGCTGTAAAACTCTATAAGCAAAGAACTGATAAAGCCGCTCGTAGATTAATGCTAGTAAGTGTGACCTACATCTCGTTAATTCAGATTATTTACGTGTTAGATAAAATTTTACGATAGTTTATACAAATGAATATGGAAAATAGTATAGCGCAAGAACAGTATGAGAAAAAAGGCAAAGCATTAAAAGTAATGCTCTTGTTCGCCATTGGGAGTATTGCCATGGTGTTTGCTGGATTGACAAGTGCTTACGTAGTAAGTAAATCTAGACCTGATTGGTTGGCAGACTTCGTTTTGCCCGTTGACTTTACAATTAGTACCGTTGCTATTGTTATCAGTAGCTTAACAATGCATCTCGCTTTGAAAGCAACTAAAGACGGAGAGACGAAAAAAAGTACGATTTATTTAATTTCTACTTTGATTTTAGGTCTCTTATTCGTTTTTTTGCAATTCAAAGGATTTGGACAAGTAATTAACGAAGGCTACTTCTTTACAGGAAGTGAGAGTACTATTACAACATCATTTTTATATGTCATTGTAATTGTGCATATTGCACACTTGTTTGGAGGGATGATTTCTTTACTAGTAGTAATTTATAATCATTTTAAACAAAAGTATAATGCTGAGCAATTCGTTGGATTACAGCTATGTGCATGGTTTTGGCATTTCTTAGATTTGCTTTGGGTGTACTTGTTTTTGTTTTTTACATTCTTTAAATAGAAAATTTAAATTAAATTTGGGAACTTTATAACTAATAACTTTTTATGGGAGCGACAGTTACTACAGAAGCTACTGAAGTAAGAGGCGATGCAAGAGGGCCTCTAAACGTAAGCTACGGTAAAATGATGATGTGGTACTTCATATTATCAGATTCATTAACATTTTGTGGATTCCTTGTAGGATACGGTTTTACAAGATACAAGTTTGTTGATACTTGGCCGATTGCAGACGAGGTGTTCAATCACTTTCCTTTCTTACATGGTGTAGATGCACCAATGTACTATGTGGCCTTAATGACCTTTATTCTTATTTTCTCATCGGTAACTATGGTGTTAGCCGTTGATGCTGGTCATCAAATGAAGAGAAAAAAGGTGGCAACGTATATGTTTTTAACAATCTTAGGTGGTTTAGTGTTCGTTGGATCACAAGCTTGGGAGTGGAAAAACTTTATCACAGGAACATATGGCGCTGTAGAAACTAGAGGAGGATCAATCTTACAATTCGTTGGAGAAGATGGAAAGCAAATTGCATTAGCTGATTTCGCTATAGTAGATCCAAATAGAGGTGAAGCTACCTTAACAAGAGCAAAAGCAACATGGTTCGTAAACGGACCTAGTCAATCGACCTATTCGTTAGCTGAAGTTCAAGCTGGTTTTGACGCAAATCCAAATATTAGAATCCGTACACAAAAAACAACAGAAACAAAACACAAAGAAATTCTTACTAGAGAAGCTTCTGTTGAGCGTTTGAAAGATGCAGTCTTAGTTGTTGAAGGTGCAAACTTAATCCGCAACGAATACGGACATAAAACATTCGCTGATTTCTTCTTCTTTATTACTGGTTTCCACGGATTCCACGTTTGTACAGGTATCTTGATTAATATCATTATTTTCTTTAATGTATTGTTGGGAACTTACGACCGAAGAGGGTCATACGAAATGGTTGAAAAAGGAGGATTATATTGGCACTTCGTAGATTTAGTATGGGTGTTCGTATTTACATTCTTCTATTTAGTTTAATGATATAAAATAATATTTGATATGGCAGCAGAAACAACAGCACATCACTCAGGTGCAAAGAGAATCTGGACAGTATTCTTTATCTTATCCGCTATTACAATCGTAGAGGTTGTTCTCGGGATTTTTAAACCAGAAAGCATTCATCACGTGCACATCTTTGGATTGAGTTTGTTAAATTATATCTTCATTATTTTAACAATCTGGAAAGCCTATTATATCATGTGGGCATTCATGCACTTGGAACAAGAGAAAAAAGCATTTAGATGGACCGTAGCAGGAGTTTTAAGCTTCTTATGTGTTTATTTAATTACTTTGGTTTTGATTGAAGGAGATTATGTTTATGAAGTATTCCAAAACGCACAATATAAGTGGATATTTTAATAAGTTATTATAATTTAAAAGGCGGTTTATTAACCGCCTTTTTTTATTTTTGTCTAGCTATTTAATTTATTGTAAAGTGAAAAAATATATCATACTCGTTTTGCTCTTTGTCATGCCGATCTGTGCATACCTTTTTTTCGCTACCGGCGTTAATCAATTTCAACGATTACCAATCATCAGCGAAAATGTCAATGAATTGCCTATAGGTGAAACTTCACTTGGAAAGCAACCCGTTTTAGGAGGGCGTATTACTGTGCTAGGGTTTCCTGGAGGACATCTTTACCGTGACCGCGGTGATGCCTTTAATCTAAACCAAAAAATATACAACCGCTATAAAGACTTTGACGATTTTCAATTAGTCATGGTACTGCCAAAAGGCTCAGAAGCCGAAGCTAAAAAAGTCGTTGACGATTTGAGTCCTATTTCGGATATGTCCAACTGGAACTACCTATTCCTAGAACCCGCAGAAATCCAATCGTTCTACAATAGCCTCGGGCTCGTTGGTAAGCTAGATGACGATTTAGCGAGTATCAATGTATATATCATTGATAAAGATAGAAACCTTCGCGGTCGTAAAGGAAAAAACAAAGCTGGTGAAACCGAATATAAAGAGGGCTATTCTACTATTTCGGCTGCTGAGTTACACAACGATATGATGGATGATATGAAAGTAATTTTAGCGGAATACAGATTAGCACTAAAAAGATATAAACGCATTAATCAAGAAGAATAGAAATGAAAGATAAATCATATATATGGATTTCTTTAGTAGTACTGGTTTTTGGTATTTGGGCAGTGCCTAAAATCATTCAGAAATTCCAAAAATCCGACTTAGTTGTTATTGGACAAGCCCCTAGTTTTGAGCTAGTGAACCAAAACAATAAAACAATTGACAATTCAAGCTATAAAGGAAAGGTTTACGTGGTTGAGTTTTTCTTTGCCAACTGTCCAACTATTTGTCCTATTATGAATCAAAATATGTTGAAGTTACAAGATGCTTTCCGTCCTCATATGGACTTCGGTATTGCTTCAATTACGATTGATCCCAAAAATGATACTGTGGAAGCATTAAAAGCTCATGCAGATGAATTGGGTGTGAAGATTCCGCATTGGAATATGTTGACAGGTGACGCAAAGTACATTTACGACTTAGCCGCTAAATTCAACTTGTATACGGGAGTAAATCCTGATGCGCCTGGAGGATTTGAACATTCAGGACTCTTTGCTTTAATTGACAAAGAAGGAAATATTCGCTGTCGCGCCGACCAATATGGCAACCCAATCTTGTACTATGACGGAACTTCAGATGAGGGGGTGCAATGGATTAAAGAAGATATTAAATTATTGTTAGCAGAATAAGACATGGAAAATTACAAAGAATTAGAGCAGAAATACACAAAGTGGATTTGGATCTTATCTATCGCAATTCCAATCGTAGTGGCCATTTTGTTTGGAGTGAATTTGCAAAAGTTAGGCTATGATGTTCAACCATTGAGTTTTTTACCCCCTATATACGCTACAATTAACGGCATTACAGCAGTTTTATTGGTTTGGGCAGTAGCTGCTATCAAAAAAGGAAATAAAACGCTACACGAGCGTTTAATTAAATTGTGTATTGGGTGTTCTATCGCTTTCTTAGCTATGTATGTTGCCTACCACATGACCTCTATCGAAACCAAATACGGAGGAGAAGGATGGATGCGTTACGCGTACTTCTTTATCTTGATTAGCCATATATTGCTGTCGATTATTATTATCCCCTTTGTTCTCGTTACGTTTGTACGTGGTATATCGGGTTCTTACCAACGCCACAAGAAACTTGCACGTATTACCTACCCCATGTGGTTGTATGTCGCTGTAACAGGGGTGATTGTGTATTTGATGATTTCTCCATACTACGTAAACTAAACGACAATGAAAAAAATTGGACTATTACTTGCATTCTTTATGCTCGCTTCCGTTCAAACTGCAACAGCACAATGTGCCATGTGTAGAGCAGTTCTCGAAACTGAAGACGGTGGAGTAAAAGCAGAAGCCGTAAATAACGGTATTGTGTACTTGATGATATTTCCCTATTTACTCGTTGGATTTGCTTTGTACTTTAGCTACAAAATCTATAAAAAACAGAAAACTAAATAGGATTCAATATAGCAAACCGCCTACACAGGCGGTTTTTTTATTACCTTTAATGTAACATAAAGGCCAACTATACGTCTTATGGTTTATATAATTAACTTGCAATGAAGTCAATAAAAATTTACGGTTCTCTTTTGTTTTTTATGCTGAACTTGTCTGTCGAGGCACAGGATAAAAAATGGACGTTGGATGCTTGTATTCAACATGCCATTGACCACAACATTAGCGTAAAGCAAATCGAAATTAACGAACAAAACAAAAGTGTGAATCTCGATTTAGCGAAATACGATTTCCTTCCGGTTGTCAGCGCTAACAGCAATCACTCCTGGACTTTGATCGATCAGGCTGACGTACAATCGGGAATCATCAGTCAACGTACCCTACAAGAAACTACCGTTGGGCTGAATATTGGCATTGACATTGTTGACGGATTACAGAAGCAAAAAAAATTAGCAAAAGCGCGATTGGAACACCTAGCTTCCATCTACAGTGTTCAAAAGGTCAAGGAAGACATCGCCTTATCTGTAATTAATTCCTACTTGCAAATTATTTTCAATAAAGAGTTGGTTTACACCAATCAAGCCCAATTAGACTACGATAAAGCCGAAGAGACCCGCGTGCAAGAGTTGGTGGCTGCAGGTGTTGTACCAGCCGGGGATTTGTTGGATGTCAAGGCTACTGTAGCTTCGTCTACCCAACGGCTAATCAGTGCTGAAAATGAGCTGATCATTGCCAAACTCAATTTAGCCCAACTGTTGCAAATTCGAGACTACGCGAACTTTGATGTAATCGATTCGGATTATCCAATCAACGAATCCGAATTGATGATGTATACGCCAGAAGATATTACCTTGCGTGCCTTTGAATCTTTAACCAACATCAAAACAGCCGAAGTCAATGTTGCACTAGCAGAGAAAAACGTTCAAATCAGCAAAGGAGCTTATTACCCTAAGCTGACGGGGTTTTACAACTTTGGGTCTAATGTTCGCTACCAAGATCGAATTGTGGGCAGTGTAGCTACAGGTCGCTTGGATCAGGTGGGCTTCGTAGAAGGATCAGGTCAACGTGTAATGCGAGAAGGACAAATGACAGTGTACGGCGGACCAGAATCGTTTTTTAGTCAATTGGATCACAACAAAAATTCTACCTTTGGCTTGAGCCTAAGTATTCCTATTTTCAATGGGATGAAGGCGAGAAAAACTGTGAAACTCAATCAATTGGCATTGGAGCAAATGCAGTATGAAAAAGAAGCCGAAGAGCTCAAATTGGAACAACTGGTTTTCAAAGCCTATACCGATACCAAAAGTTCCTTTCAGTCCTATGAAGCAAGTGTTGTAACCTTGGAATCGCGTGAAAAATCACTGGAGTACGCTAGAGAACGGTATGCTGTGGGCTTGATCAATATCTTCGAACTGAATCAAAATCAAAATTTATATGTAACGGCACAATCTAATTTGCTCAAAGCAAAGTACGATTACATTTTTAAAAATAGAATATTAGAATACTACTTTGGCGTACCGTTGTTTAAAAGTAATTAAGTTATGAAAAAAAAATACATATTTATCGTTTTAGCACTTGTAGTTGGGATCTTTATTGTGCTGAAGTTTTTTACAGGTAAGGATGATGCTACAGTTGTTGAACTGACAACGGTCGATCAGATTAACTTGGTGGAGACCGTTTCGGGTACGGGAAAAATTCAGCCAGAAATTGAGATTAAAATAACACCAGAAGTATCTGGAGAAATCATAAATTTGCCAGTCAAAGAAGGACAGGTTGTCAACAAAGGCGATTTACTCGTGGTGATTAATCCCAATTTATATGAATCTAATTTGGATCGTATGGTAGCGATGTTGTCAACTAGTAAGGCTGGTCTAGAACAAGCAGAAGCCCAATTGAAAGAGACCAAAGCGCTGTATGCGCGAAATAAAACCCTTTTTGAAAAAGGCGTTATTTCAGGGTCTGAGTGGGATCAAGTCGTTCGGTCATATGAAGTGGCAAAAGCCAGTAAGAATTCGGCTTATTACAACGTAGAAAGTTCAAGAGCAGCTGTGGAAGAAGCAAAAGTAAATTTGTTGAAAAC
Organism: Myroides sp. DF42-4-2; assembly: GCF_030326445.1. Lineage (NCBI taxonomy): Bacteria > Pseudomonadati > Bacteroidota > Flavobacteriia > Flavobacteriales > Flavobacteriaceae > Myroides > Myroides sp. DF42-4-2. The sequence continues at coordinate 494,655 of NZ_JACAKI010000001.1, forward strand.
TACAATTTACGCGCCAAGTTCAGGTACGATTTCTCGCGTGGATGTCGAACTAGGAGAGCGCGTACTAGGAACACAGCAGATGGCGGGAACAGAATTGTTGCGCGTTGCGAATTTGAACAGCATGGAGGTGGAAGTAAACATCAACGAAAACGACATTGTCAAAGTCAAAGTAGGGGATCAAACGAACATCAATGTCGATGCTTTTTTGAAGAAAGAATTTAAAGGGGTGGTGACTAGTATTTCCAACTCTGCATCTAATCAAACCTTGTCTGCGGATCAAGTGACGACGTTTAAAGTCAAAATCAAAATTCTACGCGAGTCATATGAAGATTTACTCGATGGAAAAATGGAAGACTATTCGCCATTTCGTCCGGGGATGACAGCAGCAGTGGATATTGTTACCAATCAAAAGAACAAGGTAATCGCAGCGCCAATTAGTGCATTAGTCATGCGAACGCCAAGTGATACGCTGGTAGGCGAAACAAGCAACACCGTTGTGCAATCAACTGAGGTGCTCAGAGAAGCCGTGTTTGTGGAGTCAGCAGGTGTTGCCAAATTGCGCTTTGTGAAAACCGGAATCCAAGACGATAAAAATATTGAAATTGTGCAAGGGTTGAAAAAAGGAGATGTCATTATCACAGGGCCTTATTCTGTAGTAAGTAAAACGCTGAAGCACAACGATAAAATTAAGAAAGAAGAAACAAAAGAATGATTGTACTATTGAATATAGAGACAGCAACGAAAAATTGTTCCGTCTCTTTGTCTGTAGACGGTACGCCAGTTGGTGTTAAAGAAATAGCAGAAGAGCATTTTTCGCATGCCGAAAAATTACATGTATTTATTGAAGCTCTGTTGAAAGAAAACGGGTTTCAAATGAAGGACCTATCGGCGATTGCCGTGAGTCAAGGACCTGGATCGTATACGGGATTGCGCATCGGGGTTTCATCCGTCAAAGGTTTGTGCTATGGCTTGTCTATTCCGATGATTGCCCTAGATACGTTGCAAATTTTAGCCAAGCAATTGCAAGTGACAAGCGGATGGATTATTCCAATGATAGATGCAAGGCGAATGGAGGTGTTTTGCGCGACGTTCTCCCATGACGGCAACCTAGTTAAGGCAATTGAAGCAAAAGTGGTTGATAAGTCTTCTTTTGGCGAATTGAAAGGTGATACACCTGTTTACTTCATCGGTGATGGGGCAATGAAATGTACGGAAGTACTACAAGCACCGAATTTTCATTTTTGCGAAGCTGTTGTTTACCCTTCAGCAAAAGAAATGGTCGATTTGAGTTACCAAAAATACCTCGACCAAGATTTTGTCGATGTCGCTTATTTTGAGCCGTATTATCTGAAAGATTTTGTTTTGCCCGCGAAAAAACAGAAATAAGTGATTATAATTGATCACTTATTTCTCTTGCTTTCAATAAAATAAAAGAATTTACAGCCGTAAAATTATCATTGTCCACCCAAACTTGAACCACATAAGTAATCTTCGTATCGAGGAGTTCTTTGATGAGAACCCGTGGTTTGGGTTGAGACAAAATCTTGTCATTCGCTTGGAGTGCATCCAACAATTGAGCTATAAAATCATTGGTATTTTTCGCTAGATTAGTCTGTACCAAAACTTCTGATCTCCTCAAGTTATTTTGAGAGATATTCTTGATTTTACTGTTGGACAACACCCCGTTGGGAATGTAAATCACATTGTTTTGATAGTTGACAATTTGGGTGGAAAAGATGTGAATACTCAGCACTTTTCCCGCTTCACCTTGGGCTTCAATGATGTCGCCAATGCGAAAGGGTTTAAAGAGAATAATCAAAACACCCCCGGCAAAATTACTCAAAGATCCCTGTAAGGATAGTCCAATGGCTAAGCTCATTGCTCCGATGATCGCAACAAAAGAGCTGGTCTGGATTCCCAATTTCGAGGCGATGATAACGAAGAGCAAAATGCGAAATCCCCATAGTAAAGCGTCAAGGATAAAGCTGTTAAAAGTTGGGTCAATATTGCGCTTAGTAAGGATTCGCTTCGCTATTTTTTGCGATAACTTAATCACCCATAGTCCCAAGGCTAGAATCAACAAAGCTGTTACAATTTGAGGGATATATGCAATGGTGTTTTCGATATAAGAGGTCAATAAATGATCAAATTTTTCCATAGGCTACAGTTTAATAAATTTACTTAACGCTGATGTAGGGGTTAAACAATGTCTGTTTTCACAGAGGTAGTACTGTGTGTCAATAGTTGCTGTGTATTTTTCGAAATAGGGGATTGTACTCGGCTCATTGATTGGAAAAATAAACGTTTTACTGATCAAATTCGCTTGTATGCGCAAGCTGTCTTCCAAGGCATTTTCACCTACAATTGCTAATTCAGCAGGTGATTCGCTGTACAACATTGCCAATAACCACTGGGAATATGCTGAAGGATAATCCAGTTGAGATTGCATGATTTCAATCATTTGATGAGCGAGTTCGCTGTAGTATCGGTTTTCAAAAGCAACACCCAAATACAGTAAATTATACGCCATAATGGCATTGGCGGATGGAATGACATTGTCTTCCGTTTCAATACTCCTCAAAATCATATCGGCCTGTTGCTCTTGACTGAAGTAAAAGAATGTGCTCTTGTCATCCAAAAAAAGATCTAAACTAGCATCCATCATTCGTTTGGCTTCCCATAAGTAGGTCTGTTTTGCTGTGTGTTCAAACAAGCGAATTAACGCTTGAATATAAAAAGCATAATCGTCTAGATAGCCAAGTGTTTGTGCCTTTTGGTGATGAGATGAATGGAAAAGCCCGCCTTCTTCTTCTACTAAATACGTTTGAATATAGTTGTCTATACGCACGGCTTGTTGCAGATAAGCTGTGTTTTGCGTAGCGCTGTAAGCATCGAGTAAACCCGTGATTAACATGGCATTCCAGCTCGTAATAATCTTGTCGTCAAGCAGGGGTTTTGCCCTTAGATTTCTCTCTTGTAACAGTTTTGATTCCCACTGTTTTTTGCGTTTTTGTAACTCAAATTCTGAAATAGCATGGGTTGCAGCAAGAGTGGTTAACGGTTGATTTTGTATGAGTACGTAATTTCCCTCTTCCCAGTAACCATCCTTATTTATGTTGAATACTTGAGCGAATAAATCAAAATCTTCTCCTACAATACGGCGCAAATCCGGTTCTGTCCAGACGTAATAGGCCCCTTCTTTTGAAACACCTGCAGGGTCTAAGCTATCTGCATCTAAGGCAGAATAAACCCCGCCCCAAGGAGATTGCCAATTGGTTTGGATAAACTGAGTTGTTTTCTCAATGATTTCCAAATACAGTGGGTTTGAAGTGCGTTTATACGCATCGCTATACACGCTCAATAGTTGCGCATTGTCGTAGAGCATTTTTTCAAAATGAGGAATATGCCACTTAAAATCAACGGAATAGCGGGAAAACCCGCCTTCGATAACATCAAATATCCCACCCCAAGCCATACGAGTCAGTGTAAGATCAATATAATTGAGTAAGGCTTTATCTCGGTTTAGATCACCTAGTTTTTGCAAGTAGAGTAAATTGGTAGGCATCATGAATTTTGGTGCACGTTGATAGCCGCCGTACTCTAAATCAAAGCTCTGTTTCCATTTATCTAGGAGCATCGTTAAATTGAACCGTTGCTCTTCCCTTGCAGTTGGCGCTAATCCCATGATGTAGATCCCTTCTTGTAGTTTTTCTGCAAATTCAAGGGTGGCCTCTGGTTTATTTTGATACAATTGTGCGAGTTGTTCTAAAGCGTCCAGCCATGTTTGTTTGGGGAAATACGTTCCGCCCCAAATCGGTCTACCATCAGGTAAACAAACCACATTTAACGGCCATCCTCCTTGTTTGGTCATCAGTTGTACTGCCTTCATATAGTAAGCGTCCACATCGGGATGTTCCTCTCGATCAACTTTGATTGAAATAAAATGGCGATTCATAACTTCTGCAACGGCTACTGCCGTAAAACTTTCTTCCTCCATGACATGACACCAATGGCAAGTTGAATAACCAATACTGACAATAACGAGTTTGTTTTGTTCTTTTGCCATTTCGAAAACAGCGGTATTCCATGCCTTCCAGTGAATAGGATTGGTTGCATGCTGCTTTAAATACGGATTCGAGCTGTGAATGAGTTCGTTCATATGTTGCGTTTGAAAAACAAAATTAGGGAATTATTTGCTTTGTTGCCGGTTTTGGGGCATAACCGATAGATTTTGCCAAGCCTTTTAAAATCTCAGAACCTAGGAAATATGGAAAGGATAACATTAAGTTAACGTTGGATTACGGAAATATAATGACTTTTGCAGTACGCTAAAAAATAAAAGAATAAATGGAACAAATTTTTATTGTAATGCTGATAGCCCTTGGGATATTAGCGATAATAGATTTGACTGTTGGGGTAAGTAATGATGCCGTAAACTTTTTAAATTCTGGAATCGGGTCGAAAGCAATGTCCTTTAAAGGGATTATGTTGGTGGCTTCACTGGGAATCATCGTCGGAGCCGTCTTTTCGGGTGGGATGATGGAAATTGCTCGGAGTGGGATTTTTGTCCCTAGCATGTTTACCTTCAACGATGTAATGATTATTTTCCTAGCAGTAATGATCACCGATGTCTTGCTGTTAGATGTATTTAATACCTTGGGACTACCTACATCCACAACGGTTTCTATCGTATTTGAATTACTAGGAGCAGCAGTGTGTTTGGCTGTAGTGAAAATTATTACCAGCGACGATAGTTGGTCTACGTTATCTTCGTATATCAATACGAAAAAAGCATCCGAAATTGTGGTCAGTATACTACTGTCTGTAATTTTGTCCTTCACCTTAGGGACAATCGTGCAATACGTTTCCCGTTTAATCTTTACCTTTCAAGTCGAGCGCAAGTTAAAGTATTTTGGCGCCTTGTTTGGAGGAGTTGCAATCAGTGCGATTTCGTTCTTTATCTTGATTAAAGGACTCAAAGGATCAAGCTTTATAACCCGTGAAACATCTGATTGGATCGATCACAATCAATTTTTAATATTGGCGGGAAGTTTTGTCTTTTGGACCATCTTCTCTCAGGTAATCATGTCGGTGTTCCGCGTAAATATATTGCGCGTCATTATTATCATCGGAACCTTTGCTTTGGCTTTAGCCTTTGCAGGTAATGACTTGGTGAATTTTATTGGTGTTCCAATTGCCGCTGTACAATCGTATGGCTTTTTTCAAAGCTCAGGTCAAGCAGCTGATGTTTATATGATGGGTAAATTAGCGGAAGAAAACGTAGTTGCTCCGTTTTATTTTCTATTAATTGCAGGAGGAATCATGGTTTATACCTTGTGGACATCGAAAAAAGCGCGTAATGTAATTGAGACAGAAATGAATTTAGCGCGTCAGAGTTCTGATTCGTCAGATGAGAAGTTCTCTCCCAATATCTTGTCTAAAGTAATTGTTCGCGCCATGGTTATTTTGGGTGGTATTGTCAATTACTTTTTGCCTAAATCATGGCAAATTCGAATGGATAAGCGCTTTGAACAACCTGTAAATACAACAAAAAACAAACAAGAAGAACCAGCATTTGACATGGTACGTGCTTCAGTTAACCTAATGGTGGCAAGTATCTTGATCTCGATTGGTACGTCTATGAAATTGCCGTTGTCTACTACCTATGTAACCTTTATGGTGGCAATGGGTACCTCATTTGCCGATCGCGCTTGGGATAGAGATTCTGCTGTATATCGCGTGGCTGGAGTATTCAACGTAATCGGTGGTTGGTTTGTAACAGCTATTGTTGCCTTTCTCGCCGCTTTTATTACGGCTTATATCTTATATATAGGAGAGGTTTATGCTTTAGTAGCGATGTTGATCTTAGTAGGTATCTTATTATACCGCAGCAATAAAACGCATCAACGCTTGGAACAAGAGAAAAAATTGAAAACTGAAAAACTCAATAAGTTTGACATTGTTACCATTCACGAAGTAGCGTCAGAAAGCTCTGCACAAATCGCCAAAGTAATCGTTCGTACCAACGAATTGTATACGCGCGTAATTGATGGCGTAGCACTTCAGGATCACGCGGATTTAAAAGCGTGTAGAAAGAAGTTAAGACAGCTGGAGAAAGAGGTTGATAGTTTAAGAGGAAATGTGTATTTCTTTATCAAGAATTTAGATGAAACGACTGTAGGAGCGAGTAAGTTCTATGTACTCACCTTAGGGTTTTTACAGGATATCATTAAATCGGCTTTGTTTATCACACAAAATAGTTATACCCACGTGGATAACAACCACAAGAAGTTGAAGTTCAACCAAGTTCGAGATCTAAAGTTGATTGACAATAAGTTGCAAATCTTCCTTGATGAGGTTGGCGCTATTTTTATGGAAGCGCGTTATGATCGCATTGGCGAGGTGTTAGCTCAGAAAGAAGAGATCACACAAACGATTGATAAGTTGATTCAAAAACAGATTGTGCGTATTCGCACAACAGAAACGAGTCCTAAGAACAGTAAACTGTATTTCTCTATTTTATTTGAAACGGACGATTTAGTAAAAGCTACTATTGGCTTGTTGGAATTGTTCGAACAGTTTGAGATTGATCAACGAAAAAAGAAATTTACTCCCATGAGTTAGATTTGTTAACCATATAAAGACGGCAGTACTTTCGTACTGCCGTTTTTTTTAGCATAAAAAATGCCCCAAAAAGTTGATACTTTTTGGGGCAGGTTTATTAAGACGCTTATCTATTATTTAAGGATAGGGTATTAACCATTGATGGCTTCTACTACAATTTTGTCGTCTGCCAGCATATGTCTCAACATGCTTTCAATACCGTTTTTCAGCGTAAACGTTGAAGAAGGACAACCGCTACAAGCACCTTGTAAGATTACTTGAACCACATTAGTTTGTCCGTCATAGTTTTGGAAGGCGATATTACCTCCATCAGCTTGAACGGCCGGTTTTACGTTTTCTTCTAAAATATTGATAATGCGCTGTGATTTCTCGTCTAAGGAATCAAAGTGAATATCCGCTTGTTTTTCTAGTTCTTCGGTATTGATAACCAGAGATTCATCAACGGCTAAATTTCCTTGTTCCAAAAATTCTTTGATAAATGAACGTGTAGGTTGGATGTGTTCATTCCAATCAAATGCCTCGTATTTTGAAATCGAAACATAGTTTTCATCAATAAAGATTTCGCGTACGAAAGGCAATTTGAAAAGTTCTTTGGCAAGGGGTGAAGACGTGGCTTCATCAATGTTTTTAAACTCAATCCCCTGCTTGGTTAATAGCTTGTTGGCTACAAATTTAATCACCGCAGGATTAGGTGTAGATTCAGCATAAATCGTTATCGGATGTTTTTTGGCATCATCTTTAGATTCTATTAAGATTTTCTTACCTTTAGCGATGAAAGTTTGGATTTGATCTGCAACAGTATCTTGTACGTCATCCCACTCAACAATTGAAAATTTTTCAATGGCAATGAAATTATTTGCAATAAATACCGTTTTTACAAAAGGTAAGTAGAAAAGTTCTCGGGCTAAAGGAGATTTTGCTGTTTCATCAATGTTTTTGAACTCAAAATTGTCTCCCTTAGTGATAAAATCAGATAGGATAAACTTTACAATTGCGGGGTTTTGAGTATTTTGAATTTTAATCTGTGACATTTTGTTTTATTTTTTTTCAAAATTAACAAACTTATATTCTACGAATCTGTATATTTGGTTTTTTAAACATATAATTAACATATAATTAAGTATGAATTAACAGCGAGTCGATGACGTAAGTAATTCAAACGAAGAGAAATAAGTACAATTTTTAAATTTTGCAATAATGTGTAGAGTAATTAATTATGAGAAAAGTAGTTGTTGTAACTATGCGCGGAGCGATGGTTATACGTTGAATAGTGAAACAATGATTGATTTATATCATCAAAGAACCATGTACTTTGATCTTAATTAAAGTCTAAACATATGAGTAAGAGTAATATTTATATACCAATAAAATCATTTATGAAACGATTTTTATTATTTATTGTTTTTCTATTAAGTGGAGTATTAAGTGCTCAAACGACTGGAGATGCTATTATATTAGCTGACGGTCGTTTTCAAGCTTGTAGTGGAACATTGTATGACAGTGGAGGTATAGCAGGTAATTATCAAAAGGATGAGATGATTACAATGACATTATGCCCAGAAGGTACTGATGGAACTGTTCGACTGAATTTTACTAGTTTCTTATTGGGCGAGGGAGCTTCATTAGAAATCTATAATAATACAGGAGCAACTGATCCTTTTCCTGGAGGTCCATTCACAAGAGATAATCCCATTGAAAATGGAAGAACATTTATCTCAGATAATTTTGCTGGGTGTATAACACTGATTTGGAGAACAGGTGATGCTCCAACAGCACCAGGATTTAGTGCAACTGTATCTTGTAATGCAGAACCTTGTCAAGTTATTACACCAAGAGTGTTGAGAACTATTCCAGCTTTTGATCTGGGAGTAGAACCTGCATGTGAAGAAGATTTAGGGGTTATTCGTGCCTGTATAGGAGAAGAAATTCAGCTGTTTGGGGACGCTGAGTTCTCTAATAGCGACGTTGGTGCGACTTACACATGGGATTTTGATAATGGACATACGTCTAATACAAAAAACACATCCGTCATATATGACGAGAAAGGAGCTTACCGTGTTCGCTTCATAGTGAAAGATGCACTTAACTGTTCTAGAATAGTTAGTTTTGTGATTCAAATTGGTGAAAGTGAAGCTGATTTTACACTAGCGGCTGATAAGCAGTCTTACTGTGTGGGAGAATCCATCAAATTAACTGGTAGCGTTGCCCTTCGAGAAGTTATTTATGAACCAGAAGAACCTGAAAGTAATCCGATTGCCTTACCAGATGGTACAGGTGAATTGTTTTACAGTGATATTCTTTTTAATCAATTCTGTGCTAGCGCAGAAATTGAAAGTCTTGACGACATATTGAGTATTTGTATTGATATTGAACATACTTATTTAGGCGATTTAGATATTATTTTAATTGCACCGAATGGTGCACAAGTATATTTACTGGATCGAGACTCTCCTGAGACTGGCGGAGACGCTAGATCGAATGTGCTTCTTGGGGATCCGAGCAATCGTTCTGCCCAAGAACCTTTTGGTAGTCCACTTACTTACTGTTTTAGTCAAACTGCATTGAAGACGTTAAGAGGGGCTCCTGAACAACCAACCACGGGGTCTACCACTCGATTTACTAATACTAAATCCCCAGGAACATATTTACCTGCACAAAGACAAACCGGAAGACCTGCAAACACGTTGAATAATTTAATCGGCGCGCCGTTGAACGGAAAATGGAGTGTGAGAATTGAAGATAGACTTGGAGTCGATGAAGGCTTTTTCTTTGGTTGGTCAATTAAGTTTAATGACCGTTTTAACTTACCTGATTTGTCATTTGCACCTCAAGTTGTAAGTCAACGTTGGTTGCCAGCTGATGGTTTAGTTGAAACTGGAAATGGAAATGCAACGGTTACTACGAATGTTCCTGGAACCTATACTTTTACCTATGAAGTTGTTGATAATTTCGGTTGTACTTATACGGAAGACATCACTGTTGAAGTAAAAGATACTCCTATTCTAGGACAAATAAGAAACTTACAAGCTTGTATTGATACCCAAACGAAAAAGGCAACTTTTGATTTGACAGATGTAAATAGTAGTATTGACGCGTCAAATAGTTACGATATTACTTATTTTAATACAGAAGCTGATGCAAGAGCAAATCAAAATGCTTTAGGAAATTTGTATGAGTTAGATACAACAAATGGAGTTACTGAGAAAACAATTTGGGTAAGAGTTAAACACAGAAATACAGATTGTTTTACAGTAGATTCGTTTAGATTAATTGCAAGACACTGTGATATTGACTTAGTTACTTTAGATGATTTAACTGTATGTAAGAACGTAGATGGAACTATTCCTACCTTCGATTTAACTCAACAAAATAACATCGTATATCACGGTAATCCGAATTATATCGTACAATATTTCGTATCTAATGAAGATGCAATAGCGAATACTTCTCCAATTGCAAATCCAGCTAATTATGCACTTGCTCAAGGAGAAACAGACCAAACAATATATGTTCGTGTTCACAATAGAGCAGAAGTGAGTGAGTTTGCTACAACATCGTTCATAATTAAGGCTCTTGATTTACCTGTTGTCCCTACTTTAGATCCATTGTATGCTTGTCCTATGGGAGATAAACAAACAGGAATGTTCAATTTAAGTTTATATAATAATCTATTAATTGGAGGGGCTACGAACAAAGAGGTTACTTATTATAAAACAGAACAAGGAGCTATTACGGGTAATCCACAAGATCTAATTGTGAATATTACACAATACGAGTCCTTAGGCGGACGCATAGGTGTGCGTATTACCGATCTTGTTACGGGATGTTTTAACTATGGATCTATTGAATTGATGGTTGTTGACTTACCTGATTTAGATCATAATGTGGTTTCTGTTTCATGTAGTTTATCGACAGCTGATAACGGAATTGCTTCTTTTGATTTAGGTAGTTTAATACCTCAAATACTTGTAGGAAATGTAAATCCTCAGGTAGAGGTTAAGTTTTATAAAACAATTACAAATGCTGAGGCAGAGACAAATGCAATACGAACTAATACGTTTGTAAACGATGTTCCTTTTAATCAAATTATCTATGCTCGTGTTAGTTACTTAAATAGCACTTGTTTTGAGATTGTAGAAGTCGAATTAGTAGCTGCACCTAAAGTTAAAATTGACGAAAGGGTAGATATGCAAGTTTGTGTTGATAACTTGAATCGCGAGATGATAGTTGATTTAACTCAAAACGAAACAACTATATTGGATGGATTAGATCCTGCTCAATATGAAATAACATATTACAGTCGTCGCCAAGATGCAGAGGCAAAAGTTAGAAGAATTACCAACCCTACCTATTATTCAAGTATTGTTTCAAGAAGTGTATGGGTACGAGTGGAATCTAATCAAACGGGATGTTATGGAATATCAAATGTAATTTTAGTACCTGTTTTACAACCAACAGTTGCTGATTTACCTATATACTCCGTATGTGAAGAAACAGGGGGGGAAGGTCTTGCTAATTTCAATTTGAATAGTTATATACAGCAGTTATTAGGTGGAGGTACAGGTTATGGAGTATCTTTCCACAGCTCTGCTAATGATGCGAATACTAACAGTAATCCATTACCGAGTAACTATAGAAACACAACCCCGTATCAACAAAATCTTTATGTACGATTTGTTGCAGATTCTGGATGTGCTACTGTAAAACTATTAGTGTTAAAAGTTTTAGCAGAACCAGTACTTAATATTCCAGAGGAACCAGTGTCGATATGTTCAATTTCTAATGATGGGTTTGGTACATTTAACTTATTAGCCTTAGTGACTGATTTGCAAAATGGTGATCCTAGTATTGCACTGAAGTTTTATGAAACAGAGCAAAATGCTTTAAATGATACGCATGTTATTCAAAATCCAAATGCATACACGAATATTACGCCAGGAGGAAGTACAATTTATGTAAGAGGAGAATTAGCAGGTGGATGTTTCACGGTTCAGCCAATTCAATTACAAGTCATAGCATCTCCAGTACTGCCAATTGCACTTGATGATTTAGTTTTATGTTCAGAGAGTGTACTTGTCGATACTGCTGTTTTTGATTTGACTGTGCAAACAATACCAATTATTTCTGCACAAGTGGATGGGAACAACAATACAGGAAGCTTAGTTGTGCGTTACTTTTTAAACGAAGTTGATGCACAAGCAAACCAAAATGCTATCAATATTCCTACACATTATGTGAATGTAACTAATAACCAAGAAATATGGTATCGCGTTTATCATAAAGGGACGAGTTGTTTTGCTGTAGGGAAGTTCCATTTAATTGTAAATAAACCATTAGCATTAACAACTCCTAGAGAGATTTCTATCTGTCAGCCGGAGATTCCAAATACAGGACGAACAATTTTTGACCTTACCATTCGCGAAACAGAAATTTTGGGGAGAGATATTGATCGCGTTACATTCAAATATTATGAAAACTTAGCAGATGCGAAACAAGATGTAAATGCAATTGCTACACCTACTAGTTATTCGAACACGTCGAATCCGCAAACGATTTGGGTAGCTGTAACAAGTTTTAATGGTTGTCGTGATTATGTTCCTTTAGTCGTTAAAGTATCACCTCTACCAGATGTAAACGATACGCCTAGTCCTTTACATTCATGTGTGATCGATCTAGCCACGAACGCGGCTGTATTTGATCTAACAAGTAAAGCATATGAAATTGCACAGCAATCGAGTGGGTATTTCTTTAAATATTATACAACACCAGGAGGGGCAGCAGCAGGAGATCCAAATGTAGAAATCTTGTTCCCAGCAACCTTTACTAGTCCAAATACGACAGTATATGTTAGAGTAACGTTAGGAAGTTATGCAAACCCATGTTATGTTGTTGTGCCACTGATTTTAATTGCTGATCCACAACCTCGTTTTGATGATATTGTATTTGCTCATTGTTTAGAAAATGCAACAGGCTTTTCTACCTTTAATTTATTAGATAAAAAATCTGAAATTTTAAATGGTAATGATGAAGCTAACATGGATATTTTCTTCTATGTAAAAGAGGCTGATGCTCGTACTCATAATATTGGAAACGCAATTCCACCAGATTATACGTATACCAATACTACTGAAGATAGTCAAACAATTTGGGTTCGTGTGGTGAATAAAACTTCAGGATGTGCTTATGTTGGTAAAATACTATTGGTTGTTGAAGAGCAAGTTAAAGCATTCGATATTGACTTAACAGATTTAACTCGCATTCAAAAATGTGCTTCACCTACAGGACCGAATGGCGTTGCAAGTTTTGATTTAACAGCTTTTGGTCCTGAAATTATAGGCGCACAAAACATTCCTTTAGGGGAATTGGCTCTTATTTATTCGTATAACAATACTGATATTCCAGCTGCGCAATTGGCTAATTTTGAATTGCCGATTGGGACACACGAAATCATAGCTAAAGTTGTACATTTACCACAAACAGATGCTAATGGAGTCGTGACGGAGTACTATTGTACCGCTGAGGTAACTTTTACATTAACTGTAGAAGAAAGCCCAATAGCACCAGTATTACAAGGAGCAATTGTTTGTATTGACTACAATACAGGTAAATTAGTAGATCCTTACACTATTGACTCGGGATACAAAGGAGAAGATTACGAATTCCAATGGCAACATACGAGCCAAACAGGTAGATTTACTGATATTCCTGGAGCTACTAAATCGTACTACGTTGTAGAAGATACGGCACTAGGAAATACGTTCAGAGTTGTTGTGAAGTACAAAGGGCAAAAATGTTCTACGCCTAGTAGTTCAGTAGTATTGACTTTTGTTGACGAAATTCCGATCAAAGTACAAGGAGCTGATTCAACGGGAATGATCAATCAATTAGACGGAGAGGAGACGATCACAGTTACCATCACTTCACCACAAGAGTCTAGTTTATTTGAGTATGCTTTAGATGAAGGAGCTTATCAAGATTCAAGAATGTTCTATGATGTAGCAAACGGTACGCATAGAGTTTGGGTAAGATATAAAGATAACAAGTCGATTTGTCCACAATATTTAGACATATTCGTATTAGGCTATCCGAAGTTCTTTACACCAAATGGAGATGGATTTAATGATACCTGGAATATTTCAGCATTAAAAGGACATCCAGAAGCGGTAATCTATATTTACGACAGATTTGGTAAACTATTGAAACAACTTAGCCCTTCTAACGAAGGATGGGATGGAACATTTAATGGAAAATCAATGCCGTCAACAGATTACTGGTTTACTGTTGAATATTTAGAAGAACCAAGACAAGCGAATCAAGTGCCTCGAAAAGTTCAGTTTAAAGGACATTTCTCACTAAAACGATAATTTAGGATATGAAGATATTTAAGAAAAGATATTTAGCAGTGGCGTTATTAGTTACTCAAATGAGTAATGCGCAAGACGGTGGATTACCTATCTATTCGGATTATTTGTCTGATAACTATTACTTGCTTCATCCAGCAATGGCGGGGTTGAAAAATAGTACACAGGTACGAGGAGCTATAAGACAACAATGGGGAGATGTAGATGACGCTCCCCAAACCCAAACATTAACAGTTAATACCCGAATCGGTGAAAGATCGGGTATTGGTATCATCGCCTTCTCAGATAAGAACGGTTATCATGCTGAAACAGGAGCCAAGCTTACCTATGCGCATCACATTACTTTTAGTGAATCGCGTTATGAGTTGAATATGTTATCTTTTGGTATGAGTGCTGGTTTTTCACGTATCACACTGGACGAAACTAAATTTGGATCTGTTTACGACCCAATTTTAAGCGGAGGACTCGAAGTGAAAGACAGTTACTTTACTGTAGATTTTGGTGCGGCGTATCACAGAGAAAATTTCTTCTCTATGTTTACTGTTAAAAATGCAGTTACTAGTAAAAGAGAACTTTATTCAGATGTTGAAAGTGATAATTCACGCCGTTACTTATTAGGTGCAGGTTACACTTTTGGCGATGCAAAATTCAATGGTGGATGGATGTATGAGCCTTCTGTTTTAGTTCAATACGTAGAAGAAACTGAATTGAAACTCGTTGACATCAACATGAAAGTGTATAAGACATTCGAAGATGCAAAATTATGGGCAGGTGTTTCTTACCGCCGTGATTTTGACAACGCAGAATACGTGAAAGGCGGATCAACTAAAAAACAAGCCCTTCAAAGTTTAAGCCCCCTTCTTGGAGGTTCTTATAAAAACTTTAGCTTGACGTATACCTATACGCATGAACTAGGTGACCGTACGTTTAATAAAAGTGGATTCCACTTGTTTACACTCGGTGTAAATATATTTTCAAAACGCAGTTCGTTGGATTGTAATTGTCCAAACTTACACGATTAATAAAAAAAGTCCCGATATTTATCGGGACTTTTTTTTTAGTATTGAATTATGATTATAAAAGAAATAAGAGGAAAGTATCCTCAAATCGAAGCGGATTGTTATCTCGCAGAAAATGTTACTATCGTAGGGGATGTAACAATAGGTAAGCAATGCAGTGTTTGGTTTAACGCGGTCATTCGCGGTGATGTAAACACAATTACCATTGGAGATAAGGTCAATATCCAAGACGGCGCTATTATTCACTGTACCTACGAAAAACACCCCACTGTGATTGGGAATAACGTTTCTATAGGACATCAAGCCATGGTCCACGGTTGTGTCATCCACGATAATGTATTGATCGGAATGGGGGCTATTGTCATGGATAACTGTATTGTACACAGCAACACTATAATCGCTGCTGGAGCGGTTGTCACACAAAATACGGTAGTCGAGCCTGGAAGTATATATGCCGGAGTTCCCGCAAAAAAAGTTAAGGATATCGACGCTTCAGCCTTCGCTGGCGAAATCCAACGAATCGCCGATAATTACGTCATGTATTCGAGTTGGTATAAATAGGATGGAGTGGGGGCGGCGTTGACGAAGCAATGAGCTCATCACTCCCTTCAAAAAAAGCATGGAGAAATCGCCATGCTTTTAGTATTAGAACTGAATTTCTCGAACGAGATGTGAAGAAGGAACAAATGTTTTTAAAACAGTTGTATCCACATTGCTGTAAAAAATACAACTACCTGGAGCGGTGCTGTCATTTAGCAAATCGTGTTGCTGTAGTATTTTTTGCGTGTGTTTAGCAACGGCTGCTCCCGAATCAATAATGAGAACATCTTCGGGAATAATGGTTTTTATGATAGGAGTCAGATAGGGGTAATGCGTACACCCCAAGACCAAGGTGTCCATGCCTTGTTCAACCATGGGTATAAGATACAATTGCAAGAGATCTTTAATTTCTTGCGACTCTAACTTTCCCGCCTCGATGAGCGTGACTAAATTATAGCCGATTTGCTCAATTATTTTTACGTTGGGGTATAGTTTTAGTTTAGCGGTGAATAAATCGCTTGTAATGGTTCCTTTGGTGGCTAAAACACCTATGGTTGAGGTTTTGGTCAGTAGAGAAGCTGGTTTGATCGCCGGTTCTATACCAATAATGGGAATAGTAAATGAAGCTCTTAGTTCGTCAATGGCGTTAGTCGTTGCGGTGTTACATGCAACCACAACTAGCTTACACCCTTGATCTACAAGGTGTTTAACGTTTTTGTGCGAAAGTGCAATGATCGCTTCTTTGGTTTGTGTACCATAAGGTGCATTTTTTTGATCCGCTAAAAATACAGTGTTTTCACTTGGCATTAATTTGTTTATTTCTTGCCATATTGTGGTTCCACCTATACCAGAATCAAAGAGTCCTATTGGATTTGTTTTTTTCATAAGTAGAACAAAAATAAAAAAGTCCGTCATAAAAACGGACTTTTTTTAGTTTATGATAGTAAATTATTTTATACCTAATTCTTTTTTAACATCAGCAGCTAAGTCTGTACCGTCAGCTAATAATACTCCAGAACCCATTGAAGAGTCTAATACGTATTGAACACCTTGTGCACGTGCTACTTTTTGAATGGCAGTTCTTGCTTTTTCGAAAATAGGTTGAGTTAAATCAACTTCTTTCTTTTGTAACTCTTGTCCAGCTGTAGTTTGGAATTGTTGGATTCGCTGTAAAAGATCTTCTACTTCTTTTTGTCTTTCTTCGTTTACTTTGTCTCCAACTGTTGCAGCTTCTGTTTGGTATTTTTGAGCTTTTGTTTGATACTCAGTTACCATTGTTCCGTATTCTTTTTGATATTTTTCACCTAATGCTTTCAATTCAGCCTCTGCTGATTTCATTGCAGGCATTTCTGTAATCAAAGCTTGAACATCGATGTGTGCAACTTTCGTTTGTGCTGTTGCTGAGCTAACGCCTAAAAACACTACTGCTGCAATCAATAAGGATTTCATTTTTTTCATTGTATTCGTTTTTTATATTATTTTACTTGTTACGTGGTTATTTATTTTTTGCGGCTTCAATTTGTCGTTTTAATTCTTCTTGTTCTTGAAGCTTTTTTTTGCGTTGTTCTTCTTGTTCTTCCTGCACGCGTTTTTTAATTTCTTCTTGTTTGCGTTGGGTTTCTTCTATTTGTCTACGACGTTGTTCTAAAGCGTCTTTTTTTCTTTGTTCTGTTTCTTCTCGGCGCTTTTCTTCTAAGGCTCTTCGCTCGGCAATAAGCTTCTCTAACTCTTCGTTTTTGTCGCTTTTTTGTTGCTGTTCAACCTCTTTTCGCTTGCGCTCTTTTTCCTCTAACAACTTTCTTTCGCGTTCTTGCTTTGCGCGTTCCGCTTCCTCTTGTTGCTGCTTGAGTTGATTCTCTCGTTCAAGTTGCAGTTGTTCTCTCTTTTGCTGCTCTTCTTTCTTCTTGCGCTCAGTTTCTTCTTGTTGCTGCTTGAGCTGTTTTTCTCGTTCTAATTGAAGCTGCTCTCTGTTTTCTTTCTCCTCCTTCTTCTTGCGCTCCATTTCTTCCTGTTTTTGCAGGAGTAATTGTTTTTGAGCTTCAATCTTTTCTTTTCGGATGCGCTCTGTCTCTGCTCTTTTTTCCTCCAACTCTCTGAGTTTCTCCTCTTGTTGGCGTTTTATAGACTCTTCGCGACTTAATTGCTCATGATCCGAAGTGTTTTGCTGTTTTTGTTGCTTTTCTTCTTTTTGCTCCTGACGCATTTGGCGTTCTGCCTCTTGTCTGCGCTTTTGTTGTTCTTCGCGTCGACTTTGTCTCAGGGCAATTGCATCTTCTTCTTTCTCTTCCTTCTCAACAGCTTCTACCTGTTCTGCAGTCATGTTTTGCTTTCTGCGCGCTGTTGTCATACGACGAATGACTAAATTACTAATATCATATCGTTTATCGGCAATCAACATCGTAGTTTCTGCATTTTTATCTAATACATAATCGTACTTTCGCGCTTCAGCAATATCCTGTACCATAGCAAATACTTGATCCTGAATCGGTTTCGCTAAACTGATTTTTTGCGAAAAATACTCCCCATCCGTGCCAAAATATTTTTGTTGGTATTTTAAAAGATCGTCTTCGAGTTCGCCAATAGTCTCTTCTTTTTCGTTGATTAAATCACGAGTCAGCAGAATGCGCTCATTGGCTAAATCTGTTTTGAGGTTTTTTATCTCTTCTTTTTTCTTGTCAATTTCTTGT
Source organism: Myroides sp. DF42-4-2 (assembly GCF_030326445.1). Classification (NCBI taxonomy): domain Bacteria; kingdom Pseudomonadati; phylum Bacteroidota; class Flavobacteriia; order Flavobacteriales; family Flavobacteriaceae; genus Myroides; species Myroides sp. DF42-4-2. The sequence goes on from NZ_JACAKI010000001.1 coordinate 512,886, forward strand.
TTCCAGCCTTCCGCACGTGAGGATAATTGCGCACTTGCTTCTGTGTATTCTGGCACATGTCGCAAGATGAGTTCCATATCGATATAGGCAACTCGAGCAGACCCTCCTTGTGCAAAGGAAAAGGAATAACCAAAAATACTGATTAAAAAAATAAAAAGATACCTCATAAGTTGTTAAATTTTAGCAAAGTGTATCACTAAAACTGTTGTCCAAGGATAAAGTGAACCTCCCAACCATTCTTCTCACGCAATCCTGGAGGTGCGTCAAATCCATATCCAAAGTCAATACCCAATAGACCAAACATCGGCATAATCACACGAACACCTAATCCTGCTGATCGTTTTAAATCAAACGGATTGTACTCTTTAAATGAATCGAATGCTGCTCCAGCCTCTGCAAATGACAATACATAAACAGACGCACTTGGTTTTAGTGTAATAGGATAACGTAATTCTAGGGTGAATTTATTGTATATCGTACCTCCAATTTGTTCACCGTTCTGATTTATTGGTGTCAAAGCTTGATTTTTATACCCTCTTAATTGGATTACTTCACGTCCATCCAAAGAGAAGTTTGCCAATCCATCTCCACCAACGTAGAAACGCTCAAACGGCACAACCCCGCGGTTGTTGTTGTAGGCACCCATATAACCAAATTCCCCAACTGTTCTGAATACTAATTTATCGTAAATTGTCGTATACCAATCCCCTTTGAATTTTAATTTGTAAAATTCTAACCAGTTGAATCGTTTTTGATCCACTTTACTAGCGTCAGCAGTTGCATCTTGCCAATTGTTTACTGGTTGTCCGGATGCGTTTAAGTAAGTGCCCTCTGGAATAACTAAGCCCGTATTCGGATCTACTTGTCCAGGTCTTGATTTGTATTTGTATTCTTGCTGATTCGCAAGATTTTTGTAATCTACATTGTTGAATAAAGAGTATGGAGGAGTGAATTTTCCACTGATACTAAAGTAAGAACCAAAAGTTGGGAAGTTAGGATCCATTCCGCGGTTATCTCTCTTTAATTCTATTTCGTACGATAAGTTTCTCGAAGAACCATCACCGAATGTAAACAATCCCGTGTTGTAGTTTTTCATATCATAGTATTGGAAACTCAACGTATGCGATAAAACGAAGAAATCATCTGGAACGCTTAATTGCTTGGCAACCCCTAAGTTAATCGTCGTAATATCAAAACCTCTACTACGGTCAGTTCTTCTGCTGTAGTAGTCGTATAAATTCTGTTTACTGTAGGCAATCGTACCAAATAAGTTTACCGGTTTCTTTTTACCTAACCAAGGTTCAGAGAAACTAATACTATACGTTTGGAAGTATGAACTTCCTTGTAATCTCAATGCCAATGATTGACCATCTCCCATAGGGAATGGGTGGTATGCTTTTTTGTTGAAGATATTGCGCAAAGAGAAGTTGTTGAATGATAATCCCAAGGTTCCGATGAAACCTCCTCCACCGTATCCTCCTTGTAATTCAACCTGGCTCGATCCCTTCTCAGCGATTGACCATTCTACATCAACCGTTCCAGCAGCTGGATCTGGATTTAAGATATCGGGTACAATAGCTTGGGCATCAAAAATATTTAATTGACCTAGGCGGCGCATTGTTTCCATAACCATGGCTTTACTCCAAATCTCACCTGGTCTTGTACGCAATGTACGGTGAATCACGTGATCATGGGTATATTCGTTTCCACGTACGGTAATATTGTTGAAGCGCGCGATAGGTCCTTCAGTAATTCGAATTTCAAAATCAATTGTATCATTCGCTGTTTTTACCTCTACAGGGGTAATGTTAGAGAATAAATACCCGTTGTTTTGGTACTGATTGGTTAAGTTAAACCCGTCTGGATCCGTTTGATCGTTGATTCGTTTGTTCAACAAAACACCGTTGTACACTTCGCCTTTTCCAATGCCCAAAACTTGGCTTAATTCCCTATTGGTATAAACCGTATTTCCAATAAAGCGGATGTCACCAATGTAGTATTTGTTTCCTTCTTCTACATCAATGTTAATCGCCATGCGATTCGTTTTTGGATCGTATGCCGTAGTATCTGCTATAACACGTGCATCGCGGTATCCTTTTTCTTTGTACTTGTCTACTAAACGGTCCAAATCTTCTTCGTACTTCGTTTGGATAAATTTAGAAGGTTTGAAGATTCGCAAAGGATTAAAAGGACTGCGTTTTTTCGTGTCTTTTAATGCTTTGCGCAATTGTTTGTCGGTTAATTGTTCATTTCCTTCAAATACAATGTCGGAAATACGAACTTTTTTACCGCGATCAATCCCAACGATTAAATCCACGTAACGACCTGTTGAATCAGTCGGTACTGTATTTAAAGTTACTTTGGTGTTGTAATATCCGTCTTTTTTATACTTGTTTAAAAGGTAGTATTTAGTTGTAGAAAGCAAGTTCTCATTGACAATTTTTCCCTTTGTCAATTTAGCTTCTTTAATTACTGTTTCTGATTTGGCCTTTTTGTATCCTTTTACCTTAGCTGCACTTAAACGAGGTAATTCGTTTAAAGACAATTCTAAGTTAATCGTATCATTAACAACCGATGTTTCGTATATGTTGATATCTTTAAAAAAACCAAGTTTCCATAGTTTTTTCAATGCATCACTTATCTCTTCTCCAGGAACAGAAATTTTTTGTCCTTTACTTAAACCTGTAAAAGTAACAACTGTTTGGGGGTTGTAATTGATTTTACCGGTAACTTTTATATCTCCTAAAATGTATGTTTTAGGGGTTTCTAAAGTAGGAATATAGTCCCCTTGTTGTGCGTGAGCACTACTACAAATTAGACCTGCAATAAACAGGGCAAAAAGTGAGATGCCTTTTTGAAACATTATTTTCGTTTTTATTTAATTTGTTCACTAGTTTTTCCATATCTTCTCTCTCTTTGTTGATACGACAGTATCGATCGATAGAGTTCTTCTTCAGAGAAGTCTGGCCATAATACCTCCGTAAAGTACAATTCAGCATAAGCGATTTGCCAGAGCAAGAAATTGCTAATTCTCTGTTCCCCGCTGGTGCGAATTAACAAATCAACATCAGGCATATTATGCGTGTAAAGATGCTCATTAATAATTGATTCGTCAATATTGTCTTCTGAAATTATATTATTTTTAACTTTAATAGAAATTTCCTTAATTGCGTGTATTATTTCTGCTCTAGCGCCATAACTTAGTGCTAAAGTTACAGTCATCCTTTTGTTTTCTTTCGTTTTGTCAATTGTTGTTGCCAAATTTTGACGTACTTTTTCTGGAAGTAACTCAAGATTTCCAATTGCGTTTAAGGCAATTTGGTTTTCCATAAAGGTAGGGAGTTCTTTAGCAAGTGATTTTACAAGCAATTCCATCAGTTTATCTACTTCAAATTTAGGTCTGTTCCAATTTTCAGTAGAAAAAGCGTAGAGTGTCAAGTATTCAATGCCTATTTCTCTGCATTTTGTAAGGGTGGTTCTCAGGGATTTAACGCCATTTTCATGCCCGATTGTTCTGAGGAATCCACGTTGTTTTGCCCATCTACCATTGCCATCCATTATAATTGCAATATGCTTTGGTAGATTGCTCATGTTTATTTGTTCTTTCAATTTCATTTAATCTGCGCAATAACAAGGATTATGTCCAAAAGTATAACTTATTGTAATTCCAGAGTAGAAAAACCAATCATTTCCGTTCTTTCCAAATCGAAAGTTTTCCAATTTTGATTCAGCAGGGTAACTCCCATCTAGATTATTTGTAAAACTATACGTAGCGGTAACTTCTGCATTAATATTAATTTGAGGATGAACCCTGATTTTCATTCCTGCTGCAAAGGGGATAGCCCCTGTATATTTTTTGTCTCCTTTAGAGAGCCTTGATCCTCTATAGTATAAATCCGTATAGCGAACACCTGATATTCCAGCAAACAAATAAGGGGTCATGGCAAAATTCTCTTGGTGTAAGTCGAACTCAAAAAAATTAAATTCAATCCCCAAGCTCAATTGCTGAATGGTGTTGTCAAAACGTAACCCCCTTGCTTTTCGGCTTTCACTTGAAGCATCAGCGTCATTGCCAACCAACTTTTGTTGACTGAAACTCACGCGATAGGAATGCCTCGGGCTTTTATTCCATCTGTAAAAAACGTTATAGCCTAGGTTCTTTGGGTTAATAAACTGAGTGGAACCAATGTCGCCCACATAGTTTGTGCCACCTAAACCGAAGCCCACTTCATGAATCTGAGCGTGTGCTAAAGGCATGCTAAGCAGTATGATAAATGTAAGTAAAGCCTTTTTCATTTTGTTAAAATAATTCACAAATATAATAATAATGCCTTCTCTTTGTTTGAAAAATAATAATTTGTTCTAAACAAATTCAAACAAATATGAGTGATAAAAAATAAATGTAATAAAAAAAAGAATGCCTCCCGTTTTTTTAATTGCGTTTATCCTCTCCCCAAAGTAGCTTATTTCGCAACGTTTTGATAAAACTTTGTTGTGGGAATTCCACCAAATTAATGGTAAATGGCGCTTTGGTAATCGTTACTTCTGTTTCGTTGTTCACCGCTTGTGTATTGCTGTCAACCGATAATAAAAACTGACTTTCTCTAGCGTTTACTTTTAGTTTGATTGTTAGATTGTCGCGTATCACTAATGGTCTTACATTGAGATTGTGGGGAGCCAAAGGCGTTAGCACAAAACACCCCGTCTCTGGTTCAATTATCGGACCACCACAGCTCAAAGAATATCCCGTAGAACCCGAAGGGGTCGAGATAATCAATCCATCCGCCCAATAGGTGGCTAAATATTCGTTGTCTAAATACGTTTCTACTGTGATCATTGATGTCGTGTTCTTTCTAGAAACCGTAATGTCATTCAGCGCAAAATTGATGTCGAAATTCGAATTTGACGCCGGATCACAAGCAATGTTAAGCAAGGCTCTGCGCGATAATTTGTAGGTGTGCGTAAACAAATGAGGTAAATGCTCCTCGATGTTGTCTTCCTGAACATTAGCCAAGAACCCCAAACGACCCGCATTAATCCCCACGATGGGAATGTTTTTGTCTTTGACGAAATTTGCAGCGCGTAACATAGTACCATCTCCACCAATACTGATGAAAAAATTGACGTCTAACGGTAATTCATTCGCCTCGCCGAACGTCTGGTAAGTCGTTGGCAAAATGTTTTTTTCGTTTAAGAGATCATAAAAATTACGCTCAAAAATAATAGTTGGCGCATACGCTTCGAAAACGTTTAAAAGACGATGAACGATTTGTTGTACTATTGTTTTATTGGTTTGCCCGTAAATTGCAAATTTCATGCTATATGTTTAAAAATTTGTTTAGATAATTAGAGTGATCCATGAGTTTGTTTTGATGCAAATCTTCGTCGTGTTGAGAGATTATCGTAAAATCAAAACGTCGTAAGTCATAAATAATTGTCTCTATGTTTTTTTGTGTCAAGCGCAAAAGAAGTTGGGTTTTGTTTTCGTGCGTACTCAAAACAAGGATGCCCAATAGTTTATTGTTATTGCTTTCGACGATTTGCGTAATGTTGGCAAAGCTGCAAGCAACGGTATTCGTCTCGATGATTACTGTAGTGCCGGTTTCCGTCAAAAAAGTGCTTTCTTGCAAATAAACCATCAAAGCCGCTTTGGGCAACTGCCCTAGTAGGTGTTGATCTTCGTCTACAACAGGTAGTAGATTACATTTGTTTTGAATAAAAGTGTCTGCAATTTTAGCTAAACCATCCGTCGTCTTGACAAAGAAGGGTTCTGCCTGATAAAGTAGCGTTGCTAGGGTTTGAGCTTCATCAGCGTCATAGAGCAACGCAGACGCAAGATTGCCCATCCACCGTTGGTCTGCATCAACAATGGGAAGATGAGAATAATCCTGCTCGTCCAAAAAGGCAATAACCTCCGCCACCTCGGTTGAAGGGGTGAAGGCAGGTAGGTGAAGTAGTAAACTGTCTATCGTTGTCAAAATCGCTTCAATTGAATTGTGACTGCAAAATAATTAAAAATAAACCAATAAGCCTTAATTATACTTTGTATTTTTGTTTTTTAATATCTTAATTATGACAAAGCTATCTGTAAATATCAATAAAATTGCTACCTTAAGGAATTCAAGAGGAGGTAATGTACCTAATTTAATAAAAGTAGCTGAAGATGTTCAAAAATTCGGAGCAGCAGGGGTAACGATTCACCCTCGTCCAGATGAACGACATATTCGCTATCAAGATGCCAGAGATTTAGTGCAGGTTGTGTATACAGAATACAATATTGAAGGGAATCCGATGGATAACTTTTTAAAATTAGTTTTTGAATGCAAACCTACGCAAGTGACTTTAGTGCCTGATGCTGTGGATGCGTTGACTTCTAATGCAGGATGGAATACTGTGAAACACAAAGATTTCTTGACTGAAGTAATTCAAGAGTGTAAAATACAAGGAATTCGCACCTCTATTTTTGTAGATCCCGTGCTGGAGATGATCGAAGGAGCAAAAATTGTCGGTACAGATCGCATAGAGTTGTACACGGAAGAATTTGCTACGCAATATGGATTGGGAAATGAAAAGGGCATTGAACCTTATATTCGCGCAGCTGAATTGGCTGTAGCCTTAGATTTGGGAATTAATGCAGGGCACGATTTGAGTTTGGACAATATCGCTTTTTTCAAGGCGAATATACCCAATTTACTAGAAGTGTCTATTGGACATGCACTCATCGCTGAATCGCTGTATTTAGGATTGGAAAATGTAGTTAATATGTATATTCAAAAATTGAGTTAATGGAGGAGATTTTATATTCAAAAATTGAAGGAGAAGGCGGTAAGCCGATGATTGTCTTGCACGGTTATTTCGGTATGTCAGACAACTGGAATACTTTCGGTAAGCAAATGGTAGAAAAGGGGTATGAAATGCATTTGCTGGATTTGAGAAATCACGGGCGAAGTTTTCACTCCGACGCTTGGTCTTATGAAGTAATGGTTCAAGATGTCATTCGCTATATGGATCATTACAATATCACAGAAGCAATTGTCTTAGGACATTCTATGGGAGGGAAAGTTGCCATGCATTTGGCCACAAAATTTCCCAATCGCGTAGAAAAGTTGATAGTGGCAGATATTGCGCCTCGCGCTTATGCACCTCATCATCAAGATATCCTAGAAGCGTTGAATGCTGTGGATTTCTCTCAAAAACCTTCGAGAAAAGAAGTCGATGATCGCATTAGTACCTATATTAACGATGTTGGAACTAAACAGTTTTTGTTGAAAAGCTTGTACTGGAAAGAACCAGATCAATTGGCATTCCGCTTTAATTTGGAGGTGTTTAACAAAGACGAACAAGTCGTTGGAGAAGGGATAGCCGAAGATGCACGCTATGACAAACCAACATTGTTTATTCGTGGAGGAGCGTCAAAGTATATTCAAGAAAAAGACGAAGCGAGTATTGCACTACACTTCCCACAGGCTGTTATTGATACAATCCCCAATGCAGGACATTGGTTGCATGCGGAAAACCCCAAATTGTTTTTCGAGAAAGTTTTGGACTTTCTCTCTTAACTTGCTCAAGGAGCAATAGCGATAAAAGTTCAACCATACAAAGAGGGTGTCCCAAAAGGACACCCTCTTTGTATGGTATATAACGCAACTTTTTCTTTGATTAATTCTTCTTGCAAGTAAAACGAATGTTAGACTCCGATCGCGCGGATTTGGCAATCCATGCCTTTAGCTATTCCGACAGCGCGGATTACTATTTTTTTACAATCGTTTTGTTCTATTCAGGTTCTGCACGAATACGCTACAAAACTATATCAGTAGGAATTAACCTGAATGACCGCCTTCCGTGTTTTTCCATTATTTGTAAAAAAAAAGCACAAATGGGTTTGTTTTTCCTTCTATATACAAGACAAACAGTTGTTATTCAGTTGTTTATTTGGTTTTGTTTTGCTTTTGTTCGGGTCTTCTTCGGTAAACCTTTGTATTTACGGGGGTTTAACCCCGATTTACCGAAGCTGACTCGAACATGACTCGAACAAAACCCAACCCGTTACCGATGTACTGCAAGAAACTAAACACTTCTTTTTCGTCTAAATCATGGAAAAACAATAATCTGCCCGATCGGGAGTCCGCGCGATCGGGACAAACAATAAAAAACCCCGTCTAAAAAAGGTGGGATTTTGTCTTTTAAGCTTTTAAGACAGCCTCTTTTTGTATGTTATAAAACGGGACTTTCTCATGTCCCATCCTGAAATAATGGTACACAACTGCAACAGAAGTAGGATAATTCACTATTGCTTGATCGGTGTAGTCGTTGAGGTTTGTTCAATTTTATTTAGATTGATTAAATCAATGGCAAAATATGGGGGTGAGTAAGGATGAAAAACTTTTATTTTTAAATGAAATGCTTGTTTTTATGTGAATAATTATATTTTGATTGTTAAATTTTCTTTTTAATTGATATTTCATTTTGTTTATTTTTTTTGAGCTCTTGTTATTTAGTTTATTTTAACTTAATTTAGGCGGCTTTGAGAATGCCTCTTATCAAGTCAAAGGGAAGGTCTCAGGTAGAATCCTTTTTTTAATAACAAACCTTATTATACTCAATTATGAAACAGAACTACGTCTTCCTACTCGGTATTTTTTTGCTATTAAGTACTTCCGTTTATGCGCAATACTATAAAAATCATCATATTGCTCCTGCACCTTGGCAGTATTGGAGTACAGCGAATCAAATTGTAATTGGTACACTGTCATCAGATCCTGTAAATGTGACATTGAAAAAGAGCGATGGGACGAATTTGACAACTTTAACGGTTACAGTTAATAATCCGGTTACTTATCGCTTTGCTGGAGAGGCAAATACGCTGACTAGAAATGTGTTAGATACAACGTATGATGACCGGGGATTATTGGTCGAGGCGAGTGAACCTGTTTTAGTAAACCTTCGAAATATAGCTTCGGATGCTTCCGTGGGTTGGACTTCCTTAGGGGTTGAGAACATAAAGGGAAACGCTTCTCTAGTTAGTTTTGGGGAAGAAGGATTAGGAGTAGAATTTCGCTTGGGCTACTACAGACAGAGTACGCAAGGACTTTATTCCAATGCACCAGTATATTCCGTATTGGCTACGGAAGACGAAACTGAAGTTGAAGTGGAACAAGCAACGGGTGTGACTACCTTTACCTTAGAAGCTGGACAAAGTCGATTGTTTAAAGCGCCATTAGGAGCCTATTTAAAATCCAATAAATCCGTAGTTGTCAATGTGGGAAACTGGGGTGATACACCGGGCTTATGTGGTCCAGGGGGAATTAATGGTCAAGATGGAACCTTTGATCAAATTGCACCAGTTCACATGTTAGGTAATCGATATTTGGTTGTACGTGGAGAGGGAACCATTCCCAATACAACACAACGCAATCAGTTTCTGGGATCTGAACAAAGCTTAATCGTCTCAACAAAAGACAATACTACTGTAACCATTTCGAGCTTTAACGCACAGGGTGCAGCAACAGGAGCTCCTATTACTCAAGTCTTGGCCAACGCAGGGGATTACTATTCATTCTATCACGGAGATGGAATAAATGCCAATTCTTCGAGCTTGATCGTTTCGGATAATGAAGTCATTGTATACGCTGGAACAGCTGTAGAATGCGAAACAGATATTTCTACCGTATTGCCAATTGGCGGGTGTGCGGGATCAATTAATATTCAAACGACAAAATTTGTCAATTACAACAATGGCGGACTGCCTTATATGGGATTTGCCATTATTGAACATCAAACAGAGGTTGTTTATCTCAATGAACAAAATATAGAAACACTGACCAACAGAACACGTACTCCTCTCGGAAATAGTGGACTCTACATGATTACATTTGATCGCACGTCTATCGGAAACCCTGAAAATATTATTTTGCGCTCTGACTTGCCGTTAACCGCTAGTTTGGTTCAGCAAGGAGACGGGTTTTCCATGTCCGCTTTTTTCTCCTCTTTTGGGCAAGCTGCACAAGTACCTGTCGAGGTGAAACAAAATGAAAATTGTACCGTGCGATTAGAATCAACAGAGGATTCTATCGAGTATGAGTGGTTCTTAAACGGAGAACTAATAGAAGTGACAACAGAGAATTTTCTGGATGTGGCAACAAGTGGTTTGTATTCGGTGAGAATAAAAAAAGATTGTGGTTGGAGTAATCGTTCTTTGCCCTTGGATGTAATCGTTAAACCTTGTACTGACTTATCTATTACCAAAGCGGTGAAATCACAAGAAGATGGTTTTGCAATTTTTGTAATTACGGTCAAAAACTTAGATGAAATTTTTACAGATCCTCAGGTAATGATGACGGATTTATTGCCTTCTGGATACGAGTTTGTAAGTTATACTGCTGATAAAGGAACCTACGATGCTGCAACAGGAGAGTGGACAATTGGCGCACTTGCTCCTCAAGAGGAAGTGCGTATCGAAATTAAAGTAAAAATCAAAGAAGCAGGCGAGTACCTCAATAAGGCTACAGTAAAAGGAGATAATATAGACCCTCATCCAGACAACAATGAAGCACAAGCAATCGTCGCTTTAGGTAAATTGGCCTTTACTAAAAAAGTAGTTGATCGCGAATACAACCGCATTGGCGACAAGATTGAATACGAAATCCTAGTGGAGAATATTGGAGAAACAATCGTTACTAATATCGTGCTTACGGATGAAAATGCGGATGCTGCCTCCTTGAGCCCTTCGCGTATTGCTGAATTAAAACCTGGAGAATCTCAAGTCGTTGTGGCTTATCACACCATTACAGTCGAAGATTTTAGAGCTAAACACGTGATTAATCAAGCGAAACTCGTAGCGCAAACCTCAAGTGGTGCAATGGAACAAGTATCGGATGACCCAACAACACCAGAGCGCAATGATCCTACTATTGCTACTATTTTGTATCAAGCCGATTTGCACGCAACTAAAGATGATGGTATTGCTTACTATATCCCTGGACAAGAAACGACCTACACTATCACAGTAGAGAATAAAGGACCAGGATCAGCTGTAAATGTAGAAGTGGTTGACTATATGCCTGTGGGGGTACAACAAATGCGATGGTCTAGCTCTCTTGGAACTACAGGTGCTGGAGATTTGATCGATACGCTATCGCTTTTAGATGTTGGAGATACCGTAACCTATGAAGTGACGTTGACTATTCCGTTAGAACACACCCAGGCGTTTATCAATGTAGTGAGTGTAGAGGCTGCTGATAATGAGGATCCTGTGGAGGCTTGTGATACTTGTATGGACATCAACTACCAAAAAGTATTTATACCGAAGGGAATCTCACCAAATGGCGATGGGTTAAACGACTTTTTGGACTTGACTAACTACAATGTTGAGCGTTTGAAAATATACAATCGCTTAGGTAAATTAGTGTACAAAGCAGGAAAATATCAGAAAGAATGGTATGGACAATCTGAGTCAGGAAACAAGTTGCTTCCATCCGGAACGTATTTTTACGTGATGGAAAACATTTTAAATGATACCTATACGGGTTGGATTTACCTGATATATTAGAATCGTCTTTTTATATTTTTAGTTTATAGTTCAACAGAGCTGCTTTCCCTTGGGAAGGCAGCTTTTTTTATTTTGTCTTCACAAGATGTAAAGGGTTATTAAAAAAATAAAAGGCGTATGCTCAAAAGAAAGAGAGAGACTAAATATATGGTGATAATATTGTGTGATTTTTGTATATTTTTTTAAAAAAAGAGTAGAATTGTTTCTAATTGATGTTTTTTGTTGTTAAAGTGTGTATTAAAAATTTGTCAAATTATTATATATTTTTATATTTACTAGATAAGAAATAAAATAATAGTTAATTATGATAAAAAAGGTATTGTCATTATCCCTTCTAACTTTAATTACCGCCTCTACCTATGCAGGGGGTTACAGAGTTAGTATGCAAGGAAACAGACAGCTTGCGATGGGACATGCTGGAGTAGCTGTTATTAGTAGTGGTGCAGAATCACTATTTTTTAATCCTGCAGCATCGGTTTATCTGGACGATAAGTTCAATTTCTCTGCGGGGATGAACTATTTGGTCGCAGATACCAAGTTTCAAAATGAAACATATGGTTGGGAAAATGAAACGCGTAACCCAGGGACGCCCTTTTACCTCTACGGGACCTATAAGGCAACGGATTGGTTAACGGTTGGTTTAGCTGTTTATACGCCTTATGGAAGTGCAGTTGATTGGGATCGCGATTGGCAAGGATCACATTTGGTCAATAATATCGATCTAAAAGCTTTTTATTTTCAGCCGACTATCGCTGTTAAAGTAAGTAAGCATTTTAGTTTTGGTGGAGGACCTATTTTTGTCAATGGTGGCGTTACCTTTGATCGAAACGTTTCTCGCAGTATGACCAATGAAGAGGGCAAGAGAACAAGCGTAGAAATTGAAGCCAAAAATGTTACCGCTTGGGGATGGACAGCTGGATATCTCGTAAATGTCGATGACCATCTGCGCTTAGGGATGAACTACCGCTCTGAAATTATCATGAAAGAAAATAGTGGGAAAGCGCGTTTTTCCAATGCGCCAGCTTTTGGAAGTGCGATGTTTAAAGACGGCAAAATTAAAGCTGAAATGCCATTGCCTGCTGAGTTAACCGTTGGTGCTTCTTACTCTTGGGATAAATGGGTGCTTGCTTTCGACTACAACAGAACGTTTTGGAAAGTTTACGACGCTTTAGTAATTGACTTTGTTAATAGCCCATTAGGAACATCGGTAAACTCGAGAAATTATAAAGATTCGAGTACCTATCGCCTAGGAGCACAATATGCGGTAAACGATCAACTGACACTTAGAGCAGGATGGTATTACGATGAAAGCCCTGTACAAGAAGGGTATTTCGCACCAGAAACGCCAAGAAACGACTCCCGTGCCTATACTGGAGGATTGACGTATAAATTTAAAAACGGTATTGGCGTGGATCTAGTATTCTCTTACTTGCATTTTAGCGATACGCATAATTCATATGATTACTACCACGAAGATGGGCAAAATGTTTCCTTTGGAGGAACCTATAAATCTGCAGTAACTAGTGGAGGAATTGGTGTAACTTATAGTTTTTAATGATTAAATTGAATTAAGATGAAAAGAAAATATTTATATATCGCACCTCTTTTAGCTTTTTTAGTTGCTGCCTGTGAGCCTTCTATTAAAGATGAAATTAACTCAGGGACGTATTATGCTGGAGAAGCGGACTTCTCCTCTTATGTGGCTATAGGAAACTCATTGACTGCGGGCTATATGGATGGAACGCTTTACCGCTCGGCACAAAAGAATTCCTTTCCTAATATTTTAGCTCAACAATTTAAAATTGTCGGTGGCGGTGATTTTACACAACCTCCTTTAGATGACGATGCTAACGATGTAGGAGGAATGTTAGTGGCCGGTAGCCCGCTTCCAGGATTCGATACCAAACTGGTGATGAATATGTCAACCAGTAGTCCAGAAAATAAAAAAGGAACAGTAACCTTAGACGTTGCCAATAGAAGCCAAAAAGCCTATCACAATGCGGGAGTACCTGGAGCAAAAACCTTTCATTTACTCGCACCTGGTTATGGAAGCCTAAGTAATTTAACCCAAGGTAAGGCCAATCCCTACTTTGTGCGTACAGCAACTTCGGACGAAACAACCGTGATGGCAGATGTAATGACGTTACAACCGACCTTTTTTACCAACTGGATTGGAGCAAATGACGTTTTAGCTTATGCTACATCTGGTGGTGAAGGTTTAGATCAAAATGAAGAAGCAACAGGAACAGATCTTACCCAATACGGCGGGAATGACATTACCCATGTAGGGGTGTTTAAGATGGCGTATGAAGGAATTGTCAATACCTTGACAACCGGCGGAGCAAAAGGAGTAGTAGCTACTGTTCCCGATGTTACAACCATTCCATTCTTTACAACCGTACCCTATAATCCTATCACTGCGGATGCTGTAGTGAAGCCAGGACAAAATCCAGATGAGGTTTTTGGTCAAATCAATATGTTAGTTGGAATGTTCAAAGAAATCTTAGGACAGTTTGGTCAAGGCGATCGCTTGCAATTATTGGATAAAAATAAGCCAAATCCACTGTTGATTCAAGATAAAACCTTAGTTAACCTAGAACCTCAAATCGCAGCGACAATCAAGTTTTTAATTGCATCAGGAAAATTTCCGTTTGCACTGTCAGACCAAGAAATTGGATTTATTGCTAAAAGCTATGGTCAAGCGAGACACGCGACAGCGAAAGACTTAATGTTGTTGACGAGTAGAGCGCAAATTGGCGCGACTTTTACAACAGGTAATCCAGCAATGGACGCTATGTTAATCAAGGGAATTACGTTTCCAATTGAAGATAAATTTGTGTTGAATCCAGTAGAACAACAAAAAGTACAAACGGCTACAATCGCCTTCAATTCTATTATCCGTGGAATAGCAGAGGAAAAAGGATTGGCAGTAGCCGATATGAATGAATTGTTACACAAAGCAGTTAGTGGCTTGAGAGTAGAAGACGGACAAATTTATACCGCTGATTACTTTAAAGGAATGGGCAACCTAAATACAGTGCTTTTTTCATTAGATGGAGTACATTTGAATGCCAGAGGGTATGCTTTTATCGCTGCTGAAATCTTACGCGTGATTAACAGACACTATAAGTCAAATATTCCATTAGTGAATCCTGCTGTATATCCAGGACCAACCTTAGTAGTACAGAATTAAAAAAGAAAATAGATGAGTTTTATCGTTCGATTATTAGTTACAACAGCCTTAGTTGTTTTCCTTTGTTGGCTGTTGCCAGGAGTCCACGTTGAAGGGTGGACCTCTGCCCTGTGGGTAGCTGTAGTGATGGGATTGTTGAATGTGTTCTTACGACCTATTCTGGTCTTTATGACACTGCCAGCAACGATCATTACCTTAGGGCTTTTCCTATTCGTTATCAATGCCATCATCATTATGCTTAGCGCTTATTTTGTCGGTGGATTTTATGTAGACGGATTTTGGTATGCCTTATTATTCAGCTTGATCCTGTCTTTTTGTCAATCCATTGTAAATGGGATTCTCTTAAAAGGGGAACCGAGAAACGGGTGAAAAATTTAATAGTTGAAATACAAACACTTAAAAAGTTGGATGGGTTGTAAAAATAATTTATTTTTGCAACCCAATTTTATATGTAAATACATCAAAAAATGAATATTACAAGAAATAATGTAGATGCTCTTAATGCAATTGTTACTATTGAACTTGCAAAAGAAGATTACCAAGGTAATGTAGATACTGTGTTATCTAACTACAAAAAGAACGCCAATGTTCCTGGATTTAGAAAAGGTGCTGTACCTATGAGTTTAATTCAAAAACAATATGGAAAATCAGTATTGTTCGAAGAAGTAAACAAAATTTTGCAAGAGAAATTGAACAATTATCTTGTAGATGAAAAATTAGATATTTTAGGAAATCCTCTACCAGTAATGAATGAGAACTTTGACTGGGATGCTGATGTATTAAAATTTGATTTCGAATTAGGTTTGGCTCCTGAGTTTTCTTTAGACTTAGAAGCAAAAACAAATGTTACTAAATTCAACATCGTTGCTGATGAGGCGATGTTAGATGAGCAAGTAGAGTATATCCAAAAACAATACGGAAAATTAATCTCTAAAGAAGCAGTTGAAGAAACTTCTGAATTAGTAGGTACTTTCGTAAACGAAGAAGAAGGAATCAACAAAGAGGTAACAATCGCTGTTACTGATTTCAGAACAAAAACAAACCAAAAGAAATTCTTAAACAAAAAAGTTGGTGACCAAGTTACAGTAAACACAAAAGGTTTATTCGAAGACGATCACAAATTAATGGATGTTTTAGGAATCGATCACGATGCAGTTCACGGATTAGAAGTTGATGTTGTATTTACAATTAACGAAATCAACGAGTCTGAAAAGGCAGAATTAAACCAAGAACTTTTCGATAAATTATTCGGTAAAGACGTTGTTACTTCAGTAGAACAATTGAAAGAAAAAATCAAAGAAGACGCTGAAAAACAATTCGCTTCTCAAGCAGATCAAAAATACTTAAACGATGTTTTTGAGTTCTTGTTAGAAACAACTTCTTTTGAATTACCTGCTACATTCTTGAAAAAATGGTTAATGACAGCTGGTGAAACTCCAATGTCTGCTGAACAAGCAGCTGAAGAGTACGAAAAATCTGAAAAAGGATTGCGTTACCAATTGATCGAAGGAAAAGTAATGACGCAATATGAGTTACAATTAACGTTTGAAGATATTAAAGCTTACACAACTAAATTGATCAGAGAGCAATTGGCTCAATTCGGTCAAGCGGATGCTGATGATAAAACAGTTGAAGATATCGTTGCTCGCGTAATGTCAAACCAAGATGAGGTAAGACGTATTTCTGAACAAGCAATGAATGAAAAAATGTTGGCTTTATTCAATGAGAAAGTAAAAGCAACAGTGAAAGAAATTTCTTACAAAGATTTCGTTAAGGAAATGTACGGAGAATAATTCTTTCCTGAAAAATAAGTATATTTGAGCGTCTATTTGAATGAATAGACGCTTATTTTTTTAATCATAAAAGCAATAGTTTATGGACTACGGAAAAGAATTTCAAAAATATGCGACCAAGCATCACGGTATAAATAGTATGTATTACGATAAAATCGTAAGTAGTATGACTCCTTACATCATTGAAGAACGCCAAATGAATGTGGCTTCAATGGATGTTTTTTCTCGTTTGATGATGGATCGTATCATCTTTTTAGGAACGGCAATTGACGATTATGTAGCAAACATTATTCAAGCACAATTGTTGTTTTTATCAAGTGTTGATAGTGATAAGGATATCAGTATTTATGTAAATTCACCAGGAGGTGGGGTATATGCAGGATTAGGTATTTACGATACTATGCAGTTTATTAAACCAGATGTTGCTACGATCTGTACGGGTATGGCTGCTTCTATGGGGGCTGTATTGCTTTGTGCAGGTGCAGACGGAAAACGTTCTGCTTTGCCACATTCGCGTGTAATGATTCACCAACCACTAGGTGGAGCACAAGGACAAGCCTCTGATATTGAAATTACAGCAAGAGAAATTTTAAAATTAAAAGACGAATTGTATCAAATCATATCGAAACACTCCGGTCAACCGATGGAAAAAGTACATCACGACAGTGATCGAGACTACTGGATGATTGCCGAGGAAGCTAAAGCTTACGGTATGATCGATGAGATTCTAATTAGAGAATAATTTATGGCTAAAGAAGAGATGAGATGTTCCTTTTGTGGACGTCCAAAATCAGAAACCAATATTCTTATAGCGGGTATTGATGCTCATATCTGTGATCGTTGTGTGGATCAAGCCTATGGTATTGTACTGGAAGAAGAAGATGCAAAACATTTAGAAGGCCTTTCCAATGAGTTGTTGTTGAAAAAACCAATGGAAATCCGCGCCTTTTTGGATGAATATGTTATCGGTCAGGATCAAACCAAAAAAGTAATGTCCGTTGCGGTGTATAATCACTACAAGCGTTTATTACAAGAAATGAATGGTGAAGATGAAGATATTGAAATTGAAAAGAGCAATATCTTGATGGTAGGCCAAACGGGAACAGGTAAAACATTGGTAGCTAAAACAATTGCAAAAATGTTGAATGTACCCTTGGCTATTGTCGATGCAACTGTATTAACAGAGGCGGGATACGTAGGAGAAGATGTAGAGGGTATTTTGACTAAGTTGTTGCAAGCCGCAGATTACGATGTAGAAAAAGCGGAACGCGGGATTATTTTTATTGATGAAATCGATAAAATTGCCCGTAAAAGTGACAACCCTTCCATTACGCGTGACGTGTCTGGAGAAGGGGTACAACAAGCCTTGCTAAAACTTTTAGAAGGAAGTATTGTCAACGTACCACCTAAAGGAGGACGTAAACACCCAGACCAAAAGTTTATTGAAGTGAATACCAAAAATATTCTCTTTATAGCGGGTGGTGCTTTTGATGGTATCGAACGTATTATCTCTAAACGCTTGAATTTCCAAGCTGTAGGGTATAGTTCAATTAAAGAAGGTGAAAAAGTAGATCGCACCAACTTGATGCAGTATATTATTCCAAAAGATGTCAAAGACTTTGGTTTAATTCCTGAGATCATTGGTCGTTTACCTGTGTTAACCTATATGAATCCTCTGGATAAAGAAACGTTGCGCGCCATCCTTACGGAGCCTAAAAACGCACTAATTAAGCAGTATGAGAAATTGTTCGAAATGGACAATATCGCGTTCTCTATTACAGATGAAGCTTTAGATTATATAGTAGATAAAGCCTTATCTTACAAATTAGGGGCTAGGGGATTGCGCTCGCTTTGTGAGGCGATCCTAACTGACGCGATGTATGAGTTACCTAGTAAAGAAGATGTGACGGAATTAGTCGTAGATTTGGCTTATACCGAACAGGCATTGAATAAAAACTTAATGCAACGATTGGAAGCAGCTAGCTAAACCATCGAAGCAAAGGAACATACAAGTATAAAAAAATCCTACAGCCCAATGCTGTAGGATTTTTTTATGCCTGTTAGGTTGAGGTATTTTACTTACGTGCATCTAGTTCTTCCTGCGGTATTGCCAATTGAAAGCGCTTGTCTTGAGCAGGGAGAGAAATAGGAGTTCGGTGATTTCCTGAACGCGTAATGCCTCTCAGCAAACGCTTGGCATCAAACCACTCCACGCCACATTCGCCATACAATTCTTTTCTTCTCTCCAGTAAGATTGCCTCCAGTACAGCTGACCCTGTGCTTGTTGTTACTGCTGCTTCCTTGTCGCGATTCTGGCGTAGGAGGTCGAGTGTCTTTTTTGCTTGAGTTTCATCCCCTAGGTGATAGTCTGCTTCAGCTTCGATCAAGATTAATTCCGGATATCGAATCACGGGTAAATCGGCTTCAAAAGTGAATGTAAACTTCGAGGTTACATAAGCTTGCCAATCACCTGCTGGTTTTTCATAGAAGTTAGAAAAGAGGTTGCGGACATCTGTCGGACTAAATTGTTTGACAAAATTATCGTTGATAAATGTGCCGTGATAAGCTACAGCAACGTGATCCATCATCGCATGTGGATGGGAGCGATAATATACGGTTTGATCTGCACTTTGAGGCAAAGCCCATAACCATTCTTTAGCGCTCATAGCATCAAAGCCAGCCGCGTATTCTTCTGGATGTAAAACGCTTTGCGGTTGACCGCCATAAGCCAAAACAGCGTTTTTCTTGGCGAGTTCCCATTGCCCTGTGTATTGATATACCTGGGCTAAAAAGGCCTGAACAACCGCTTGATTGATATAAGATTTATTGATTCTCTTTTCGTTCAAGCGTTGGGATGCGTCTTCTAAATCTCTTATAATGCGATCGAAAAATTCCTCCTTAGTCGAAAAGGGATTAGGGGTTGTAGTGGGTTGAGTATAAATAGGAGGAAAGGCGATATTTTGTTTGGATGCATAGGCATCTCCAAATTCAATTGCTAGCTGAAAATAGTAGTATCCGCGTAGGGCTAGCGCTTGTCCTATTAACTCATTTTTGTCTGAAGGATTGATTTTTGTACTCGCTTCAACCCCTTGGATAAAGTTGTTTACCTGATCGATAATCTTATAAGGCAAACGCCAGGAGAATTTGGATCGCGTGCCTGTACTTAAATACACCTGATAGTCATAATCATCTCCAAACCAGATTTGCTTTTGTATTAAGTCGGCTCCTTTTACACTTCGCGCAAATAAGATACTGTGTAAACCAGAGGCCTCATCGTTGATTAGAGAGGTGCGCTGAAGGCGTAGGATTCCTGATAGAAAAGAAGTGGCTCCTTCTTTACTGCCAAAAACGATATCGGGAGAAATGCTGTCTTTGGGTTGTGGTTCGTCTAAGAAGTCCGAAGAACAGCTAATTGTAAGGCTCAGTACAAATAACAGGACAATACGTTTTATATATAATTTTTTCACTTGTTTGCTTTTTAGAAATTAATAGTTAAACCAGCAGATAAGGTAGCGGATAAGGGAACGCGATAATTAGTTACCCCGTTGATGGCTTGTTCAGGGTCAATGCCCTTATGTGATTGAAAGGTTAGTAAATTTTCCCCTTGAATATAAACACGGGCTTGTTTTAGCTTTAATTTGCCCAATTGTTCGATTGGTAGGGTGTACCCAATTGTCAGCGCCTTTAATCGCGCGTAGTCATTTTTATATAAAAAACGCGTGGAGGTCGCTGCAAAATTGTTCGACGAATTTAGGAGGATAGGTATATTAGTATTATCTCCAGGTTTTTGCCAACGGTCAGCAATATCGGGCGAACTTTGGTATCCTTTAGAAATACCGCCTAGCAAGCTGGCGTAATCGCCGTCGTAGATGTATCCACCTAAACTAAAAGAAAAGAATGCGCTAAAGTCGAAGTTCTTGTAGGATAAGCTAGTATTAAATCCTCCAACTATCTTAGGTAAGGCTGATTGGTTGTAGTAACGCGTAGCTTCATCGTAGTCTTTGGTAGTTTCTCTGCCCGTGACGCGACCATTGGCATCAACTACATCTTTATACCACAGGCCATAGCCGTCGTTGGGGTCCACACCAGCCCATTCTCTTAGGTAAAAGTCATATAAGGAACGACCTTTTTCCCAACGGTTTAATCCACTGATAAAACTGTCTTGTGTTAGGGAGGTTACCTTATTTCTGTCGATAGAGAAATTTAAAGACACATCCCAATTCCACTCTGGCTTGCGGATAATATGTGTAGTTACACTCACTTCTAAGCCGTAGTTTTCTACTGTACCTGCATTGGATAGTATTTCTAAGTTTCCAGTAGAAGACGCTTGTGGAATAGCGAACAACAAGTCAATAGACCGCTTTTTGTAGTAGTCGATCGATCCTTCCACGCGATTGTTGAACAAGCTGAAATCTATCCCAGCATTGAAGGAGGCTGTTTTTTCCCAGCTTAGCAAGGGATCCGCTAAATCTCCTAAAATAACACCAGGATTGTCTAGTTGGTTGTACCCTGTTTCAAATAAACGCAAATATGGAAAATAGTTGTCTTTTAGATTGTTATTTCCTAATTCACCATAAGAAACCCTTAATTTAAGCAGATCGATATAAGGGCTGTCAGCTAGAAAATCCTCTGATGAGGCAATCCAAGATCCTCCTATAGAAAAGAAATTGCCTGCTCGCACATCTTTGTGAAAACGCGTACTTGAATCTCGTCTGAAAGAACCTTCAGCGAAGTATTTGTTGTTGTAGTCGTAGCTAAGTCGGCCTAAATAACTTGTCAGTCGATCTTCTACGGTATAGCCATTGATGTTCTCTAGCGAAGTACCGCTACCAATTTCTGAATTTCCCGGTAAGTAGCCCGTGGCAGAGGCATTGAAAAAATCCTTTTTAAATTGGTACGCCTCTATGATTCCGTCTGCAGCAAGATGGTGATTGCCAAAAGTTTTATCATAGTGTAACGCATTGATGAAGTTGAGTGTTTCAGCGGTGTCTTTGGTTTTGTTTACTCTCCCTTTTACACTAGAGGCTTGACCGTATTGTGAATTGTTATACGCTTTGATGTCCAAGTCGTACTTCTCATAGGATAGATTAGATTTAAAGTAAAGACCCTCCGCGAGATCAATTTTTGCGAAACCATTCCACGTAATGCTACTCCTGCGGTTTACTGTTTGGTTGTTGTATAGAATTCCCACAGCATTTTCGCCACTCATAATTGGTCGTACACTATTGGGATCTTTACTCGAAGCGTTGCCATAATCATAGATAGATTGGCCTTGCGGATCATAGGCGATTTGCCCTGTAGCATCTCTTTTGTATACAGGGTAGACACTTGGCATTGTGTAAATCCAATTCATAGGGCTATATAAATCTGTACCGCTTTGAGTTGGGAAGTTTTGATTGGAAACGGCATAGGCGGTGTTAGCACCTAGTTGTAACCAATCTGTCAGTTGACTTTCTAGGTTTAGTCGTACGGTTGTACGTTCAAAGTTTGCGGTTTTAATTCTTCCATCTTGGTTGAGGTAGTTTCCTGCCAAGAAATAGGTGGTTCGATCACTTCCTCCTGTAACATTAAAATTGTATTCTTTTCTAAACGCTTGGTTGCGTTCTAATTCTCTTTTCCAATCTGTTTCCCATAGCAGGGGTTCCTTTACGGTCCAATTGCCGTTATAATCAATAGGCTGATCGGTTCCGAAAGGGTTGTATCCAAAGTAGCTTACAAGGCCATCTGAGGCATTTTGACGGGCTGTACGTTCATCTTGTCCGATGACATACTGATAATTGTTCTTTCTGCCTTCCCATAAATAACTTGTATAATCTTGAGTGTTGAGCACTTTATGGGTTTTTACTGCATCAAAAGCTACACCTGTACTTAGGTTGATGCTTACAGCAGGTTCTGCATTGCGCTTGCCCATTTTTGTTTTGATTAAGATGACACCATTAGCTCCTCGAGAGCCGTAAAGTGCGGTAGAAGATGCATCTTTTAAAACGTTGATCGTCTCAATTTGATCTGCACTAATGGCATTGATATTCCCCATAAAAGGAGCGCCATCCAGAATGATCAAGGGATCAGCAGCGGCGTTGATCGATCCAATTCCGCGCACGCGAATAGTTGGATTTTCACCAGGTTGAGCGCTGGAATTGACGATGTTAACTCCCGATACGGTTCCTTGCAAAGCCGTAACTACTGATGTCGCCACCTGTTTTTCCAATACATCGCTCTTTACTTGACTTATTGCTCCTACAATTGCCTTTTGTTTTTGAGCGCCATAGGCGACAATTACGATGTTTTCTAAGCTGACTACATCTTCGTGTAGGGTGATGTCGATTTGACGCTTTACACCTACTGAAAGTGACTGAGATTTGAACCCTACATACTCATACTGTAAGATATCTTCTGGGGAAACTTCTATCGAATAGTGTCCGTTAAAATCTGTTTGAACCCCCTTAGTGGTGTTTTTAATAGTAACTAACACACCGGGAAGTGACTCTCCGTTGGATTCACTTACTGTTCCTGTTACCTTTACCTGTTGTGCTAATGCTATATTACACAACAAGAGCAAGCTACCAATGAGTAGCCGAAGTTTACATTTTTTCATTATTACTAAAAATTTTATTATTTTTAGCAGCAAACACATGACTATCGTTTTTTTGCTGCTATAAAAAACGATACAAAAAAAAGGAGGCTGTACGAAAGCCTCCTTTTTTGTTTTAAAACAAAAAATGCAGAAAGCTTTCCTTTATGGAATATCCATTTTCGACATTGCTGACATAGCAAAATCAGTCCATTGAATCGACAGGGTATATTGACTTAGAAAAGGGCTTACTGTTTTTTTCATTTCATTATTTTTTTTGTGATTGGAAATCAACAGTGCAAATGTAAGTAGTAGTTTTTTTGTCTGCAATACTTATTGAAATAAGGAAAAAATATCTTTGTATTGGTTGTATTTAAGTGTAAAACAATTAAAAGAACAGGCGAAAAGTGAACAATTAGAAAAAATGACTAGAAGGAGGGGGTAAACTGTGTTTTGTAGTTTTCGTTTTAGGGCAAAAAAAAAGTTCCAAGTATTAACTTGAAACTTTTTGTACTCGAGGCGGGACTTGAACCCGCACGAACATTACTGTTCACTGGATTTTAAGTCCAGCGTGTCTACCACTTCCACCACTCGAGCCTCTGCTCACCAGTATTAGAACTGTTTTGCGAGTGCAAAGATAGAATAAAAATAGAGCTTGACAATAAAAAAATAAAAAAAAAGCTATTATTTTTTACCTTCTATTTTTAGTTGTTGACTATCAGTATTTTGATAATTTTATTTTTTTTTGAAAAGTATTAATCTCCGGGTAAATCTCCAAAGATATCAAGTGAAAAGTCGAGTGTTTCTGCGGCAACAAAATTTTGAACTACTTCTTCAATTCCGTTTTCAAAGCGCAATTCCGTATTAAATCGGCGACTTGTTCCATAGGTATTGCCGTCAATGACGATTTTAAAATAAAACTTACCACTAGGTGTTTTAAATCGGATACTCTCTACTGAGGCGAAATTGTTCTTTAAGAAATCGATTGTTTCATATACTTCGTCTTTGGTTGAGTGCTCTTGGCTGGTTAATAGGGTTCGTCCTCTACGGTGTTCAAAAGTGAACTTATAGGTTTCATTTTCTTTCTGGCTAATAACGATTGCGCTCATAATAAAAATGTAATAAATTCAATGCTTATATAGGTTGGTGCTCTTGGGTGTTATAGGGGGTATTGGTCACTACAGAGCAAAAAAAAATCCTAAGCGTTAACTTAGGACTTTTGTACTCGAGGCGGGACTTGAACCCGCACGAACATTACTGTTCACTGGATTTTAAGTCCAGCGTGTCTACCACTTCCACCACTCGAGCGTAAATAAATTTACTTGAGCGAAAAACGGGGTTCGAACCCGCGACCTCAACCTTGGCAAGGTTGCGCTCTACCAACTGAGCTATTTTCGCGAATTTTTGTATGATCGTGCATTACTTCCGTATTGCGAGTGCAAATATAGAATAGAAAAAATTGTTTTGCAAGCTTTTTTAGATATAAAAGTATGAGTCTTTCGTTTTGGATTGATAATGAAAGCCTTGGCTTTTTATTTTTTTGTTGAATTTCAATCATAATCACAGTACGTTCTCCTCCTCACTCTCCAATAAAAGGAATTATAGCGGGTAAATCGGCTGAGCAATAAGGAAAGAAATAATAGGTGTTTACTAAAATTAAGTTAAAAATTTAAGATTATTCCTAATGGTAGTTTGGATATTAATTACTAAATTGATGGTGTTTTGCTCTCTTTGTGTACGACTAATGAATTATAAAGTTAAAACAATGCGCTTTACCTATGTGTCTTTATGATAGTTTCAATTAATTAGAAAAATATGAATATCACTACTAACCAAACTATTTCTTTTGATAAAAAGGAAAAAAAAGCAAGGGGACTACACTTGTTCTTCTTGTTTGTTATTTGTTTTTGGGGACAAGTATCTTTTGCCCAGTTTCCCGCACCCTATTGTGATGTGGACGCAATAATGGTAGAGGAAATCACCAAAATTCAGTTTGCTGGATTGACCATTGTCAATACCAATGATGAGGATTTATTGCTTAATCACACCGCTAGAGTGGCTAACGTAACCCCTGGTCAATCCTACACCATTCAAGTTGAAGGAAATACGTATGGAGACTTTAATGAACTGATTGCCTTTATTGATTGGAATCAAAATGGGGTGTTAAATGATGCGGGTGAAGTCTTTTACCTTGGCGAGCTTGATGGATCTGATGGGTCGGACGGTCAACATGTTTCCTTTAGCATTCCTATTCCAGCTACGGCTTTAGCTGGGCAAACTCGTATTCGAGTTACCAAAACATGGACAGATCCCGAGTATGATGTTGCCCTTATTGAGGATCCCTGTTCCATAAGTATTTACGATTATTACTTTGAGGAAACTGGACTTTCTTATGGTCAGGCCATTGACTTTACTTTAAATATTGGCGATGGTACTACTCCTCCTGAAACATCAGAGGGCTGTGAAATTGGGATAACCTTGACCTTTCCCGAATATGGTGATGTTACTACTTGGTCATTATTAGATGCTGATGGGGTTGTTGTTCTCAGCGGTGGACCTTATGAAGAGGGGGAAGATTTTTCAATCACAGCTTCCTATTATGGCACCAATCATCCGTATGCATTGGAAATTGAAATTGATGATAGTTTCCTTGGATTTTGTGATAATGAAGTGCAATACGCTATTACTATAGGTGACGTTGAAGATCAGTCAGGAACAGTATCGGCTTGTGAAGAAGTTGTTACTGAAAACATAGTATTAGGTTCTTGTCCTCCAGGTTGTTTAAAGCCGAGTATGTTGAGTAAAACTAATATTACCCCTACGGGATTCACTCTTACTTGGATGAGTGGTGGTAATCAGTTTGAGATAGAGTATGGACCTGAGGGTTTTGTACAAGGAAGCACTGAGGGAACTGTTATTTCAGCTGTTGAAACGACTTCCTATACCTTTTCGGATTTGGACCATGATACAGCGTATGAGTTTTATGTACGTCGCATTTGTTCGGAGGAAGAAGGTGATCAAAGCCCATGGGCAGGTCCATTGACTTTTGACGAAATACTAACTACCCGATCGCCTTGGCATGAAAACTTTCAAGCGAGTGAAACTTATCCTTTAGGATGGGGGGCTATCAATAATTCGCCTTGGTTTTTTGAAGAATATGATACAGATCACCAAAGAAGTATGGGCGTGTATTTGTATGATTTTTCAATTTTTGGTAATTATTTAAAAGCAGAATTCAAAACGATTACCGTTGGACCTATTCGCACAGGAGATGTGTTTTCATTTAACTATCTTATGCTGGATGGCTTAGAAAATCCCGCTTTTGACGAATTAGGAAAAATGGATGTTCAGCTGTCCACAGATTTTGGTACGTCTTATTCAACTATAGGATCGATTCTTAGTAATGGAGAAGCAGGGTGGCAAAACTTTTCTTTTGAACTCGATGAGTATGTAGGACTTTACGTGACTATAAAGATTACAGCTAAAATTCAGGAGGTCTTTGAAGATCTGTTTGTTCTTGTAGATGATTTTGATATTTCGAGTGCTTTTACTTGTATGGAGATTGAGGAAGCTGAAATAGAAGGAGGAGGAAGTGTTGAAATACAATTGAATATTACATCTGAAGCAACTGAATTTGTTGTCGAATATGGTCCCGCAGGATTTGAATTAGGAGAAGGAACAACCGTAAATAATGTTGGATCAAGTTATGAATTTACGGATTTAGAGGAGGATACGGAATACGAGGTTTATGTGCATGCTTTGCCTTGTGGCGATTGGTATGGTCCTGTGGCTTTTTCAACGCAACCTTTGAGGTCACAAGTGATCACTGCAGCAGATGTGACCAAAACCTATGGTGATTTACCTTTTGAGCACGGGACTTCTGATAGTGAATTAGCCTTGACCTATGTTGTTGCTGATGAAACAGTAGCTAAATTTGAGCATAATACCTTTGTCATTAAAGGGGTTGGAACAACTACAGTAACCGCTAGTCAAGCTGGTAATCACCAGTTTTTACCTGCTGAGGATGTGACGTTTACCCTAACTGTAACAAAAGCAATGTTAACCGTCACTGCGGATAGTACTCTAAGTAAACAATTTAATGAGGTAGATCCTATTTTTACCTATACTGTTGGGGGATTACAATATGCAGATACACCGGATGTGATCACTGGATTGTTGAGTAGAGAAGTAGGAGAGGAACTGGGTACTTATGCCATTACACTAGGAACCTTGCAAGCTGAGCCTAATTACGATATTACCTATATAAGTGCTGATTTTACTATTAATGCGAAGGAATTAATCGTTCGGGCTAATGCAAGTCAAAAAGTGTATGGAGAAATAGATTCAGCTTTGAC
Source organism: Myroides sp. DF42-4-2 (assembly GCF_030326445.1). NCBI lineage: Bacteria > Pseudomonadati > Bacteroidota > Flavobacteriia > Flavobacteriales > Flavobacteriaceae > Myroides > Myroides sp. DF42-4-2. Next base: position 540,346 of record NZ_JACAKI010000001.1, read on the forward strand.
CTACCAAGTGATTGGTTTGGAAGGAGGAGTTGATGCAGCAACTGTTGTAACGGGAACGCCAAGCAGAGAGGCTGGTGAAAATGTGGGACGTTACACTATTGGTGTAGGAACGGTACAGCTTGTGGATGAGCATTACGTTATGGTGTTTGAAGAAAATCAATTCACAATCACCCCTGCTGTGTTGAGCTTGTATCCCGTGGCAGGGGTACAAAAAGTGTATGGGCAAGCGGATCCTGCTGTATTTGAATTTACGGTGACGGGATTCAAGTTTGACGATACTCGTGAATCTGTATTACAAGGGCTTTTAGGTAGAGCAATTGGTGAAAATGTAGGAGAATATCTATATCAAGCAGGAACCTTAACCACAACACAGGGGAATTATAGTTTTGTGATGGGCAACCAAGAAAAATTTAAAATTACGGCTGCTCCTATAGCAGTTGTGGTCCATGCCAATCAAAGTAAACGCTTTGGACAAGCTGATCCTGTATTTACTTATACCTTGGAAGGATTGCGTCTAGGGGATTATCCATCCAATGTAATGGTAGGCAATCTCGAGCGTGAACCGGGTGAAGACCTCGGCTTATATACCATTCATCAAGGGAGTTTAACATCGCGTCAGAATTATTATATCACTTCTTTTATCGGTGCAGATTTTGAAATTTTGCAAGGCCAAATTTCAGGTGTAACCTTGCCTTCTCAAACTTTTGTTTATGATGGAGAGGTAAAATCCTTAACCTTAGTAGGTGTGACGGATCCAGAGGCAATCATTACTTATGTCAACAATGATCAAGTAGATGTAGGAGTGTATCAGGTAACCGCGACAGTGGATTATGGTCCGGCATACCAACCTCTGTCTGTAGTGGGAACTTTAACCATTACAAAAGCAGATCAAGTGATTTCGTTCGGCAATGTATCGACGGTTGTGATTGAAGATACACCAACGCTTCAGCTTTATGCAATAAGCAATGTTGGATTGCCTATTTCTTATCGCATTGACAATGCCGCTGACCTTGAAGTAGCAACAGTAGAAGAAGATGGTTTGATGCGTTTCTTGAAACCAGGCGATGTAACAGTAACGGCTTCCCAAGATGGGAATGCGAATTACAATGCTGCTATACCTGTTTCTAGAACCATTGAGGTTACAAGTAGAGCGGTGGAAATTGAAAATCTACTGATCGACGGCATTTCTTATGGAACACCGGAACAAGAGATCTTTGTAGAGCTTAGTTGTGATACACAACAAGACCAAGTGATCATTGAAGTTCAGGTTGCGGAAGGTATGCAAGTTAGCCCATCGAAGTACATCGTTGTGCCTGTGAAAGAATACGGGTCTTACACACAAGAAATTACAGTAACTTCTTCTCGTGGAATTGAGCATAAAACCTATACTGTACACTTGGTGAAGCGCATAGGGACCGAATCTCTTATCTATCAGAAATACACGAATTTACTCTTGGTGAATAACAACAAAAACACCAATGGAGGGTATGTGTTTACGGCTTATGAGTGGTTTAAAAATGGCGAGTCAATTGGGAAAAAGCAAGCGTATTCTGCTGGTGAAAACTCAAGTGATGCGCTAGAAGCAGGAGCTGCGTATCACGTGGTGTTGACCTTGCATTCAGGGAAGCAAATGGTGAGTTGTCCGATTTATATCGAGAATAAAACCGAAGCAAATTGGGGTGTTTATCCAAATCCAGTACAAAAAAATCAACGTTTGTTTGTTCGCTTGGATGACGATCAACAACAAGCAGTTAGCTATAGTATGTACGACCTAAAAGGGCAAGTTATCCAAACAGGTGATTTTGTTGAGGGTACTGCGGAGAAGGGAATTCAAGTACCTGCTACAGTAGCAGCGGGATCTTATTTCCTAGTGCTCAAAGGAAATGGAAAACAAAAAAGCGTTCAGTTTATTGTGAAAGAATAAGTAAAGAAAAAATGCAAATAAAAAAAGGCTGTCTCAAAGAGACAGCCTTTTTTGTACTCGAGGCGGGACTTGAACCCGCACGAACATTACTGTTCACTGGATTTTAAGTCCAGCGTGTCTACCACTTCCACCACTCGAGCAAAAAAATACTCTCGAGCGAAAAACGGGGTTCGAACCCGCGACCTCAACCTTGGCAAGGTTGCGCTCTACCAACTGAGCTATTTTCGCAAGCGTTGTATGATCGTGCATTATTTCTGTAATGCGAGTGCAAATGTAAAATATTTTTTCACTTGTACAACTACCATAACCCGTTATTTTTCGTCTTTTTTTTCAAGCGGTTGGCAGTCAGGAAGTAAAAGCTTGTGAATTTTTATAAAAAAAACGCTTGTTCCAATAGAAACAAGCGTTTTGCCTTATTTTTTCGATCGATCAAAGCGATTTATTGGATCATTTTTTTCAATTCATGTAGTTTCATTAAAGCTTCTACAGGTGTTAAGGTATTGATGTCAAGTGCTGTTAATTCATCTTTTATACTGCTCAACAATGGATCGTCTATATTAAAAATACTCAACTGCAAGTCTTGTTCTGCTGGTTTTAATCCTAGTTCTCCTTCTGCATGGTGATTTTTTTCTAATTGTTTCAACATTTTTTGAGCACGATTAATTACCAATTGAGGCATTCCTGCCATTTTTGCTACGTGAATTCCAAAACTATGTGCGCTTCCTCCAGGAATTAATTTTCGAATAAATAGCACGTTGTCCTTCAGTTCTTTAACGGAAACATTGTAGTTTTTAACCCCCTCAAAATACTCTTGCATATCGTTTAATTCGTGATAGTGTGTAGCAAAAAGTGTTTTGGGTTTTGAAGGGTGTTGATGCAAAAATTCAGCAATAGCCCAAGCGATAGAAATTCCATCATATGTGCTCGTACCACGTCCAATCTCGTCCAATAAGACTAAACTGCGATCTGAAATATTATTCAAAATAGAAGCCGTTTCATTCATCTCTACCATGAAGGTTGACTCTCCCATGGAGATATTGTCCGAAGCCCCTACACGAGTAAAGATTTTATCAACAACGCCCATGCGTACAGCTGCAGCTGGAACAAAACACCCCATTTGTGCCAATAATACAATCAAAGCAGTTTGACGAAGAATGGCCGATTTTCCCGACATATTCGGTCCCGTTATCATAATGATTTGTTGGGTAGAATTGTTGAGAAACACATCGTTAGTAATATAGGGTTTATCAAATGGCAATTGCTTTTCAATAACCGGATGACGACCCTCTTTTATTTCTAAATCATAGCTGTCATCTAGCACTGGACGTACATAATTATTTTCTAATGCCAATTGAGCAAAAGAGGACAAACAGTCCAACTGTGCAATCAGATGCGCATTTAATTGAACCGGCTGAATGTATTGGCCACACCAATGAACAAACTCATCATATAGCCTGCTTTCAATCTGGCTAATCTTTTCTTCTGCGCCTAATATTTTGTTTTCGTATGCTTTTAATTCCTCCGTAATATAGCGCTCCGCATTGACCAATGTCTGTTTGCGTATCCAGTTTTCTGGTACTTTGTCTTTGTGGGTGTTGCGCACTTCAATATAGTATCCAAAGACGTTGTTGAAGGCGATTTTTAGCGAAGGAATTCCCGTGTTTTGACTTTCTCTTTGTTCCATTTCATCGAGGTAGCCCTTGCCTGTAGATGAAATATTGCGCAATTCATCCAACTCTTCATTCACCCCAAAAGCAATGGCATTCCCTTTGCTAACCGCTACAGGAGCTTCTGCATGAATGGTTTGCTCAATGCGTTCGCGCAACAAGCCGCAATCGTGTAATTGATCGCCAATGCTCTTTAAGGATGCGTTTTGGATTTTTAACGCTTGCTCCTTAATCGGAATAACAGCATCTAATGAATCCTTTAAATACAAGAGTTCACGTGGGGTTATTTTTCCCGTTGCAATCTTTGAGGTCAAGCGTTCTAGATCGGATATTTTTTTTATTTGCCCTTGAAAAAATGCAAGGGTATCTTGTTTTTGTGTTAGTAGTTCCACAATTTCGTGTCGATCAACAATACTGTTCTTTCTTTTCAGAGGCAATGCCAACCAGCGTTTGAGTAATCGACCACCCATAGGGGAAAGCGTTTTATCAATCACGTCAAGCAAGGTAATTGCGTTGAAATTACTGCTTTGGTAGAGCTCTAAATTGCGAATGGTAAAGCGATCCATCCAAACGTAAGCATCTTCTGCAATGCGTTGAATGTTTGAAATATGCTTGATGCGCGTGTGCTGTGTTTCTGAGAGATAATGCAATACCGCACCACAAGCAATCACGCCTTCTGTTAATTCTTCAATGCCAAATCCCTTGAGGGAATTGGTCTGAAACTGTTTGGTTAGCGACTCAAAAGCGAAGTCTTCTTTAAACACCCAATCGTCTAAAAAGAAGAGGTTGTAGGCAGAACCAAAGTGCTGTTGAAAGAGAAGTTTGTTGTTTTTCTGTACTAATATCTCGCTGGGGTTAAAGTTTTGCAGTAGCTTGTCGATGTATTCTTCATCTCCTTGCGCCGTGAAAAACTCTCCAGTAGACACGTCTAAAAACGCAATTCCTAAGGTTTTCTTAGCAAAGTGTAAGGCGCATAAAAAGTTGTTAGACTTGGATTGTAACACTTCGTCATTTAAAGCTACACCAGGGGTAACTAATTCTGTTACTCCGCGTTTAACAATGGTTTTTGTCATCTTGGGATCTTCCAACTGATCGCAGATGGCTACGCGAAGTCCGGCTTTGACCAACTTGGGTAAATACACGTTTACCGCATGATGAGGAAACCCCGCCAATGCAGTTTCACTAGACGTTCCCGCCCCGCGCTTAGTTAACGTAATACCTAAAATTTGTGCGGTTCGAACGGCGTCTTCTCCAAAAGTTTCATAAAAATCTCCTACGCGAAATAACAAACAAGCATCGGGATACTTTGCCTTGATATCGTTGTATTGTTTCATTAATGGAGTTTCTTTTGTCGCTTTTTCTTTAGCAGCCATATCTTTTGTTTTTTTGGAAATAACACGAAGTTACAAATATACAGTAAGATTGGCGAGATAGCTAAAAGCAAAAGAATTTTTACGACAGCGGAATCTGATAGTATCGCTTTAAACGACGAAGGGGAAGAGAAGTAAATATAACGATTAACAGCCCAATTAAACAGCCAATAGTCACCGCCAAAAAGCGATACAATGGCGTCATTTCTGTGATGCCCGTAATGGGCTGTACCAAAATGATCACTAAAGAAACTAAGGCAACACGCGCCATGTTTAGTATCTTGAAAAAGTAACAAATCAAAATGGTTAAAACAATGCCAAAGAGAATCACGTACAGGTTTGGCGTATGAATCTCCAAGCAGATTAATCCCACTACCGATCCTACTAAATTGGACTTGAATCGTTCAATTGATAATTTCTTCGAATTTTGTCCCTCTGGGGAGATTACTAAAATGATAGAAATAATAGTCCAAAGCGTTTCGTGATCCTCAAACCGAAGAAAAAGATAATAGCCTATACAGAATCCAATTAGGCATCTAACGGTGTAAATTAGTACTGCTGAGGTAATTATTCTCTTGATTAAGTCGTGGATCATCTTCAATTTTTAACCTACAAAATTATTGAACTTCAATAGGGTGGACAAGTATTCTCTATCAAAGATTAGTTAAAAGTTGACTATTATCAGGTGTGATTTAGATAAAAACTTAGTTTTTTTACTGTTTTGTATTTTCCTCCCCTAAATAATGGACTAGTATCGCTTTAATCAATATTTTTGCAGAAATATAGTAACTACCTATGCGAAAATTAGCCAATAGCGAATTAGAGAGAAAGAGTATTGACGAGTTTAAATCATCGGATAAAACACCAATTATCATTGTTTTAGACGATGTACGAAGTTTACACAATATTGGATCGGTATTTAGAACCTGCGATGCTTTTTTGATTGAAAAAGTATTTTTATGTGGGATAACAGCGACACCACCCAATAAAGAAATACACAAAACCGCACTAGGTGCAACAGATACAGTGGAATGGGAGTATGCAAAAGACGTGGTGGAAGTAGTGCAACAATTAAAAGCAGCAGGCGTTTGTGTGCAAGCCATCGAACAGGTGGAAAATAGTGTTATGCTCAACGATTTTCAAGTACAAGATCAAACGCGTTATGCTTTGGTTTTTGGAAATGAAGTAAAAGGAGTATCTCAAGGCGTTGTTGACCTGAGTGATGGGGTAATTGAAATTCCGCAATTGGGAACAAAACACTCCCTTAATATTTCAGTAAGCGCGGGCATTGTTATTTGGGATTTATTCCAACAAATGCAACAAAAGGCACAATAGTAACAATACGATGACAGATCATAACAAAAAGCTCCAACACTTCGTATTGGAGCTTTTTTTAAGATGTTAGCTTTGCAGCTATTTGATTTAGTATATGGATGTAATCCCCTTGATTGGCGACAAAGTCTAAATCTGAGATGTCGATCAACAAGACTTTTTCAGAAGGAATAGTTTTCATAAAATTGAAGTAGCCTTGGGTCACTTTATCGAGGTATTGTCCTGAGATATCACTCTCATAGGAACGACCTCTTTTTTGGATATTTTCCAATAAGCGATCCGTATTTTGGTATAGAAAAACGTATAAATCGGGTTTAGGCGTCTCTTTATACATAATGTCAAAGACTTGTTGATAAAGGCGAAACTCATCTTCTTCTAGGGTGATCTGTGCAAAAATCAACGATTTGAAAATGTAGTAATCGGCAATAATAAATTCTTTGAACAAGTCAAACTGCGCCAAATCATCCGATAATTGAGTGTAGCGATCAGCTAAGAATGACATTTCCAATGGAAAAGCATATCGACTGGCATCTTGATAGAATTTAGGCAAAAAAGGATTGTCGGCAAAACCTTCAAAAATACTCTTAGCGTTAAAGTCCTCAGCAATGCGATGCGTAAGCGTCGTTTTTCCTGCGCCAATATTGCCTTCAATAGCTACGAAATTCAACTTTCTTAACGGGTGATGTTGCAAGTGAGATTCTAGTAGATCCACTTGCTTAAAAGTCGTTACATCCGGGCATTCTGCTAGTAATTGCTTACAGCTCTTTTTGAAAATCGGATGAATCCAATCCAAGTGCAAATCATATAAAGGCTGCAAGACAAATAAGCGTTCCTGCATCAATGGATGTGGAATCGTTAAGGTTGGTGTATGGATGATGTCGTCATTAAACGCAATGAGATCAATATCAATACTACGGGCAGCATATCCTGCTTGTTGCTTGCGGATGCGTCCTAATCTTTTTTCTATGGCTAATGTTTTTTCTAGTACCTGTTGCGCATCTAAAAGACTGTGGATAACCAAAGCACAATTGTAAAAAGGCTCACTTTCAAAACCCCATGCTGGAAATTCATAAATGGGAGAAATTGTAATAACAGTACCTACTTCATTGTGAATGAAGTCTATAGCTTTATTTAGATTTGCTTTTTTGTCCCCTTGATTCGTACCAAGAGATAAAACTAGCATGTTTTGCGTATTCATGTCACAAAAGTAAGTAAAAGAAATTTTAATTAATGCTAACTTTGTGCAGATATTAAATGAAAAGTATAGGGCAATGTAACATTTGTTTGCTAGGCTCTACTAATTGGATAAAAAATAATACTATGAAGTTTTTAAGAAATTTATTAGCAACGTTACTGGGATTATGTATCTTTTTCGGCATACTGTTTGTTGGTTTTATAGCCATTATCGCGGTAGCGGGAAGTAGTGAAACTGTACTTGTAAAGAATAACTCTGTATTGGAGTTGGACTTGTCAACGGTACAATATGATTATGGAGGAAAATTTAGTTATAAAGACTTTAATTTCAACGACCAGCGTAAGGATGGTGTTTCGGATGTAATAATGGCAATTGAACAAGCAAAAAACGACGACCGTATCAAAGGAATCTCCATGTTGAATACGGTTTCTTCATTGGGATTTGTTCAGCGAAGAGAGATTAGAGAAAAATTACAAGAGTTTAAATCAAGTGGAAAGTTTGTGGTCTCTTATTCCAATGCGTTATCACAAGGTGAATACTATTTGAATTCAGTGGCAGATACTGTATTTGTTAATCCTGTGGGAGCTGTTGACTTCCGTGGATTATCAACTGAGATTTTATATTTAAAAGGATTACAAGATCAAACGGGAGTACACATGGAGGTTATTCGTCATGGGAAGTACAAAAGTGCGGTAGAGCCTTATTTAGAAAAGCAAATGAGCGAAGCCAATAGGGAGCAAATTACAGTATTCCTAAATTCAATTTGGTCTACGTTGGTAGCTGATGTTTCTAAAAGCAGAAGTATAGCAGTAGATAGTTTAAATGATATTGCGACGAACTTAGCAGCAAGAACACCAGAGCGTGCCTTAGCTTTAAAGTTGATTGACAAAGTAGCCTACGAAGATGAGTACCACGCCGGAATCAAAAAAGCGTTGGAGATGACTCAAGACAAAGATTATAATAAAATCAGCGTCTTAGAGTATATCAAAGCAGATAACCCAACAAAGAAAGCTAGTACAGATCAAATTGCCGTAATTTATGCCCAAGGGCAAATTCTAAATGGTGAAGGAAATGTAAACTATATTGGAGAGGGGTCTATCAATAGAGCTTTAAAGAAAGCGCGTAATAACGACAAGGTCAAAGCGATTGTTTTGCGTGTCAATAGCCCTGGAGGAAGTGCTTTGACTTCAGAGTTAATTTGGAGAGAAGTGGAATTGACTAAAAAAGTAAAACCTGTGATTGTATCTATGGGAGATCTAGCGGCTTCAGGAGGATATTATATCGCTAGTGGTGCAGATCGTATTTTCGCTGATCCTGCGACCATTACTGGTTCAATTGGTGTATTTGGTATGTTGCCCAATTTCAGTACGCTAGCAACTAAATACGGAGTAAATGCAGAACAAGTAAAAACGCATCAAAATGCAGCTTCCTATAGTCCTTTCCGAAAAGTAGACGACTCGTTTAAATCCGAAGTAACAGAAAGCATAGAGTTTATTTATGAAACATTTGTTAATCGCGTTGCTGCAGGCCGTAATATGACGTTTGAAAAAGTAGATGAGATTGCTCAAGGACGTGTTTGGACAGGTGTTGATGCCTTAGAAAAAGGGTTAGTTGACGAATTAGGTGGATTGAACGCTGCAATTGCCTATGCTGCCAATAAAGTTGAAATCGAAGACTATAAAGTGGTAAACTATCCAGAATACGAACTAAAAATCAATGATTTGTTGCGTAATTATTTAGGCGCTTCGATCATGCAAACGCAAGATGAATTGCTGAAGGAGAAAATTGGACAAGAGAATTTTGAAATGATGGAACGTTTAAATTATTTCCAGTCGCTAAAAGGGGCACAAGCGATTATGCCTTTCGAAATTAAAATTCAATAAGATAAGATTTTCACAATATATGGAAAGAGTCAACTCATGTCATTTGAGTTGACTCTTTTTTTTGTTATTTTGTATGAAAATTAATTGATTATGAAAAAGAAAATTTGGTTGTGGATTGGTGGAATTGTCGGTGGGATTTTCCTGCTACTACTCGCTGCTCCATTTTTGTTCAAAGGAAAAGTTCAAGATTTAGTACTTAAAACCATTAACGACAACCTCACAGCAACGGTGTCGTTTGATCAGGTGAATTTGAGCTTGTTGAAAAACTTCCCCAAAGCGACGGTAACTATTGACGGATTGACGATCGTCAATACAGCTCCTTTTGACGGAGATACTTTAGTGCATGCACAGACGATTGGCTTAAAAATGTCGGTGATGGAATTGTTCAACGGGGAGAAAGAACCCATGAATATTGAAGAAATTCTACTAAAAGAAGCAAAGATCAATGTCTTGGTGAACGAAGAGGGAATCGCCAACTACGATATTGCTTTGAAAGATGAGGACGAAAAAGAGGAGGAGAAGGACAAAGAAGACACCCCTTTTTCTTTAGCGTTAAAGCACTATCAAATTGAAAATACCAAACTTGTATACACGGATTTAAGCTCGAAAATGCAAGTAATCATTGAGGAGTTTAATCACGAGGGAAAAGGAAACTTAACTGCAAATGTGTTGGATTTAGATACCCAATCAAAAGCTAAGGTTTCTTTTGTTATGGATGGAACTTCCTATTTGAACCAAGTACAGTTAGCGCTCAATGCTATGATTGGCATGGATATGGATCAGCAAATCTACACCTTCAAAGAAAATAAAGCGCTGATCAATCAATTGCCGTTAAAATTTGATGGTCAGGTGCAATTGTTGGAAAATGGTCAAGCTTTTGACTTGTCTTTTGCTACACCTGATTCAGACTTTAAAAACTTTTTGGGTTTAATTCCGGAAGCCTATGCCGGTGGTCTAAAAGGGGTAACGACAACAGGAGAATTCAAAGTAGCGGGTAAAGTAAAAGGAAATTTGACGGAAACGACAATTCCTACTTTAGCCATTGAAATGGCCGCGAATAACGCGTCCTTCAAATACCCTGATCTGCCGAAATCGGTAGAGAAAATCGTATTGGATATGAAAATAAATAATACGACAGGGTTGATGAAAGATACCTATGTTGACTTGAATAAACTGTCGTTTAAAATTGATCAAGATGTATTCAATGCCAGTGCCAATATCAAAAACCTGACAGAGAACCCATTAGTTGATGCAAAATTAAATGGGGTAATTAATTTAGCCAATGTGACCAAAGCTTATCCCGTGAAACTCGATGTTCCCTTAACGGGAATCTTAAAAGCCAATGTTACGACTAATTTTGATATGAATTCCGTAGAGAAAAGTCAGTATCAAAACATCAAAAATGCAGGAGATATTAGCTTAACGAATTTCCATTTTGCTTCAGTTGCAATGGCTAAGCCCTTAGATATAAAAGAAGCGGCTATTTCGTTTAATACCAATCATGTGAGCTTGAATAAATTTGCTTTGGCAACAGGACAAACGGATATAGCTGCTGATGGGCGTTTAGATAATTTATATGGCTTCTTGTTCAATAAACAAACGCTAAAAGGGAACTTTAATGTGCGTTCTACGAACTTTATTCTAGCGGATCTCTTGAAAGAGGATATTGCCCAAGCAGCTGAAAAACCGAAAGAAGAAAAAGCTAAACCTACTCCACAAGGAGAAGCTTTGAAAATACCTGCGTTTTTAGATTGTACAATAAATGCAGATGCTAAAACGGTAGTCTATGACAACCTCACTCTGAAAAACGTAAAAGGTCGTTTGATTGTAAAAGATGAAACCGCTCGATTAGAAAACATGACCACGGATATTTTTGGCGGTAAATTGTTGTTTGCGGGAGATGTATCAACAAAGGGAACACAACCAAAGTTCAATATGGATTTAGGTTTGAAAACCTTGGATATCAAGGATACATTTACTCAATTTGAGTTCTTGAAGAAAATTGCTCCTATTGCAGGAATTATTGCCGGTAATATCAATGCCAATGTCAAATTAGATGGGCAATTGGAAAGCAATGACTTTTCACCTATACTGAATACACTTTCTGGGGATTTAACGGGAGATATTTTAAATTCGCAGGTGAATGTCGCTCATTCAAAATTGCTTTCTTCTCTAGATTCAGCAGTAAAATTTGTTGATTTAAGTAAATTAGATTTGAATAATAAACGCATCCATTTGAAGTTTAAAGACGGAAAAGTACAAGTTTCTCCTTTTGATTTGAAATTGAAAGATATGAATGTACAAGTTTCAGGAGAGCACGGTTTTGATCAACAGATGAATTACGACTTAGATTTCAACGTTCCTGCTAAAATGTTAGGACCTGATGTAGCGAATCTCTTGGCGAAATTAAGCCCTCAAGAAAGTGCCAAATACGATGCAATTCCGGTGAAAGTAGGGTTGACAGGTGATTTTAGTGCGCCAAAAGTAGGAACCAACATGAATGAGGTCATTACCAATCTAACCAAGCAAATTGCAGAAGATCAGGCTAATAAATATATCGATAAAGGAAAGGATGCTTTAAAAGATTTGTTGAGCGGTGGAAAAAAAGATAAAACAGAAGGAGAACAGGGTGGAGAAGGAGAAAAGAAGAAAACAGAAACGGAAGAAGCTGTAGATAAAATAGGGAAAGGATTGAAAGATCTTTTCGGCAAAAAGAAAAGCGAATAAAAGCATTGATCCAAAAGTAATAGCTATGCCCCAAAAAGTGTTTAACTTTTTGGGGCATTTTTTATTTTATATCTAGTTGAACAACATAGCCTTCATAGGTTCTAATATTGAAAACTGTACCATCATCAAAGAGTAAGTACTGCCCTTTTACGCCTTTTAATATCCCTTGATAAGAAGGTGTTTTATCTAGGTTAAGGCTTTTTATTTTGGTGGGAAATTCCAACACAGGATAATGTAATTCCCATAGATCAGCTGTGGTTTGATCAAAGTAAGGTTGTACTTCTTCGGGCAATTTGGACGCAAGTGTATTTCGAATTTCCAAGAGATCCGTATCAATGATATCGTTTTGCAACATTTTACGCCAATTGGTTTTATCGGTAAAGAGGTCTTTTAGAGCGACTTCTGTGATTCCTGCTAAATAGCGATTGGGAACTTCTACAATGGGAATTGCACGGGAAGCGCCTTGATCTATCCAACGCGTAGGGACTTGAGTTTTACGCGTTACACCAACTTTTACATCACTTGCAGCGGCTAGGTATACAATATGTGGTTGCAACTGCACTTTACACTCATAGTCCAAATCGCGATCGGCAATACCTAAATGAGCCGTACTCAACTCGGGGCGCATAATCCAATCACCCACAGCCGGACTTGCATAAAAACAGTCATAACAAAAGCCTTGACGGAATATTTTTTTGTGCCCCCCACAGTTTAAACACTGATAATCCACAAATGAAATTGATATAGGACGATCCAATACCTGATTTAAGTTGATGAAGTTATTTTGAAACACTAGATAGTATTCAATTGGGCTACTCCATTCCGTTTGCATTTTGTTTAAAACTCCTTCGTATAGCATAAATAAAATTGTTATTTTTGGGTAAGGAGTAAAAGTACAAAAACAATTTTTATTGTTTAGTTACTCTTTTCACAAGGAAAAGGTAGTTACCTTATTAATAATATAGATATGGCGCTGACAATTGTTAATTCTATTGCATCCTGGATTCTGAAGAAGAGAATTCATCAAATAGATTTATTTCGAAAATACCCAAATGAGGTACAAAACGATGTGTTTTTAAGTTTGATTAAAGCAAATGAAAAGACACTAGTAGGAAAGCAGTATGATTATGCTAGTATTAAAAGTTATGAAACATTTTCAGAACGAGTTCCAATCTATACGTATGAGGCATTTGAACCATATATAGAAAGAGCCAGAAGAGGGGAGAACAATATTTTTTGGTCCGACCCCATTCGTTGGTTTGCCAAGTCAAGTGGAACGACCAATGCTAAGAGTAAATTTATTCCTGTAAGCAACGAAGCCTTGGAAAATTGTCATTACAAGGCGGCTAAAGATTTGCTTTGTTTGTACTTAAACAACAATGAAAACTCACAGCTGTTCACCGGAAAAGGCTTGCGTTTAGGTGGAAGTAAACAGCTGTATGAGGACAATAATACGGTCTTTGGCGATCTATCGGCTATCCTCATTGACAATATGCCGTTCTGGGCCGAATTTAGCAGTACACCATCAAACAAAACCTCGTTAATGTCAGAATGGGAAACCAAGATGAATGCTATTATTAAAGAAGTTAGGGATGAAAATGTTACTAGTTTTATGGGGGTTCCCTCCTGGATGTTAGTGCTATTCAATAAAATTATGCAAGAAACGGGAAAAGGAAGTTTGCTTGACCTTTGGCCTAATGCTGAGGTGTATTTTCACGGCGGCGTTAGTTTTGAACCGTATAAAGATCAATACCACAAATTATTGCCTAGTGCTGATTTCAAATACTATGAAATTTACAATGCCTCAGAAGGGTTCTTTGCCATTCAGGATCAAAATGGATGCAACGAGCTATTGTTGATGCTAGACTATGGTATTTTCTATGAATTTATTCCCATGGATACCTTTGGATCAAGTGCGCAAAAAATCGTTTCCCTACGCGATGTTGAATTAGGGAAAAACTATGCTATGTTGATTACTACAAACGCTGGTTTAGTGCGCTATTTGATAGGGGATACCGTTCGATTCACGAGTTTATTGCCATATCGCATTAAGATCACAGGTCGCACCAAACACCATATCAACGTTTTTGGAGAGGAATTAATGGTAGAAAATACAGATCGCGCCTTAGCAAAAGCATCTGCTTTGTTTCAAGTTGAAATTGCAGAATATACGGTTGCTCCAATCTTTATGGTTGATCGAGAAAAGGGAGCACATGAGTGGATTATTGAGTTTACAAAAGCACCAGACGATTTAGCCAAGTTTGCTACAGTATTAGATCAGTGTATACAGGAAGTAAATTCTGATTACGAAGCTAAACGTTACAATAATATGACACTAAATCCTTTGGTTTTACACCAAGCGCGTCAAGGGTTATTCTATGATTGGTTAAAAGAGCATGATAAATTAGGAGGTCAACACAAAGTACCACGTTTATCCAATGAAAGAGGGATTATCGAAGAACTGCTAAAATTGAATCAAACGAAACGAGTATAAAAAAGAAAAGCTCCCACCTTGTGGGAGCTTTTTTTTATTGCTAGCTAAAATTATTTAGCAACTTCTTCAGTAGCTGGAGCTTCAGTAGCAGGAGCTTCTTCAGTAGCTGGAGCTTCTTCAGTTACAACCTCTTCTTGAGCAGGAGCCTCCTCAACTGGAGCTACTACTTCTTCTTGAGTTGTTGTTACTTCTTCTTGAGCTGGTTCTTTTGCAGTGTCTTTACAAGAAACAAAAGATACACCCATCATAGCTACTAAAGCAATGCTTAATGCGATTTTTTTCATTTTACTAAAGTTATAAAAGTTAATTATTAATTCGATACAAATATAGAAAATAAATCATTCAATGATTTGTTTTTGTAAAATATTTTTATATAAAAATTTATTTTGCAAATACCTGAAAATCAGTTATTTATTTTTTATCATTTTTGGGATTTACCAATTTCATCTCATTTATTAGGTGTTTTGCATCTGCAAACTTGTCAATAATAAACAAAATATAGCGTGCATCGACCATAATATTGCGACAGATCGCTGGGTCATAGTAGATATCACTCATAGTACCTTCCCAAACGCGGTCAAAGTTCAATCCGATTAGGTTTCCATATGCGTCAATGGCCGGACTTCCTGAATTTCCTCCAGTTGTATGGTTGGTCGCAATAAAGTTTACAGGAAGTTTTCCATCTTCTGCATAGGCTCCATAATCTTTTGCATTATACAAGTCAATCAACTTGGCTGGTACGTCAAATTCGTAATCGCCAGGAACGTATTTCTCCATGATTCCCTCTAAGTGAGTTACAGGCTCATAGTAAATAGCATCTTTTGGAGCATAGCCATCAACTTTACCATAAGTTACGCGTAAAGTACTGTTTGCATCAGGGAAGATTCTAGCATCTGGATAAAGTTCCAATTGCGCTTTCATATACGTGCGTTGCAACGCTTTAATTTCAAGGTCTAATGCTTCGTATTTTGGCAATATATTCGCTTGGTAGTTTTGGATTAAACTTTTGGCAAATACATATCCTTTATCCGCTGCTAATGCCGCTTTTACTTGGCTGGCATCACCGTGTAATAATTCTTTCAATCCTTCATAAGACGTCAATTTACTTTGGCTGTAAATTTCTTTCGTAAGGGCAGTAACGTCTGCATCAACTAAAGTTGGCGCTAAATGTTCTTTTGGTGCTTTTTCTTTATAGAGTTGAACAATTGCTTTGAACACATCTTCATCTACATTTTTATTGTAGTTTTTGTAGAAACGCTCCTGTGATTGCAACAAATTGTTTCTTCTGCTTTGGAATTGAGCCTCGTTGTTCAACGCATTTTCTACCGCAAATAATCTCCAAGCTGTAGCTAATAACTCACCATTTCTCAAGGCAACCTCCATGAAATAATCTCTACTTAAAGCATAAGGAGCAATGTCTTGGTATAATTTTTCGAATTTAGGCAGTATAGTCGTATATTCTTTAGCGTTTTTACTTTTCTTCGCTCTTACAGTAAAGTCTTGTTCAAACGCTTTTTTAGCTGCTACTGCATGGCTCTTTTTTAAGCCTTGACTCTCGCCAATCCACTTTTTCCAGTAGTTTGCAGTTCCTGCGTATTTAGATGCATACTGAATTTTGATCGCTTGATCATTGCGCATATATTCATCCGTAATTTTTAAAGCAACATCACGTACTCCAATCTTAGCTGGATTCAAATCGTTGATGATTTGCTCAATAGCATAAGAAGGCAAGTATTCTTGTGTTTGCCCAGGGTAACCAAACACCATGGTAAAATCATCTTGTGCTACACCATCAAGTGAAATAGGGAAAAAGTGCTTGGGTGTATAAGGAACGTTGTCTTTAGAGTAGGCAGCAGGGCGGTTATTTTTGTCTGCATAGATGCGGAACAAAACGAAGTCTCCCGTATGACGCGGCCATACCCAGTTGTCCGTATCCGAACCAAATTTCCCAATAGATGATGGCGGAGCCCCTACTAAACGAACGTCTGTAAAGGTTTCTGTTACAAATAAAATGTACTGATTCCCCTCGTAAAACGATTTAATTTTGTTCGCTTGCCAATCTTTTTTAGGGAAAGTAGCAACGGTACGAGAAATATTTGCATTAATTTTTTCTTGTTTTTGAAGTTCCGTGTCTTTGGCTTTTACTCCGTGCATTACAGCTTCCGTAACATCCTCAATGCGCACAATGAAGGTAACTTCTAAATTGTCATTCGGCAATTCGTCCGCTTTTGTTTGTGCCCAAAAGCCATCGGCCAAATAATCGTGCTCTACAGAAGAGTGCGATTGGATTTGCCCATATCCACAGTGATGATTCGTCAACAATAATCCTTGTGCCGAAATAACCTCAGAGGTACACCCTCCATTGAAATGAGGTACAGCATCTTTCATGCTCGAATGATTCACATCATAGATGTCTTGAATGGACATTTTCATTCCTAATGTCGTCATTTCTTTCTCATTCATTCCCTCTAACAATGACGGAATCCACATTCCTCCTTGTTGTGCATAAACGGGAACAATAAGAAGTGCAACGAGCAGTTTAAATGCGTGTTTAAGTCTTAAGTTCATAAAATTGTTCGTTATGTTTTTATTCGAGGCAAGATACAACTATTCGTTTAATAGGGAAGAACGTTTGATTGTACATCCTTTATTTTATGTCTATTTTGACAAAAAAATAGATGTTTGTCAAAGCAAAATAGAAGAAAATTGATATTTTAATAAGGAAGGTAAGTAAAAACGTAGTAAAACGGAGTTTGAGCTAGTGTTTTTTATACCACCTAGGTAATGTCCTGGGGCAGTGGATACTTTAGCCTGTTAAAAAAAAGAGGATATTACAGGGGTTTGCCTGTGCAGGATACAAATAAAGCGATGGGTTTCGTAAATAGAAGGGGGAACAGTAAAAATGAGAACTTCGATTCGATAGCTTCACATTATTTAGACTCGAGCTATTGTGACAATGAATATTTTGACTTATCTTGCTCGTTCGGTATTAAACTAATTTATATATACCTCTAACTTTCTATAAGTTACCTATAGTGTAATTATTAATTCATAGTATAAAAGGTAAGTAAACAACAGCGTTTACTTACCTTTTTTTATGTGCTATTCTCGTTTAACTTGGAATTTTCAGATAGTTATCAACAATTATAATACTTGTTAGTGCTAGTGGTTGTTAATAACTATGTACAAGTGGTTAGTGCGATATTTTCATTATAAGTAATTGGCTATATGTTTGTTATGTGTGTTGTGATCTTAGATGTTGCCTCTTTATTCGCTAGGATAAAGTCAGAACTCACCTTACTTAATTCACAACGCAAGTCATCATTTGTTAATAACTTTGATAAATTGTTGATAAAGTCAGCTTCATTGTTAATAACTATACAACTTCCCAGTTGAATCAAGTCTTTGGCTTCTTGGAATTTCTTGTAATTAGGACCAATTAAAATGGGTACACCAAAAGTGGCAGCCTCCAATATGTTGTGTATGCCAGCGCCGAATCCTCCACCAACGTAGGCGATACTCGCATAACTATACGCTTTTGTCAATAAGCTATAAGCATCAATGAGGTAAACTTGTACATGCGTCAGATCTGTGCTTCCTGCTTGATATTGTGAATGAAGTTGCTTGGGTTTTTGAATTGATTCGTATAATTGTTTGATTTGATCGGGTTTGATATTGTGCGGAGCAAGGACTACTTTTAATTCTTGATCGGTTGTTTGATTGATGTAATCCAGGATTATTTTCTCATCTTGCGGCCAAGAGCTTCCTACCACAAGAGTTTGTTTTGTTTTTCCATGGGTCAGCTCCTCTAAAAAAGGAAGTGTATTGTCTTGTTCTAAGATCTGACTTACTCGGTCAAAGCGCGTATCGCCCACTACCTGACTGTGGTGTATGTCTAAACTAGCGAGTAATTGTTGGGACTGTTTGTTTTGTACAAAGAAGTATGTAAAGGCGGATAATGCCTTTCTATAAAAGCTGCCATACCATTTAAAAAACACTTGATCTGGTCGAAAAATTCCAGACACTAAATAGGTTTCTATTCCTTGTTTTTTGAGCTGGTTGAGGTAATTCGGCCAATATTCATATTTGACAAAAAACACTTTTTCGGGATGGGTAAGTTTTAAAAAAGTCTTTGCATTTTGTTTGGTATCCATCGGAAGGTACAGGGTTGCATCTGCCAAAGTGTTGTTTTTCTTTACTTCATAACCCGATGGTGAAAAAAAGGTCAATACAATTTTATGGGTAGGGAATTGCTGTTTTAGGGCTTCCATAATCGGTAAGCCTTGTTCGTATTCTCCCAATGAGGCAACGTGAATCCAAAATACGCGGTCTGTAGGTTGGATTTTTTGGCGTAAAATAGAAAAAGACGCTTTTCGTCCCTGAACAAATAACTTAATCTTAGTATTGAATAAAGCAACAACAGGCAAGAAAGCCGTCGCGATATGAATAAGTAGATTGTAAAGAAATAACATATAGAATAGTTTATCTAGCGAAATTACACTTCTTTTAGTAAAGAAAAGATTTTTGAAGTAAAGAAATTAGTATTTTTGTGGTTGTAAAACATATCGATAACCAAGTTATTTTGCCCCAAAACAATAAGAGGAGCAGGAGACTTAGAGATACTAAATCCAAGGCGATGAAACAAATTCAAATGGTTGACTTAAAAAGTCAATATGAAGGAATTAAAGAAGAAGTAAATCAATCGTTCCAAGAAGTGTTAGAAACTTCGGCATTTATCAATGGCCCACAAGTACACACTTTTCAAGCGAATTTAGAGCAGTATTTAGGAGTGAAGCACGTTATTCCTTGTGCAAATGGAACAGATGCATTGCAAATTGCAATGATGGGGCTAGGGTTACAGCCTGGTGATGAGGTGATTACTGCAGATTTTACTTTTGCTGCTACAGTTGAGGTAATTGCATTATTGCAACTAACACCCGTATTGGTTGACGTTTGTCCTGATAGTTTGAATATCTCTGTAGATGCAATTAAAAAAGCGATTACACCTAAAACAAAAGCGATTGTTCCAGTGCATTTATTTGGGCAAGTAGCTAATATGGAAGAAATCATGAATATTGCAGCGGAACACAATTTATTTGTGATTGAAGACAATGCACAAGGGATTGGAGCTAGCTATACGTTTTCTGATGGTAGAAAAGTGAAAACAGGTGGGATTGCACACGTTGGAGCAACGTCTTTCTTCCCTTCTAAAAACTTAGGTTGTTATGGAGATGGTGGTGCTATTTTTACAAATGACGACGCTTTAGCTCATATTATTCGCGGTATAGTAAACCACGGAATGTACGAGCGCTACCACCACGATGTAGTTGGAGTAAATTCGCGTTTAGACAGTTTACAAGCAGCGGTGTTGAATGCGAAATTACCGCGTTTAGACCAGTATAATACAGCAAGGAGAGCAGCAGCTACTCAGTATTCTGCAGCTTTGGCTAATCATCCAAACATCATTACACCAAAAGTAACAGGTGACCAAGACAGCCATGTGTTCCACCAATATACATTGCGTATTGTCAATGCAGATCGCAATGCTTTAATGGCGCACTTACAGTCAAAGGGAATTCCTTGTGCGATTTACTATCCAATTCCTTTACACAATCAAAAGGCTTACTTGGATCCACGTTACAAAGAAGAAGATTTCCCAGTTACGAATCAATTGGTGAAGGAAGTATTGTCTCTGCCAATGCATTCTGAGCTTGAGGAAGATCAAATTGCATTTATTACAGAGGAGATTAAAGCGTTTTTCGCCTAATCGTTTCAAAAGAAGTATAAAAAAAGCCTTGAGTGATCAAGGCTTTTTTGCGTTTATATTCTTTTGGTTGTTGTATTAATCAATAACGAACACAGGGCACAAGCGGCCAAGGATAAGGCTACAATGGGCATGGATCCGTTGTTTAAGGTATTCAGCAGTACCGAGGTTAAAAAGGTAAAGGCTAATTGAGATGCACCGAAAAGGGCAGAGGCAATTCCAGATTCTGCTTTAAATGGCGAAAGAGCCAATGTAGTAGATGTAGGGAAGAGCATCCCTAAGGGCAGTACGAAAAAGAAAAGGGGTACAAGTTGGTAATAAATCGATGCTTCTATCAAAATAAATCCAAGCAATAGAAGGGCAGCAATCAGCTGTATGCTCGTTCCTAAGGTGATGATTTGTTTAGGTTCTAGACGTTTTCTCAAAAAAGAAGAGGTAAGGAATGAGCCCAACATTAATCCGCAAGAATTCACCATAAAAACAAGACTAAAAGCACGACTGCTCAATCCACCTACTTCCATTACTAAAACGGGTGAATTGGAAATATAGAGCATCAAGCAACTGAAGGCAATACTCCCAATAAGGGTATAGGTGATAAATGTTTTGTTTTCAAATAACTTGACATAGTTTTGGGCGATTGACTTAACTTCTAGCGTAGGTAGGCGATTCGAAAAGTCTTCTTTTAGAAAGGTAAACGTCATTGCAATACTGAATAGTGCAAATAACCCCATAGCGGTAAAAATATGCGGCCAATCGTAGTGTTCCAATACTGCATTTCCAAGGATGGGCGCAACAATAGGAGCAATACCTCCTACGAGTGCCAAGATGCTGAATATTTTTAGGGTTTTGTCTTTGTCAAAACGCTTGTTTACAATAGAGCGTGCAATGACTAGTCCACCGCTACTTCCAAAGGCTTGTAAAAAGCGATACACCCACATCATTTTTATATCTGTGACATAAAGACAAGCAAAAGAGGTGAGGATAAAAATGCTCAGCGAAAGGATAATCGGTTTTTTCGCCCCATATTTATCCGAAATTGGCCCCCAAAAGAGTTGACCTACAGCCAAACCCCCTAAGAATGTTGACAAGGAAACTTGAACATAGCTAACCTCGGTTTGTAGATCGGCTGCTATTTTGGTAAAAGCAGGTAAATACATGTCAATGGCTAATGGTCCTAATGCTGTAAGACTCGCCAAGGTAAAGATTAATACCCACTCTTGAAGTGATAATTTCTCCACAATTTATAATGAAATAGAAAATCCTTGATGTTTTGGGATCAAGGATTTTTTGTATTGTTAATTGATTTTTTAGCTATTGAATGTTTCAGCGTCTTTGTCAATTTTCTTGATTAAGCCTGTTAACACTTTTCCAGGGCCTACTTCTGTAAAGCTAGTAGCTCCGTCAGCAATCATTTGTTGAATGGATTGCGTCCATTTTACAGGTGCAGTTAGCTGTACAATTAAGTTCTTTTTGATTACCTCAGGGTCATTTACAGCAGCTGCAGGTACATTTTGATATACGGGACAACTTGGTTGGTTAAATGTAGTTGCTTCAATTGCAGCAGCTAATTCAGCACGTGCAGGTTCCATCATGGGCGAGTGGAAACCACCACCAACAGGAAGTAATAGTGCTCTTTTTGCGCCGGCTTCTTTTAATTTTTCACAGGCTTGTTCTACTGCTCCTGTTTCACCAGAAATAACCAATTGACCAGGGCAGTTGTAATTCGCAGCAACCACTACGCCATCAATCTCCTTGCATACTTGTTCTACGATTGCATCTTCTAAACCTAATACAGCAGCCATGGTAGAAGGAGTGATTTCACAAGCTTTTTGCATTGCCAGGGCGCGTTGAGAAACTAAACGCAAGCCGTCTTCAAAAGCTAAAGTCCCATTGGCAACTAAAGCAGAGAATTCGCCTAATGAATGTCCAGCAACCATCTCCGGCTTAAAGTTTTCGATTGTTTTAGCTAAAATCACCGAATGTAAAAATACAGCAGGCTGCGTAACTTTTGTTTCTTTTAATTGTTCTGCAGTTCCTTCAAACATAATGGCTGTAATATCGAAGCCAAGAATGTCATTTGCTTTGTCGAATAACTCTTTTGCAATCGGCGAGCTTTCGTATAAATCTTTACCCATTCCTGTGAATTGAGCACCTTGACCAGGGAAAACGTATGCTTTCATATGTATAGTATTAATATATAGGTTCGGGGGCAAAAATAAGGTATTTTTCTTAGTTAAACGAAAAGGAATAAAAAAAGCCACCTAAACATAGGTGGCTTTTGGTATGATTTATTGGATAATTCCAATGCGATTGTCTTTAATTTTTGCTTGATCTTTTAAAGCTTGTAATGCTTTACTCGATGCACTTGCGCGAACTACGTTATCCGTTTTTGTTCTGTAGCTATTATAGTGATCTAATTCTGGTGCAGGATTAATTCTCGTTGTTTTTACCATGTAAACTCCTTTAATACCATCGATCAATTTTGAGTTTTGGTTTACAGGTGTTCCAAATGCAGTACCTACTACTAATGGTTCGTTTCCGATATTTGTAATTAATGGATTTTGTCTTGTTACATCCATGATTACTGCAACAGAAGCATTGGTTTGTTTTGATACTTCTTCAACGGTTGAAGCAGTCATTTTTTGTCTGATGATTACTGCTTTTTTCTCGTTCATTAAAATAGGTTCTACTATTTTTCTAGCCTCTTTAATCGGCAATAAACCAGTATCGTTTTTAGACGTTAATTTTGCAATGATGTATCCGTCAGGAATATCAAAACGCTTCACATCTCCGTCTTTAGAATCTTTGTTAAATGTCCATGAAACGATTTCGCTTCTAGATCCAACTGCTTGTAAATACTCGTCAAAAGGACGAACAGTTACATCTTGTTGAACGATTGCATTTGCTTTTTCTGCTTCTGCCACAAAGTTAGCTGTGCTCGCTGCAGATTCAATTGCTGTTGCTTTTGCGAATGTTTCATCAGCAGTCGTTTCAGAAGCTTCTACTTTTCTAGCTAAAGTAGCAATTTGTACTCCTTCAGATTTTCCTAACACTTGAATCACGTGGAAACCATAATTTGTTTCTACAACACCTATTTTACCAGGGGCATTGTTGAAAATGAAATCTTCGAATGGTTTCACCATTTGACCTTTGGCAATATCTTCGTATTTACCTCCGTTAGCTTTTGATCCTGGGTCTTCTGATTCAGCACTTGCTAATTCAGCAAAGTTAGCAGCAGTAGCTTTTTTCAAAATTTCGTCTGCTTTAGCTTTAGCTTCTTCTTTTGTTCTTGTTGCTGCACTTTGTGGTGCCCCAGCATAAGAAATCAAAATGTGAGCTGCGTTTACTCTAGCACCTGGTTTTTTATCTACGATACGAGAAATACAGTAGTGGTCATTAAATAAATAAGGACCGAATACTTCTCCTGCTTGAAGGTTGTATAGTTGTTCTTGGTACTCTAATGGTAGATCTTTTTTCGCGTAGTATACACTGTCAAATTTCACATCAGAATTCGCGTTAACGAAAGCAGCTAAGTCTTTAGTTGCTTTAAATCCTGGGATTGTATCGTTCTTTTTTGTTTCCGCATTGTACTGCACTGTAGGTAGTAAAAATGCTTCTACTTTTTCTTTGATCTCTTCTTTGTCTTTGTCTGACGGCTTGTTCTCGATGTAAGCGTAAGTCAATTCACGTGTAGGTTCAGATTTGAATCTATTTTCGTGTTTTTTCATGTAGCTAACGATTTCATCATCGCTTACTTTAGCTTCATCATCGTTGATAGTGCTATAAGGAACCGTAACGTAATCAAAAGTTACTTTGCTGTTTTCACCTTGGTATGAGTATTTCGCTTCTGTTTGAGTAGTGTAAATACCACCTTTAACCATAGCGTTATACATTTGTTGTAAACCAAATTTCTCTAGTTCAACTTCGTAATTTAACCAAGCTTGCCATTGCTCAGGACCAGCTTGTTTCATTGCCATCACCCAAGCGTTAAACTTAGCCATGTCAAATTGTCCCAATTGATTTTGGAACTCAGGACTATTAGCAAACATAGGGTTGGTTTTCACTACGTTTATTAATTGGTCTTTTCCAATTTGCAAACCTAATTTTTCGAATTCGGTTTGTAGCAGTATATTATTCACTTCGTTATTCCAAACCATTTGAAAGGCTTGATTTCTGCTCATTTGATTCCCTTGCTCTGCTTGGGAAACTTTTTGCTGAAAGACTTGCGTATTGATGTCCTCACCATTCACGCTTCCAATATTTCTCGAAGTATCAGCACCACCGCTTCTAACTACGTCTCCAATAACGAATGCTAATAACGCAATACCAATTACTGCAATTAACAGCGCCGACTTTTGTCTAATTTTTGATAAAACTGCCATGTTTTTTTATTATGTGTAATTTTTTTCAGAGAGCGAAAATACAATTATCTCTTTAATAATAAAAGGGGTAAACCCATTATTTTGAAGAAAGAATGCCTTTCTCAATGAATTTTACTGTTAAAAAATAAAATTTTTTACTTAAAGCTTGATTCTAGCTCGTAAAAATCAGTCTTTAGGTAAGGGAAAAAGATAAAATTATAAAAAATAATAGACAAGCGAATGCACAAAAAAAAAATCGTCTAGCTATATATTGCTCGACGATTTCTTGATATTTTGTATTGAAAGTTATTTTTTCTTGTAGTGATCTACCATTCGCTTACTGTATTTTCTTCTGAAGAAAAACATGAAAATACACAAAGCGGCGGCGGCAAAACTCAACCAATAGGCTGAGAAAGGTTCATTTACTGCAATTTTTGTGATTGCGTCATATATGAATAGACCGGCAATGAATAGGTAAAGGAACGGTATAATTTGTAGTGCTTTCATAATCTAGTTTTCTTTTTTAATACTTTCTGCGTAGCTGTTTCTAGCTTTAATTACGTTGAGTTTTCCATCAAAATCAACGCCTACGCCTTGGGTAAAGTTTTCTTTGTCTGTCGACGCTTTATATTTTCCGTTGGTGTAAAACCAATCGCGCTTTTGATCGTAATACAGCTGATCTGACTCGAGCTTTTTATTGTCGTGGGTGGTAATAACCACATTGCCTTTTAAATCTACAAGCTCAGTTGTAGTATACTGAATAGCATAATCCGCTACAACTGTATTTTTATTGTTGGATTCGTCAAAGAACGTTAAGTGTATACCCTCAGGAAATTCAGTAAACTTGTATTTTACCGTGGAGTAATCGAGCATTTTTTTGCTCACTAGAATGGCTTTAACTCTTCCTGAATCTACAAATTGACCTTGCATATTCTCCGCGATTCCCGCAGGATAAAATGGTGCTTTGTTGTGTATTTTTTGAATATCTCTAAAATTGCTTTCACAAGACAACAAGCTAAGGACACAAAGTCCTAAAAGAATAAAAGGTGTTTTCTTAGTGAATAACATGCGCAAACGGGATTAGTCAAATTTACGTTTCATAAACCAGAAATCGTTCAAAGATAAACCAATCGATAAGTTGAAATAGTTTTCTTTGATCAATCCACTGCTTTTTGTTCCTCTGTTTCCGTATTCAAGCCCGATATTTACATTCGATAAGGTGCGTCCAAATAACGGGAATCCAGCTCCAACAGATACTGCATAGTCGTCTATACTTTGATTTTTTAACTCTAATCCCGTGTTTTCATAACGGAATCCTGCGCGATATACAACGCGATCAAAATAGCTTGTAAACGAGTTGTATTTCGGGATGTAGAACCCACCAATTGCATAGCGTTTAGTATCTTTAAAGCCAGAATAAGAAGATTGATTCCAGCTATTGGCTAATTTGCTGTTTTCAACATAAGTAAATTGCCCTGAAACAAACCATTTTAAATTTTCACCAATACCAGCTCCAAGAGAGAATTCTTGGGGTTTCTTTAAGTTAGTGCTCCCGTTGAAAATTTCTCTTGCGTCAACAATTCCACCATTGGCATTTAAGATTCTTAAATTCGTCAGGTTGTCCGCAGTCAGTTTGGTCTCTGGGCTATACGTTACATTTGCTTGAAAATCATAGCCTTTCAATTTTCCTTTATATTGAACCGCTCCTCGGATTTCGTATCCTTTGTAGTCAATTCTTCGCATTTCGTTTGTGCGGTACGTTAAGGCAAAACCATCTCCAGCATCAATCATGGTTATTAAGTTCATGTGTTTGGTGTTACCAAAGAAATAGCTCGCTTGCACACCTACCTGAAAATTCTTGTTGATTTCATATCCAGCACCTAAGAAAACGCGGTTAATTCCCCCTTCTCCTTCTAGTTGATTGTTGGTGATCTGGTTGAGTTCGTTGGTTTTTACACTTTCGATTTTATATCCAACATTTGAATACGGTTGCAATCCAAAAATTACGCTGTATTTCTTAGATAGGGGCAATCCTAAAGCAAAATAATCAAGAGATTGACGTTTGATATTGTCCGAACTTTGATCCGATTTGAAATTATAGAATTTTGAGGTACTTCCAACCGAAAAGGTCGTAGCCTTTAGTTGGCTAATAGCAGCAGGGTTCAGTAAGTTTAGGTGTAAACTATCTGAATAGACACTATTACCTCCCATAGCTTTATATTCATTTGTACCATTGTAACCTAAATCTCCAATTCCGTAAAACGAATAAGGAGACGCAGTTCCTTGCTGAGCGAAAGCTTGAGCGGATAAAATAAGGCTAAAGCTAAGAATGATTCTTTTTATCATTTTCAATTATGTATTGATATATATGGTTCAAACTTTCAGAAAGAAAGTTTGGATTAGCAAATATTATATTTTTTAATCTTTTTGCCAAAAAAACTGTATCACCTCCCGTTAAAATTATTGTTAAATCAGGATATTCTTTTTTATAACGGTCAATAATATTGTCAATTTCTGCAACAATTCCATTGATAACGCCAGATTGAATCGATTCGTGTGTATTTTGGCCAATGAAATACGAAATATCTTCCATTTCCAATAAAGGCAGTTTTGCGGTATAATCATTTAAGGCTTTATACCTCAGTTGCAATCCTGGAGAAATTGATCCACCGAGGTATTCATTGTTCGCATTGACAAAGTCGTACGTAATACAAGTACCTGCGTCTATAATCAATCGCGCTACCTGAGGGTATTGAATAGAAGCTCCAGCAGCAGCAACTAATCGATCCATGCCTAAGGTGTGAGGTGTTTTATATTTATTGATCAAAGGTAGGGGCGTACTAGGTGTAATTTGGGTTAATTCTGTGTTTTTTTTAAGCCAATCAAGCAAGGAAGTATCCAACTGTCCCACGCTAGCCAAGACAATTTTTGGCTTTTCGCTATTTTTTTTAAAAAAAAACAATAATTCTTTCTGAATGTTTTTCGTCGATAGGTACTCGGTTTTTAAAAGGCTATCGTTTTCAAACATAGCGAGTTTGGTTCTTGTATTGCCAATATCAAGGGTGTAGATCATGTTTACTTTGCTTTGTTGAACAAAGATAATTAAAGAAAAATTGACTTAGATGTTTTGTAAGAATAAAAAAGTATTATATATTTGCAACCGCTTAAGAGAACAAAAGTTCACTTACTAAAAGCCAATTGGTGCCTTAGCTCAGTTGGTAGAGCAAAGGACTGAAAATCCTTGTGTCCCTGGTTCGATTCCTGGAGGCACCACAAAATTAGCTTTTAGTATCTTAGTTTAAAACTGGTGCCTTAGCTCAGTTGGTAGAGCAAAGGACTGAAAATCCTTGTGTCCCTGGTTCGATTCCTGGAGGCACCACAA